>JAFTLL010000020.1 GCA_017456015.1 Clostridia bacterium | reverse complement strand
TTTGCCTGCACTGCTTGAAGAAATAAAGAAATTATAAAGGAATATAAATCATGTCAGCAACCATTGAACAATTATTTTGCAATTACATATCGGGTTTTGATGATTTGGCCGATGCGCAAGTAACCTCCTGCTCGGTGGACAAGCCGCGCCGTACGATGGCCTTAGAGCTTGTTTTTAATTCATATGTTTGCTTTGCACGTATTGCTAAATTTAAATCCGCACTTGCTGACGCACTTCGCCTCACCTCAGTATCTGTAAAGTATCATTTTCAAAAGGTTGTTCCGAATACCGAAATTCTTGCCGATATTGTGGAATTTTTAAAATTGCGCAATCCAACGCTAAACGGTTATTTTAACAATGCAAAATATCACTTACAAGAGAATCAACTGGAAATTGAGCTGGCTTTCGGCGGTTTAAACACCATAAAGAATTCTTCTTTTGAAACCGATTTATGTTCCGCAGTCAAAGCCTTTTTCGGCATGGAGCTCGGCATCACATACTCCGGCGTAACCGAAACGGTTGAAATGGTACGCCCGGCACCAGAAATACCGGTTCAAACGCCGACAGCGCCCAATCCGGTCTCGAAAAATACTGCTCCGAAATCTACAACTCGTCATGATAAACCCGAGGACGGCTCACAAATTTATCTTGATTCCGCACAGTTGTTTTACGGGCGTCCAATTACAGGTAAACCTGTACCCATGCATACAGTTACAACCGAAGTACCCGGACTTGTGGTTTGGGGTGAAGTTTTTTCAAAAGAGGTCAAGCCAACCAAAAAAGGCGATAAAATATTCATCAATTTTTCTTTTTCTGATAAGACCAACTCGCTTTTTGCCAAGCTGATAGTCAACAAAGATAAAGAAGGGCAGTTTGACCCGATTCAACCGGGGAACTGTTTGCTGGTTCGCGGTAATTATGAGTTTGATGATTGGGAAAAAGGCTACATATTGCGTCCGCTTTCTATTGCCGTTTTAGATACCTATGAAAAGATGGACGAGGCCGAAGAGAAACGCGTAGAATTGCATGCGCACACCAGTATGTCAGCTATGGATGCTGTTGTGCCCGCAAGCGCTCTAATTCAGCAAGCATTTAAATGGGGACATAAGGCCATTGCCATTACCGACCACGGTGTAGTGCAATCCTTTCCGGAAGCCATGAATACCCTAAACGCCATTCGAAAAAAAGATGAAAATTTCAAGGTGATTTACGGCGTAGAGGCCTATTTTGTTGATGATGTTTATAATCAAGGCGGTAAAACCATTGATACCGGTGTCGACTCTGAAAAATTGACCCGTTATCACATGATTATCCTGGTACAAAATCAAACCGGACTTCAAAATCTGTACCGGTTGGTTTCTTATGCACATTTGAATTATTTCCGCAAAACCTACAACAAAAACAATCCACAAAAACCGCGCCCGGCTAAACCGCTCTATCCGCGCAGCGTTATTGAAAAATACCGAGAAGGTCTGATTATCGGCAGCGCTTGCGAGCAGGGCGATTTATACCAAGCGGTTCTCGATAATCTCCCGGAAGAGCGTATAGAAGAAATTGCACGCTTTTATGATTATATTGAAATTCAGCCGAACGGAAACAACGCTTTCATGTTACGTAACGGCATAGTGCATTCCGAAGAAGATTTAAACGAAATAAATCGTAAAATTATCGCGGTTGCAGACAAAATCGGTAAACCGGTGGTGGCTACGGGTGACGTGCATTTTCTTTATAAAGAGGATGCAAAACTACGCACCATATTGATGGCCGGACAAGGTTTTAAAGATGCCGAAACGCAGCCGCCGCTTTACTTAAAAACCACAGCGGAAATGTTGGAAGATTTCGCTTTTTTAGGTGCGCGTGCGAAAGAAATTGTAATTGACAATCCGCAAAAAATTGCAGACAGCATCGATGGCAGCGTTAAGGCCATACCGGACGGAAACTATCCGCCGAAAATTGAAGGGTCGGACGATATTTTAACCGAAATCACCCGCAGTCGTGCAAAAGAGTTGTATGGTGACCCCTTACCGGAGATTGTAAATGACCGGTTAGAACGCGAACTTTCTTCGATTATTCGGCACGGATTCTCGGTCATGTATGTTACCGCACAAAAACTTGTGGCCGAATCGGAAAAACGCGGCTATCTTGTCGGGTCGCGAGGCTCGGTAGGTTCCTCCTTTGTTGCAACCATGGCCGGTATTTCCGAAGTCAATCCATTGGTGCCTCATTATGTTTGTCCCAACTGCAAACACAGTGAATGGATTACCGATGGAAGCATCGGTTCGGGATTTGATTTGCCGGCGAAAAAATGCCCGAAATGCAATGCAGACTATAACCGTGACGGTCACGATATTCCGTTTGAAACTTTCCTTGGGTTTGACGGTGATAAGGTCCCTGATATTGACCAAAACTTTTCGGGTGAGGTACAGCCTTTTATTCACCGTTTTACCGAAGAATTATTTGGTGAGCAAAACGTATTTAAAGCCGGCACCATCGCTACGGTTGCCGAAAAAACAGCTTATGGATTTGTAAAGCATTATGCTGAGGATTACGGTATGATGTTAAGCAAGAGTGAAGAAGAACGTCTTGCAGTTTCCATCAACAAGAGTAAAATCAAGCGTACCACCGGTCAACATCCCGGCGGTATGGTTGTTGTTCCGGCTGATATGGAAATTTATGATTTTTGTCCGGTGCAGCGCCCGGCAAATGATGTTGATTCGGATATGATAACTACGCACTTTGATTTCCATTCGATTCACGATAATATTCTCAAACTGGACGAATTAGGCCATGATGTGCCGACGATTTACAAATATCTTGAAGAATATACTGGTATCCCCGTAAACTCTGTTTGTATGAGTGACCCGGATGTTATGAGTCTGTTTGGCTCCACAGCAGCACTGGGTGTAACCTCAGAGGATATAGATTCGCTGACCGGTACCTATACCTTACCGGAGCTGGGGACAAAATTTGTTCGGGATATGTTGGTCGAAACAAAGCCGAAAACCTTTTCTGACCTTTTACAGATATCCGGTCTTTCACACGGCACCGATGTTTGGCTTGGCAACGCGCAGGATTTGATTCGCTCCGGTACCTGTACGATTTCTGATGTAATTGGAACGCGTGATAACATTATGACCTATTTGATTTATAAAGGCGTACCGAAAAAGGATGCTTTTAAAATCATGGAAATCGTTCGTAAAGGGAAAGCCAAGAAACTACTGACCGAGGAGCATATTCGTTTAATGAAGGAGAACAATGTGCCGCAATGGTATATTGATTCTTGTTTTAAAATTAAGTATATGTTCCCAAAAGCCCATGCCGCGGCCTATATGATTGCCGCATTGCGTTTGGGTTGGTATAAGGTTCACAGACCCGTTGAATACTACTGTGCTTATTTCACAGTGCGCTCCGAAGATGTTGAACTTTCTACGATTCTCAAAGGCAGGGAAGCCATTAAGCGCCGTATCAATGAAATTCGGCTCAAAGACAAGGAAGCCAGTAAAAAAGAAAAAGATGCTTGTGATACTTTGCTTGTCTTTAATGAGATTCTTTGTCGCGGAATTGAGATTTTACCCATTGATTTGAAAAAATCGCATGCAACGAAATATTTGGTAGAAGACGGTAAAATGCGCGTGCCTTTCGCAGCACTGGACGGTGTTGGAGAAAAAGCGGCGGTTTCTTTATATGAAGCGGCACAACACGGCAGTTTCATCTCTAAGGATGAATTTCAAAGTGTAGCCGGTGTTTCAAAATCGGTTATTGAATCGCTGAACCAAATGGGTGTTTTGGACGCGCTTCCGGATTCAAATCAAATGACAATGTTTTAATTTTGACGCAAAAAAAAGAACCCTGTTTCATACAGGGTTCTTTTGCTTATCACGCTTATGTCAATAAATGGTCTATGGCCTCAATGTATCCGGCAAAACCTTTGCCGCAAATTGTCTTTTGACAGACAGCACTGATGTAGGAGTGTTTGCGAAAGGTATCACGGCTGTTGATATCCGAAATATGTACCTCCACAGTCGGAATTCCAACTGCCTTTAAAGCATCTAAAATCGCAACACTTGTATGGGTATAAGCAGCCGGATTGATAACGATACCATCTATCTTATCGAAATAGGCTTTTTGAATTGCATCAACGATGGCACCTTCATAGTTCGATTGAAAAAAGGAAACATCGACCTGCTTTGCCGCGCAATGCGCTTTGATTTGCCTGCAAAGTGCATCATATGTGTCTTTACCGTAAATATCTGGTTCTCTTATGCCGAGCATATTGATGTTCGGCCCGTTAATCACTAAAATCTTCATTTTTTATGGCCTCCAATATTCTTTTGCAGGTAACCTCGGGATTTTTGTCTACCGCAACCTCAAAATCGCTTACAGCGCGATATAGAGGCAAACGCTGGGCCAAGAGCTCACACACTGCCTTTCGATCTTTGGATAAGGGTCGACCGGCCGTTGCAAGCTCATCCACAGGGCGGCTTAAAAAAACAACCTTTGCGTTTTGTCGTAAAGCCAGGCAGTTGATTTCTTTTAAAACCACTCCGCCGCCGGTAGCAATCACTGCACCAAGTTGCTTGGTTGCCTGTAATACCGCATCGGTTTCCAGTTTGCGGAACACAGCCTCGCCCTGGGTTGCAAACAAAGTGGGAATATCTGTGCCTGTGGCAGACACCACCATATCATCTGTATCCATAAAAATTTTGCCGCTGTACTCGGCCAACCGTTTTCCCACCGTACTTTTTCCGCATCCAGGCATTCCAACCAAAACCAAACTGCAAAATTCTTGCTGCATGGCGGCAACTGTTTTTTTAATTTCATTGTTTGAAATGTCCGTTCCCGTAAAAAGTTCTGCTGCGCGCTTAGCCTGTGCAACAAGCATGGTTAATCCATTTACCGACCGCATACCCAAACGCTCTGCGTCGAGCAAGAGTTTTGTGCGAAGGGGATTATAAATCAAATCGACTACCGTGCGGCAGTTCTTGAATTCTTGCAATTCAATCGGGCTTTGCAGATTGTTTGGATACATGCCTACGGGTGTCGTATTTACAATCATATCTGCATCATAGTGTTGGGAAATGTTTTCGTAGTTATCTTTTCCCGAACGGGAAATAACCACAATTTCACCCACCTGTAAATCTCCTAAAACAGCGCGTACCGTAAGACTCGCACCGCCGCTGCCGAGGACAAGGACTTTACAGCCGGAAACCGAAATACCGTTTTGCTCTAACAAATACCGAAAACCGAAATAATCTGTATTATAACCGACCGTTTTCCCGTTTTTAAAGTAAACCGTATTTACACTCCCCATACGCGCAGAAAGCGCATCCAATTCGTCACAATAGGGGATAATGGCTGTTTTGTAGGGGATGGTAACATTAAACCCTTGATATAAACCGTCAGCAA
>JAFTLL010000019.1 GCA_017456015.1 Clostridia bacterium | reverse complement strand
GAAAGCCGTGACATTGCAGATAAAATGGGAATTTTAAGCGTGCCTACATTGCTATTGCTTCAAAACAAAACGGTAATGGATACCCTAATTGGTTATCACAACAAAGCAGAAATTTTACAGTTCCTTCAAAAACAGCGTTAATTGAAAATGCCGCCCTGCAAAAGCAGGGCGGCATTTTATATCTGCTACGCTTTTGATTCTGCCGGTACAAACTGATAGTCTGTGCCGTCAAAAGTACAAAGAACAGATGCACCGCGCGCAATCTTATTCTCCAAAATTTCTTCGCTGAGTTTGTCCTCTAAGCGACTTTGGATGGCACGGCGCAAGGGTCGCGCACCATAAACCGGGTCAAAACCCTCATCGGCAATTTTTTCAACCACCGTATCATCAAAGGTAACCGTGATGCCCATGTCAGACAAACGGTTTGTGAGTGTAGAAAGCATTTTGCGAGCAATGTCACAGATTTCTTCATGGGTGAGTTTATGAAACACGATAATATCATCAACGCGGTTTAAAAACTCCGGACGGAAGGCTTTGCGCAATTCACCCAATACCTCCTGCTTGATTTCTTCAACCGAGGATTCGTCGGTTTTCTGCGCGCCGCCAAAACCAAGTGTCTGTTTTTTCTCGGTAATCCGGCGCGCGCCAATGTTGGAGGTCATAATAATCACGGTGTTTTTAAAACTGACCTTTCTGCCCTGTGAATCGGTTAAGACGCCGTCCTCCAAAATTTGTAAAAGCAGATTGAAAACATCGGGATGCGCCTTTTCAATCTCATCAAACAGCACAACCGAATAGGGACTACGCCGTACCTTTTCGGTCAGTTGGCCGCCCTCCTCAAAGCCGACATAGCCCGGAGGCGACCCGATGAGTTTCGATACGGTATGCTTTTCCATATACTCGGACATATCCAGTTTGACAATCGCATTTTCACTACCGAACATTGCTTCGGCCAATGCTTTGGAAAGTTCGGTTTTGCCCACACCGGTAGGCCCTAAGAAAATAAATGAGCCAATCGGGCGTTTGGGGTCCTTTAAGCCTACCCTTCCGCGGCGTATGGCTTTGGAAACCGCTGTAACAGCCTCTGCCTGCCCGACAATGCGCGCGTGCAAAACCTGTTCCAGTTTCAACAGGCGTTCACTTTCCTCCTCGGTTAATTCACGCACCGGTATCCCGGTGGATTGAGAAATAATTTCAGCGATACTTTGACTATCGATTTCACCGCACATCTCTCCCGTGCCGCTTTGCCAGTTGGCACGCTCAGCCTTGATTTTTTCTTTTAACTCGGCTTCCTTATCACGCAGTTTGGCGGCTTGTTCAAAATTTTGCGCTTTAATCTCCTTGTCTTTTTCCTGTTCGATTTGTTTTAATTCGGTTTCCAGTTCTTTGATACCCGAGGGCGCTACTCCGGCGGCCAGCCGTGTCCGCGAGGCAGCCTCATCAATCAAATCAATCGCTTTGTCGGGTAAAAAGCGGTCGGTAATATAACGGGTAGACAGTTTAACCGCTGCTTCAATGGCTTGATCGGTAATTTTGACCTTATGATGTGCTTCGTAGCGGTCACGCAGGCCTTTTAAAATTTCAATGGTATCTGCCTCATTCGGTTCACCGACCATAACCGGTTGGAAGCGACGCTCCAATGCCGCGTCCTTTTCTATATTTTTACGATATTCTGCCAAGGTCGTTGCACCAACCACCTGGAAATCACCGCGTGCCAACGAAGGCTTTAAAATATTGGCGGCATCGGTAGAACCTTCTGCCGAACCGGCACCCATAATGGTGTGCACCTCATCAATGAAAAGAATGACATCTTGTGCCGATTTGACCTCGTCAATAATGGCCTTAATGCGTTCTTCGAAATCACCGCGGTATTTAGTGCCGGCAACCATACCGGTTAAATCCAATGCAACAACCCGCTTGCCGCGCAACAGCTCCGGAATTTCATCCGCCGCAATTTTTAAGGCCAAACCTTCGACGACTGCGGTTTTACCTACACCCGGCTCACCAATAAGACATGGGTTGTTTTTGGTTCTGCGGCATAAAATCTGAATGACGCGATTGATTTCTTCGTTTCGGCCAATGACAGGGTCTATCTTTCCTGCTTTGGCATCGGCAGTTAAATCACGGGAATATTTATCCAGTGTTTTGGTCTTTCCTGTGCCCTTCTCCCGTTTGCTTTGCGGACCTGCATCGGTCGATTTGTTGCCGCGCTCGACCATTTTTTCGCCCAATTCATCTGTATTTACACCCAACTCGTTCATAAAACGCAGAGCGTAATTTTCGCCGTCCCCTAATATACCAAGCAGCAAATGTTCGGTTCCGACAAAGGCATTTCCGGATTGGCGTGCCACCGCAACCGCCGTTTCAATAATGTTTTTTGCGCGAGGCGTAAATTGGTCGGGTGAAAGCCGCATTTTGGTTCCCACACCCACCGTCTCCTTCAACAGTTGTTCAATTTCCTCGAAAGTAACGCCCTTTTCCTGCAACACAGTATGGGCGGCAGAACCCTCAACTTTCAGCAGTCCCAAAAGCAAATGTTCACTACCAATATAAGTATGCCCCAGAGTTTCCGCTTCCACAATGGCAGCGTTCAAAGCTTCGTTTGCCTTTTGCGTAAAGCCGTTAAAACTGTATTTCATTGTTCTTCACTCCTTACTTCATATTAAACAAGATGGGTTCTGAATATTTCTGCTCTTTTGGCATCCCTTTCCTGCGGTTCGCTGACCTTATGGCTCAACATCAGCATATTCGGCTGTGTTTCAATTAACAATTGTACCGGTAATTGCGGTTGTACCGACGAGAGGATGCCGCAATCCATACCCAGCTTCACGCGGGACACCAATCCCATCATTTCCTTTCCGGTCAACAATCGGGCATTGGTAAGTATGCCCCATGCGCGGTAAACATAATCTTCCAGCGCCGCCGGATTAAGGGATTTTCTTGCTTTTTGTTCTTTATCCATAATTTGCCCTACAAGGGTTGTTAGGTTTTGAATTGCCGCCTGCTCGGTCAATCCAAGCGTAACCTGATTGGAAAGCTGATAGAGCGATGCAGCACAATTGCTTCCCTCCCCATAAGTGCCGCGAATGGTCAAACCGATTTTGGAAACGGTTTCGGCCAACCGACCAATTTCTCCTGCCTGTTCTATGGCCGGCAGATGGAGCATTACCGAAGCCCGAAGCCCGGTGCCCAAATTGGTGGGGCACTCGGTTAAAAATCCAAGTTCCTCATCAAAGGCAATCGGCAAACCTTCTCCTAATATCGTGTCGATTTTATCGGCAATATCATAAGCCTCCGCAAGCTGAAAGCCCGGTAATAAGACCTGAATCCGAATATGGTCCTCCTCGCCCAACATAATGCTGATACTTTCATCACGAGATAACACCAACATACGGTTTGTACGGTTCTTTGCAAAATTCGGACTGATAATATGCCGTTCCACCATGGCAAAAGCCTCGGTGTCTTGTAAACGGTCCATCTGTATGCAATACAGCTCTTTGGACAATGCAGAATTGCCGTTGCAGAGCGTATCGGCGATTTTTTTGTTGCTTTCTAACAGTTGCGCGGCCGACATCGCACCGGGAAAAGGTACATTGCTCAAATTCCTGGCAAGTCTTACTCGTGTGCTTACGGCAATCGGCTCACCGCTTTTTTCATACCATTTGCTCATGCCTGCTCCGCCTCCAACTTTTTGATTTCATCCCGAAGCTCAGCCGCCTGTTCAAAGGCTTGCTGGGCAATGGCGGTCTGCAATGCCGCTTTTAACTTCTCTATTTTCCCCGCCTTTGTTTCCTGCGGCTCTTTATATTTTGAGCGTTTGCCAATGTGCTTTACTGTGCCGTGTATCCGCTGCAAGGAGGAAGACAACTGGCGCGCAAATGTCTTATAACAACCGGCGCAGCCCAGTCGGCCAGTTTCAGCAATATCCGCAAAGGATTTGCCGCAAAGACTGCAACGCACACCGCTGCCGACACCGGGTGCCGACGCACCTTCTCCGAACATGGAAGAAAGCATGCTGAAAAGTCCGCCCCCAAGCTCGGTAAAGCCCTCCTGGGCAGCACAGGCTGCGCAAAGATTTTTTTCAATATGCAAACCGTTTACGGTACTGGAAATATGTGTGGTTGCTTGATTTTTTTTGCATTTTTCGCAAAGCATTGTCCTTCCTCCTATATCTGTGATAACAGCATTTGTTTCACCAGCGTAGCGCGAACAGTATCACGCAACGGAACCGGAATATTGTGCATCACGCGATAACCGATGGCCGCACCAATCATTTTTTCCGCTTTCGACTCCAACATACCGCTGTGCAGACAATTTTCCAGCAGAACACGCGCGGTCATTTCATCCAGCGTATCCCCTATCGAATTGATTATATGCATAAAGGCAGAGGATTTATCCATCTGTACCCGTCTTATTTTAATATAACCGCCACCGCCGCGGCGGCTCTCAATAATATAGCCGTGCTCCGGTGTGAACCGCGAAGATAAGACATAGTTGATTTGACTCGGCACACAGCCAATGCCTTGTGCCAATTCATTCCGCTGAATCTCTGCAACATTTGCATCGGATGCATCCAACATTTTTAAAATTTCTCTTGTTATCAAATCACTAATTCTCATACATTTTCTCCCCTTACAATCGTAATTATAGCGCGAAAGTCAAGGAAAGTCAAAGTCAAAGAAGGTCTAATTTCGTTTATTTTTGTGAAAAAATAGCCTCAAAACTCGTTTTTCCTTTAAAATGCTTAATTTTTTAAAAGTTTTCACCATTTTCTTGAAAATTCATATGATAATAGTGAAAGCAATGAAGGGAGGAAACACTGAATGTGCGGAAATAACGTTTTTGGCGGTGGAAACTGCTGCTGGATCATCATCCTGTTGGTTATACTCTTCTGCTGCTGCGGTAACAACAGCAATGACAATGGCGGCTGTGGTTGCTGCTAACCAATCCTAATTCCCTGTCAACCGACCGGAGCTTTCTAAGCTCCGGTCGGTTCATCTGTCGACGCTTTTTTCTTGACATAAACCAAAATTATGGTATACTAAAACTCCGGACAAGGAGGCGATACCGTGCATAAAGAAACAAAAACCATAGCAACCAACCGAAAAGCGTTTCATAACTATTTTGTTGTAGAAAGTATGGAAGCCGGTATCGAATTATGCGGTACAGAGGTGAAATCCTTGCGCGCCGGCGGTGTCAACCTAAAAGAGGCTTGGTGTAGCATTGATGACGGGGAAATTTATATCAAACAAATGCACATCAGCCCCTATGAAAAGGGAAACATATTTAACAAGCCGCCTATGCGAGACCGCAAATTGCTTATGCATAAACGCGAAATTATGCGTCTGTTCGGCACGGTAAAGCAGGAGGGTTATGCATTGGTTCCCCTCTCGATTTACTTTAAGGGTTCCTTGGTCAAGGTACAGGTTGGTCTATGTAAAGGTAAAAAGAACTATGATAAGCGCGAGGCCGCCGCAAAGCAGGCTGCCCAAAGAACGATTGACAGAGCCATAAAAGAGCAAAACAGATAAAATATGGGGGCGTAAAGGTTTCGACAGGGATTTTGAAGTATCGGAAGCGAGCAGCGGTGCGGAACCGCTTTAAAATCCGCAAAAAAAATTAAGTAACAACAATAAAGTTGCATTAGCAGCCTAGTTTAGGCTGCTCATCCGACCTCTGCGTACCACGGCAGAGCAAGGGTGTCATTTTAGTGGTGAACGTGCATGTGGGATTGCTTCGACCCGCATCACGGATAAGAAGCTACCAAGCATTGCAGTTTGACATTTGACGGCAATGTAAGGGAATGTAAATAAATGTCTGCGCTCGGAGATGCCGGTATGAATAAATTTTTGGACGCGGGTTCGATTCCCGCCGCCTCCACCAAACAAGTTAAAGGCGAACCCATTTCCCTTGGGAGATGGATTCGCCTTTATCATTTGTTTTTGATTTTTGGTATCCCTTCGTTTTTATCGCTATACGCTATCTACCATACTTAAAATTTTTCTCTATTTACCGCTGTCTAAAATTGTTCAGCAACTCTTTTTTTGTTGCAGGATTTATAACGCAACTTTATTTATCCAAAAAACGCGAATTATTTTTTCATCTGTATTGATAAATAAAATAAAACATGATACTATGAATATGAAAAATATAGTAATACTGCTTTTTTATTTGAAAGATAGGGTGATTCCAATGGTAAAATAAACCGGTGTGCGAATGGCATATCTTTACACACCCAACAACATTAGATAATGGTAAAAAGATTTACTTAATTACAATATAAAGGAGATGGCTATATGAAAAAAATCATAGCTTTTCTGCTTACAAGCCTTTTTATTTTGCTTGTCGGCTGTACCGCTGAACCGGCGGAAAAATTCATATTTACCATCGACGAACCCAAAACGACCCTTACGGTCGGTGAAAAAGTCACATATACTGTAAAGTTAAAAAACTGTACAAATAGAGAATACTCGCTTGCACATGGGTTGCCGTTAATGAGTGTCTATATTGTCAATGCCGATGATGAAAGCGAATTTTTGATAGGGACTATTTTGACACACACCGATATAAAAGCCGGTGAAACAATTGAAAAAAACTGTAAATTTCAGCCAATGGAAGCCGGAGAATATTTACTGAAAACTTTTTGTCACTTTAAAGTCGACAGTGAAGAATACGATTTGGCAAAAGAGGCTATTCCGATTACTGTCCTTCCCGAAAAAGAATCTTAATTTTCAAACATTTTAAAAAAGCCGTCCGAATAAGAGTTCGGACGGCTTTTTTATCTTTATTTATTCACATAATTCAGTGGGTTGTATTTTTTGCCGTTGATTCGAACCTCAAAATGCAAATGGTTTCCGGTAGACCTACCTGTATTGCCTACGGCGGCAATATGCTCGCCCTTGGCAACCTTGTCCCCTACCGTAACATACAATGCGGAACAATGCGCGTAGACCGTTACGATATTGCTACCGTGGTCAATCATAATATGCTTACCGTAGGAACCGGAATTTTTGGCTACTGTAACGGTGCCAGCCATAGCGGCATAAATCTCTGTTCCTTTATCGCAAGCAATATCCAGACCACCGTGGGCATGGGTTGAACGCTCTTCATTAAAATATGATGTAATTACATAGCGCGCCGATGCGGCAATCGGCCAAACCATAACCTTGGAGGATTTAACGGTGGCCGCCTTTTTTGTGCCGACCAAAACCTGCTGTGTTACCGGTTGTGAAACGACTTGTGTATCGGTAATCACACGCTCTGTTTCCACACCATCAATATAAGTTACACTGGCAGTAATGTGATTGGTTCCGTTTTTACCCTTTTTTACCACCTTGGTTTTGCCGGCCGTTAAAGAATTGCTGTTTGTTTTATTCACAGAATAAGGAATTGATTCATCATATTCTTCAA
>JAFTLL010000018.1 GCA_017456015.1 Clostridia bacterium | reverse complement strand
AGGCACGGAAGGAACTGATGACATGGTTATCCTCATGGGAATGAGCGTGGTTGGACATACCGATTGAGTTGAGTACGGTGGCGCCGCTTAAACCGGCATTGTACAGTTCAAGCAACAGTTTGTCAACCAGTGTGATTTTGTTGAGGACATAAAATAAAATTTGTTTTTGACCCATTTGAAACTCTCCTTCAATATAATATGTTTTATTAATTTTGGTTGCATAGGTCGGCGTAACAAAAATCATGCTCCGCTTGCGTGATTTTTACGGGATGAATTTGTCCGCAAAGGTTATTCGGGGAATAAACCTTCACACGTGTATAGTTTTCACTGTAACCTTCATAAAATCCGTCTTTACAGAACTCAAATAATACACGGACGGTTTTTCCGACCTGTGAGGCCAAAAAGGCATTTTCGCTGGCGGCCGTGGCCTTTATTAAACGGCGGCACCGTTCCTGTTTTACAGCGGCGGTAATTTGCCCGGTCATGGTAGCGGCCTTTGTGCCTTCCCGACGCGAATAGGGAAAAATATGAGAACGGGCAAGTTGAAGTTGCTCTGCATAACGCAGGGTTTCTTGAAAATCCGCCTCACTCTCACCGGGAAAGCCGACAATAATATCGGTGGTGATAGAAGGGTTTTTGAACTGTCGGCGCAGTTTTTCAACAAACCCAGAATACTCCGCGGTTGTATAATGCCGGTTCATGGCTTTTAATATCTTATCAGAGCCGGATTGAAGTGAAAGATGAAATTGCGGACAGAATTTTTTGCATTTTGCAAGCCGTTCGAGTTGTGCGTCATCGATTTGGTCAAATTCCAAAGAACCAAGCCGAACACGCTCAATGCCCTGAACTGCGGCAGCGGCTTCCACCGCTTCGGATAAGGTGTTGCCGCTATCCTGCCCGTAGGCGGAAAGATTGATACCCACCAAAACAATTTCCTTGTAGCCGTTTTTTGCCAAGGCTTCGGTTTCAAGCGAAATCAATCCAAGCGGCTTAGAACGGATTCGGCCGCGGCTTTTCGGAATAATGCAGTAGGAGCAGAAGCGGTTGCAACCGTCCTGTATTTTAATTTCAGCGCGCGTTTTGTTTTGAAATTGTGTAATCGTCGGCGTGTCGAAAATTTCTGCCGGTTTGTGTTCGGGTATGTACACCCTGCGCTCCGGATGGGTGGCGTATCGGCGCAAGTGAGAAATGAAATCGGCATAGGTTGTGTTTCCGAGAACAATGTCTGCTGCGGTAAAGGATTGCATTTCGTCAGGAAAAGCTTGCGGATAGCAACCGGTCAGCACCAAACAGCTTTTTGGATTGCTGTTTTTTAATCGGCGTACAGCCTGCCGCGTTTTGCGATTGCTTTCAGCGGTAACGGTACAGGAGTTTACAATGATAAAATCCGGGCTTTCTTCCAAAGAAACCGCGGAAAAGCCGGCCGATTCCAATTGACCGGACAGCGCTTGTGTTTCGTATTGATTTACTTTGCATCCAAGTGTGTAAAAAGCAAAAGTCATAACCTACTCCAATACTATATTTGCCGGTTGCATATGCCCCACAAAACAATTATTTTTTATTATACAACAATATGTCAAAAATGCAAATGGTTTCCTCAAAAAATATTCCCTTTACCACCGCCTGATTTGACAAAATATATCTTTATTATTCGTTTATAATAAAAATCAAATCGGGAATAGGGCGGTTTCAGATGAAAATATATTTAGATTCGCTTTTTTTGCTGAATTTTGTTATGAGTTATTTTTTAATCGGCCTGACGGCACATTTCGGTGCAAAAAACACAAAAACAAAAAGACTTGTCCTTTCTGGTTTGGTTGGTGCCGCCTGTGCGTTTTATATTTTTCTTCCGGTGGATGTCATTTGGTTACATATAGCAGTAAAGCTTTTGTCGGCGGTTTTTATTTTGTTGACAGCATTTGGGTTCGGCAGTATGAAACGGTTTTTAAGACTCAGTGGCTTTTTTGTCGGTTTTACTTTTTTGTTCGGCGGCTTCTTTCTTGCAATGGCAAACCTGTTGCCCCAGGATATGCGGCAAATACAAAACGGTATTATTTACATTGATTTTTCACCGCTTGTTTTTTTAATCAGCGCAGCCGTATGTTATTTGTTGATTTATTTATTTAAAAATCTTTTTGGGCGCAAAGAGGCTTCGGGCTGTGCGACGGCATACATTCAAATTGGTCATCGCAAACATCGCTGCACCGTTTTGTTGGACAACGGGCACACTTTACGGGATGTTTTTACCGATTTGCCGGTCTTGGTGGTTTCGGTAAATCACCCCACACCCTTGTTGGATGAGGCAGAAAGGCGGTCAGTGATGGAGCACGATTACATAAGTTTAACGCAAGCCGGATTTCGTTTAATACCCTGTAAAACCGTGGCAAATAACGGGTTGTTAGCGGTGCGCAGGGCCGATAAAACGGTCTTGGAATTGCCGAAAGGCAAAAGAATTGCTTTCGCGGCCATCATTGGCTTCACCGGACAAAAATTAAGTGATGATTTTTCGGGCGTTGTAAGCCCGTGTATTTTGAATGAGGTGTAGAGGTATGCGTATTGTGGCAACAAAATTGCACATTATCATTGTAAATCTTTTGAAAAAATTCGGTTTTTTTAATGAAAGCTATTATATCAATGGACCCGAAACCCTGCCGGAACCCCTTACCGTAGACCAAGAACGGGAAATCATATTGCGATACGATGTGGATACCGAGGCGGTGAAGGAAAAACTTATTGTTCATAACCTACGCCTGGTGGTGTATATTGCACGTAAGTTTGAAAATACAGGCTCGAATGTTGAGGATTTAATCTCAATTGGTACCATTGGTTTGATTAAAGCGGTCAATACCTTTCGACCGGATAAAAACATCAAGCTGGCAACCTACGCTTCTCGTTGTATAGAAAACGAAATTTTAATGCATCTGCGCAAAACGACTGTGCTGAAAACCGAAATTTCCATTGATGAACCATTGAATATTGATTGGGACGGGAATGAACTTTTGCTCTCCGATATTTTAAGCAGTGAGGCAGATGAGGTGAGCCGGGGTGTAGAACAAGAAGACGAAAAGCGGATTCTCAATTTGTTGATTTCCCATCTAGCCGTACGGGAACAACAAATTATGAAAATGCGATTTGGTCTGCACGGCTACAAGGAACACACCCAAAAAGAGGTGGCAGATATTCTTGGGATTTCGCAATCCTACATATCCCGACTTGAAAAGAGAATTATTAAACGCTTGAAGAATGAGATAGAAAAGATAACTTGAACCTTTTTGTGTTCTGTGGTAAACTGCACACTAGAAAGGAAGTGCCATTGTGAAATATCTCTTTCTTTATCTGGCTGCGGTTTTGTTATTGGCCGTCTTTGTTACACAACTTGATAAGCGTAACGCCCGTTTGCATCGTCGGCGTGTTCCAGAACGTACCCTCTTTTTTATTGCACTTTGCGGGGGCGCGGCCGCCATGTTTGTTACAATGCGTGTAATACGGCACAAAACCCGTCACAAGCGCTTTATGATTGGTTTACCACTCATTGTACTTTTGCAGGGCGTTTTGCTGTTGTTTTTACAGCAAAATCAATGGATATAAGTAAAACCCGGATGTGCATAGCGACATCCGGATTTTCAAACTTAATCGAATGAGGGATTGATTGCATAAAAATTTTTGGAATTCATTTTATCCTGCGCAAGCCGTAAGCCTTCGCCGAATCTTTGGTAATGCACAATTTCTCGTTGGCGAAGGAATTTTATGACATCTGCAACATCGGGGTCATCGCAGAGACGTAGAATATTATCATAGGTTGTTCGCGCTTTTTGCTCTGCTGCCAAATTTTCATGCAGGTCGGTGATAACATCACCTTTTGATTGCATATAGGCTGCGGTATAGGGTACACCTGCGGCAGATGATGGGTAGACACCGCTGGTGTGGTCGACAAAGTAAGCGTCAAAGCCACATTTTTTAATGTCCTCTTCGCTTAAATTGCGGGTGAGCTGATAAACCAAAGCACCAATCATTTCCAAGTGCCCAAGTTCTTCGGTACCGATATCGGTCAAAAGACCTTTCAATTCTGCCCAAGGCATAGCAAAACGCTGGCTTAAATAGCGCAGGCTGGCACCCAATTCACCGTCGGGACCGCCGTACTGCGAAATAACATATTGTGCCAGTTTGGGATTGGTGTTTTTAATTCGAACAGGGTATTGTAATTTTTTTTCATACATCCACATTTAATTTGCCTCCTTTTCCCACGGCCAAGGGTTATTTATCCAAGTGAAACTCATATCATCAAGGGTATCTGATGCGGTGATGGGGCCGAATCTTTCTTCAAATTCTCGGGCAAGCTTTTCGGTTTCACGCTGATATTTTTGCATGGCTTGTAAAGCCTGTCGGTCCTGGGGATGCGTGTCCAGATAAATTTGCAACTCCCAAGCGGCAAACTGTACAGCAGAGAGTTCTCGTAATAAAGTTTTTCTGTCTTTCATACAATTACCTCCGGTCCACGAATTTGCCCATAAACGGCTTGTTCAATTCTGCAAATAAGGTTCCGTTGTCCAACGCTTCTTGCGGTGTATAAATATCGCAAAACCTTTGCATGGGAACATAGGCCATAGCCAAAGGCAATCGGTTGATACAATCGGCTTGTGTTGTGTTTTGAGGCGCCTGCGAATGTGTATCCATTTGCAGCAAATCCTCTAAATAACTTGTAATTTCTTGCATTTTTTTACCTCCAAAATAATTTGCGCGCCTATTTCATACTATTTTGTCCACGTGTGTTTTGACACAAACGGAGCGCAAAATGAGGAGGAGATGTATCAAATTTAATGAAAAATTAAAAATATTAAAAAAAGGTTTACAATTCAAAATCCTTGTGTTATAATACAAAAAGAAAATTATATTTTTTTGGAGGTATACCTTATGAAAAAGATAGTTACTCTTTTCGTTGCTGTAATGATGGTTGTTTCTATTGCAGTTTCAGCCAGCGCAGCAAATAGCCCCGTAGCTCCTACAATTTATTCAGTGCAAATTTTCAACGATGTTGATACAGTTAAAACCGCTGTAAAAGTTGCTCCGGTAACCGCAGGTGACACATTAGTCCTGACAGCAGATTCTAAAATTTCCGGTTTTCAAACTTGGGATATTGGTTCGGCGACTTTAATTTCCGGTGCCTTAACAGACACTACAATTACAATTCAGCCTACTGCTGACACAAAGGTTTATGCGGTATATTCAACCGGTGCAGCTGTTATAGAATGTAGTGAAACCGGGGTTGTGGTTATTGTGCCACAGGCATCTGCTCCCGATGTGGACGGAATCGATATCAATACGCTTGTTTTGAAAGTAGAAAAAGTTACGTCCGGTACGGAAAATAAGAAAATTGCCGATGTATTGAAAGATGTTGCAACCAACATTTTGCCCTATGACATCACTCTTTTGTATAACAATGTTCCGGTTCAGCCCACTGGTATGGTTAAGGTTAAATTGCCGATTCCTTCCACAATGAATCCTGCTAATGTAGTAGTTTACTATGTAGACGACAATAAAAAAACCCTTTTCCCGCACACCTTGTCTGATGATTTCGCTGTTATTGAAACAGACCATTTCAGCTATTATGTTTTGACCGAAAAGGTTGCGGATGACGGTAAAGCACCGCAAACCGGTGCTGCCGCAGCAACTCTGGGTGTTGTAATGATGCTTTCTGCTGTTGGTTTTGTAGTTTCTTCAAAAAAATAATTTTATATAATAAATGAAAGAAGAGAGTGGAGATTCCACTCTCTTTTTTGTTATATAAAAAATATGGCAAAACAAACGCAATGACGGCGATTGTTGTTTTTTAACACCAATTAAAGGTGTGCTGCTTATGAATTTCCTTTTTAAAATGCAAAGAAATACATAAAGTAATAATAATAAAGCGTAAAGGGGGAGAAAAGTGAAAAAATTTTTTAAAAGACTTTCGGTATTATTGTTTACCCTTTCTATGGCAGTATACGGAATGATAGGTTATTTTTCTTATCGTTTACCCAACCATATTATGGTAGATGAAAACTCGAATGAAATTCAAATTAGGGAATACGGGAATTTATCGGTCACTGCACTTCAATCGGTTGCCTCGGTTAACCGCACAGCAAACTCGCATTATAAAGCCAAAGTGAATTTGTTGGGTTTATTTCCGGTAGGAATTGTCGATGTCTATGTTACCAAAGAAAATGTTGTAACGGTATTGGGAGTGCCGTTTGGCATGAAAATTTATACCGATGGCGTCATGATTGTTGATTTTACCGATGTTCAAACCAAGACAAAAACAGTCAATCCCTGCAAGGAGGCAGGTATTTGTGCCGGAGATGTTATTGTCGCCGTAAATGGGGAAAAGGTTTATGAAAACCGAAGGGTTGTCGCGATAATCAAGGAAAACCAAAATAAACCAATTGATTTTTTGATTCGGCGCGGACAAACAGAAAAGCATTATACTGTCACTCCGGTAGCCGACCAACAGGGCGAATATAAAATCGGCATATGGATACGTGATAGCACAGCAGGTATCGGTACATTGACTTTTTGCGATAAACAGGGTGTAGCTGCCGGATTGGGGCATGGTATATGCGATGTTGACACCGGCGATTTGGTGGAGGTATTATCGGGTGAGTTTGTAGAAGCGGAGATTTTAAGTGTGCAAAAAGGGAATAAAGGATTCCCGGGTGAACTAAAAGGCGTTTTTCGCTCTCGCGAGCTCGGAAAAATTGTTTCAAATCAAACAACCGGAATTTACGGACTTGCCGGCAATATCAGTAGTCCGTATTCTTATGCGGTTGCACCTAAACAGGAAATTGAAAGCGGTAGCGCAAAAATTTTAACTACGGTTGACCAAAATGGCCCTTGCTTCTACGACTGCGAAATAAAAAGAATCAATTTTAATGATGAGAGCCTAACGCAGAATTTCATTGTTGAAATCACCGACCCACTGTTAATTGAAAAAACCGGCGGTATCGTGCAAGGAATGTCAGGCAGCCCAATTATCCAAAATGGCAAACTCATCGGCGCCGTAACCCACGTCCTTGTCGACGACCCGACAAAAGGTTATGGCATATTTGCCGAAAATATGTTAGAGACTGCTCAGTCAGTTTCTCAACAACAATTAAAGGATGCATCATAATATAACCCCTTCATTTGAAGGGGTTATATGTTGACAATCACATTACAAATGTAGTATAATATAAAATGTAGTTTTATATCAAAAGGAGAAGTATTATGTCGAAAGAAAAACTTGTTATTTCTTCAAAAAAATACAGGGGTGATTCTACTGTGATTTCTATTCGCCTTCCCGACGAACTCGTAAAGGAACTTGATAAGATTGCCGAAGAAACTGGAAGAACTAGAAACGAAGTTATTCAGAAGTGTCTTGCATTTGCGGTTGACAATTTGGAAATAAAAGAATACTAATTGAGGAGATATATTGATGGCAAGTTTTAAGTGTAAAATGTGCGGTGGCACACTTGAAATTAATAATGAAACGGTTGCTGTATGTCAATATTGTGGCACGAAACAGACTTTGCCTAAATTGGATGATGACCGCAAAGCGAACTTGTATGACCGTGCAAATCATTTTCG
>JAFTLL010000017.1 GCA_017456015.1 Clostridia bacterium | reverse complement strand
TTTCCATTTTGTTGCGCAAATGGTGGATTATCCTTATTTCTGCGATAGTTTTCGGAGCGGGTGCCTTTTTATATTGCGAACTGGCGGTAACACCGCAGTATACAGCAAGCGGAAGTACAGTTATTTCCTCCGGCACCTCTATTTTAAACACAGAGGAAGGCACTTCAATGAAAACCAGCGATGTTTCGATTACACTTGCGCTTTCCAATTCTTTTGTCGATATCCTTTCCAGCCGTGACTTATATGAGCAAATTGCTGATAAATATGATTTCGGCTATTCGGCGACTCAATTGAAAAAAATGACACAGGTTACTGTGCGGGATGATTCCTTGGTTGTAGATGTTACGGTAAAGAGCAGCAACGCCGAGGATGCGACACATATTGTCAATGCAGTTCTGGATGAATCGCCCGAATATATGAAAAGCAAAATGCCTGCGGCCGTCATTGTTCCGTTGGACAGAGCCGAAGGAGCAACGCAATCCTATCCGCGCACCGCATTTTCTGCAATTTTATATGCCTTGATAGGGGCGTTGATTAGCGCTTTTATTATATTTCTTTCTAATTATTTTGATACAACAATCAAAGGCGAAGAGGATATTGCCAGAAGCTTTGGTCTTTCCATTCTGGGTTCCATTCCGGATTTCACCGATGCAAATACAGCATATGAATATAGAATTAAAAATGTATAAGGGGGGGCAGCGTAAAATGAGAAAACAAAATAAAAAAGCTTATGTTTCTTCGGTTAGCGCGGCCGCACCGGAGAAAAAAAGCACATATCATTTACCTTTTGCAGTCGTTGAGGCCTATAAAACCGTTCGTACAAACCTGCAATTTGTTCTTGCAGGGCACAGTAAAAAACAGATTGTTGTTTCCAGTCCCTTAATGGAAGAGGGAAAATCCACTACCGCAATCAATATGGCAATTGCTTTTTCTCAGCTTGGCTGTAAAGTGCTGATTGTTGATGCCGACCTGCGCAAGCCCTCGGTACATAAAAAACTGAGAGTGCAGAACACCGATGGGTTAAGCTCTGTTCTGGTCGATCTGTGTCCGTTCAGTGATGCGGTGGAAACCATCAACGCCAATCTGGATGTTTTGACCTCCGGTCCTTTGCCGCCGAATCCGTCAGAATTGTTGAGCTCCGAAAGAATGAAAACGCTGTTGAGAGATTTGGAGCAAAAATACGATTATGTGTTCATTGATACACCGCCGGTCAATATTGTATCCGACGCTCTGGTGCTTGCACCCAAAACCAACGGTATAATTTTGGTTGTGCGGGACCGCAGTACCACACACGAGGAAATGAAAAAAGCGCTCAATTATATCGAGTTTGCAAAAACGCATTATCTGGGCACGATTTTAAATGGCGCTACCGATTCACAAAACGGAAACTATCGCAGAAAATATTCCAAAAAATATCATTATCGTTATGCGTATAAATAATTTGATTGATATTCATTCCCACATTCTGCCCGGCGTAGATGATGGTGCGAAAAATATAGCAGAATCAATACGCTTGTTAAAGGATTTAAAAATGCAGGGGGTTGAATGTGTTTATGCAACCCCGCATTTTTATATGGGGAAAATGCCATTCCCGAAATACATAGAACAAATCGATACCGCCTATGCCGCTTTAACCGAGGCTGTTGCCGGTAAGGCACTGCCGGAAATCCGCCGCGGATATGAAGTTCGCGCTTTTCGCGGTATGAGCACCTATGAAGAACTCAAACAGATGAATTTGCAGGATACGCATTATCTGTTGGTGGAAATTCCGTATGGGACAGCGGTGGAAGACTGGGTTATTCATGAATTGTATAACATGCAATTCACATTAGGGTTAAAGCCGATTATCGCGCACATTGAACGGTATTTCGGTTATCGTGGGTTTGACCGCCTGTTGGAATTGGTGGTGGACGGTGATGTACGTACGCAAATTACTTCTTCGGTCGTTCAAGCACCATATTGCACACGCAAAAAAATCTACACCTTAATTCGTGACGGCCTAATTCATTTTATTGCAAGCGATGCTCACTCAATGGAATCGCGCAGGGGAATGTTCCTTAAAGCGAATGAAAAACTGATAAAAAAATGCGGTGAAGAGTTATTGCTGAAATTATACAACCGTTCGCGTATAATGATGCATTATGGAGATAGCTTCAACGAAAAATCAGAATAAAGATGAGGATGGGGAATTTGAAGAAGAATACTTTTAATCCCGTTAGGTTCTTGGTTTTCTTTGCAGATGTTTTTTATATGTCGGCAATCTGCTTGTTTTGTCATAATTTTGTATGCCGTGCAGATGTAATTGTAGCACCTGCCGAATTGTATGAAGGGATATCCTCTTTGTATGTGGATATAACCTATGTCTGTGTTGCCGCGTTCTGTTTGCTTTGTTCCGGTACATACAATCGAATGTTGCGCTATTCTACAATGAACGATATTCTCCGAATGTCGATTGCGTTGATTACCGCCTTCTTGCTTTCGGTTATCGGTTCGGCCTTTAAAAACAAAGATTTAATATTATATTGCTTCCTTTGTTACTTGTTTTTTGTTCTGGCAATCATCTTTTCACGTATGGTGTATTATTATGTGCTTACGAGGGTGCGCCGCATCTATTCCCGACAGGAGCATAATCCAATATTGATTGTCGGCGCAGGTACAGCCGGTGTTATGCTGCTGAAAGAGTTGCGGCAAAAACCGAAAATGGGATATCCGGTCTATTTGTGTGATGATGACAATAAAAAAATAGGAATGTATATTGAAGGGAGCAAGGTTCTTGCTCCAACGATACTGATACCTGATGTATGTGAGAAATATCATATTAAAACGATTTTTATTGCAATTCCGTCAGCAAGCAAAAGCAAATTGGAAAGCATAAAGAACCTTTGCATGAAAACAAAATGTGAAATTCATATTTTGCCCTTCCTTTCCAGTTTGATTGGTGATAAACCCTTTTTGCAACAGAGCCGCGTTATCAGCTATTCGGATATGCTTGGCCGAGATGAGGTCTTGCTGGAAAAAAGCAATATTATTAATCTCATCAACAATAAGGTTGTTTTGGTCACCGGCGGTGGCGGCTCAATTGGTTCAGAGCTTTGCCGGCAGATTGCCGAGCTCGGTCCGAAAAAGTTGATTGTTTTTGATATTTATGAAAATAACGCTTATGACATTCAGCAGGATTTGCTGATGAAAAATCCGTCGCTGGATTTAAGTGTGGAAATCGCCTCGGTTCGTGATGCCAAAAAAGTAGATTATATTTTTGATAAATATCGCCCGCAGGTTGTTTTTCATGCAGCAGCGCATAAACATGTGCCGCTCATGGAATTCGACCCGGAGGAAGCGGTTAAGAACAATATCGGCGGTACATATAATGTTGCCCTTACGGCGGCGAAATACCGTGTTCAAAAATTTGTCTTGATTTCTACCGATAAAGCCGTTAACCCCACCAATGTCATGGGTGCTACCAAGCGTTTTTGTGAAATGATAGTTCAATATATCAATGCGACAACACTCGAAACCTCTTTTTCCATGGTGCGTTTCGGAAATGTATTGGGCTCTAACGGTTCGGTAGTCCCTTTATTTAAAAAACAGATTGAGTGCGGCGGCCCTGTAAAGGTTACGCATCCCGAGATTGTTCGCTATTTTATGACCATTCCCGAAGCAGTCAATTTGGTATTACAGGCCGGTGCGATGGCAGAGGGCGGAGAAATTTTTGTTCTCAATATGGGTGAAGCGGTCAAAATACTGACGCTGGCCGAAAATGTAATTAAGTTCTACGGTTATGAGCCTTATACCGAAATCCCGATTCAGTTCACCGGTTTGCGGCCGGGTGAAAAGCTCTACGAGGAACTTCTTATGAACGAGGAAGGACTGATTTCTACCGCCAATGAAAAAATATTCATCGGTAAGGCCTGCGCGGTTGACCCCAAAACCTTCCCGGATGATATTGTCCGCATTTTAGATGCGGCAAATCAAAATGATACCGAAGGTGTTCGACAGATTCTTCATGAAGTAATTACCACCTATCATGATGAGGTAGCACCAGCCCTAAAATAAGCAAAAAAACAGACGGTAGAGCGCCGTCTGTTTTTTTATTAGAGAGCAAATAGTACTTGATTAAAGGGGGTTTCAATGCTATAATAAATTAAACTTATACAATAAACTGGATATGTGTTGTCAGAAGGAGTTTTTATGCCGTATTTACAGAACATGTGCCCCAAAGAATTAAAGTCCGCCATTCAAAGCGGAACACCCTTGCTTATCGGTGTCGGCACGATTGAATATCATGGCAGCCAATTGCCGCTTGGAACCGATTTGATGTTTGTCGAAGGCACCTTGCGGGAATTGGAAAAGAAATTGCCGGTCGTCATAGCCCCTTCTTTTGTATATTCGCCTAACGGCTATGCGGTTTCGGGTCCCGAAAACGGCACTGTGGATATCAGTGTTGACTGTTTTATTCGCTATTGCGCTGAAATCTTGCACGCTTATCGGCAAATGGGATTTAAAAAAATCAAAGTATTTGTACACCATCAGGCCTCGAATATCCGTAAATTTATTGAGGTCGCTATAATGAAAACCGGTATGTATGCGTTGCAAAATGAGTTGGGCAACGGTTGGTGGACAGAAGATAAATCCACGGCCTACCCGGCCGAAATTGAGGTTTGCGATACTGTTATCGGAACAAAGGAAATTTTAGCGGCCTTTGGTGGTCATGGCGGAAAAGGGGAAACCCAAGCCATTATGGCCACCTATCCCGAAACGGTAAAAATGAACGAATTGACCGATAATGAACCGAGCTGGAATCGGACGGCGGCTGCGGCAGATGAAAAGGAAGCCAAGCGCTGTTTTGATATTTTGATTCAAAATCATGTTGAAAAACTCGGCAAATAGAAAAAATTGCAATATTTTGGATACGATTTTGCGTTAAAAGCCCATTCCCTTTATCAGCGATTTGTGGTACAATAAAATTACACGGAATAAAGCAGGTGAGACAAAATGGCAAAACGGATAATGAGTGTACTGTTAACATTGACATTTTTGTTGACATCTGCTTTCTTTTGCTCAGCAACCAACACGGTACATGCAAATACAAATCAAGGCATTTTTGAATTTTACCTGGAAATGCCATCCGAGACCTTGGATGCCGATACGGTTGAAGTTACGGTTTGCGCAAAAATATCGGATTTACCCGAAGACGCAGAGATTACAACCTTGCAAACCGCCTTGACTTATGATGTGGAGAACTTTCAGGCTTTGGAAAATGGCATACAGGTCCATTCTTCTTTGGAGGGTATGGCAGAAGCGAAGGATACCAGTTCTAAAATTTTATTTCAATACGAAAAGGTTTTTGATGCTTCTGACAAACTCCTTACAGAAGGTACATATGAATTGTTTTCGGTTGAGTTTTCCATAATTGAAGGTTCATTCGCAGTTGAGTTTCCTTTTCAAATCAGTGAAAACGACAGCGAGGTTTCCGGATTTACGCAAGAGTCAGGTTTTTTTGATTTAGCGATTATTCCGGCATTGAAAATGCTTTATATCGGTGAGCGCTTTAAGGTTACGCCGTCAAGCTTAACGATGTATGTCGGGGAAAGCGTGACCCTGAATGCCAATAAATCAATTGAAAATTTCCGTAACTGGAATGAAAACATTATTTCCTTTTCAAATGGAAAGGTCACCGCTTTGGCGCAAGGCAAGGGAACATTGGCTCTCTATGCCATAGGAGAAGAGTGTTATGTAGCGGTTCAGGTACTCGAACCCGATGCCTCTCTCTCGTCTTTGACCCTTTCGAACGCAACCCTTTCTCCCGCTTTCAACACAGGTGTTTACAGGTATACGGCAACGGTTCCGTATTCGGTTGAAAAGCTGAATTTCCAAGCGGCAGCAACCGATAGCAATGCTGCCGTACAAATCCATAACCCAACTCTTACAGCCGGAGCCGTTACCGATGTTACCGTTACGGTGACCGCGGGGGATAAGACAACGCAAAAGATTTATACAATTTCTGTTACGCGAGAATCGCCCTCAACCGAATCTACCCTACAAACCTTGTCGGTTTCCAACGCAACCCTTTCTCCCGCTTTTAATGCAGGGGTATACAGTTATACAACAACTGTACCTTATACGGTGGATAAATTAGATTTATCTTGTACTGTGAGCGATAGTAAAGCAACGGTGGCGGTGAACAATCCCACCCTTACAGTCGGCGGTACGACAAATATAAAAATAACCGTAACCGCCGAAGACGGTGTGACACAGCAAGTCTATACAATTGCCGTAACACGAGAAAAACCGCCATATCCCAATGCGATTACCTCCTCTAAATTTACTGTGGGGGCTACATATATCAGTAAGATTTCGGCCGAGACAACGGTTTCGGCAATCAAAGCGGGAATCAATGAGGCGCAATATATAAAAATATACCGGGCCAATGGAACCGAGGCGAGTGCCACAGAATATGTCGGAACCGGCTTTACCGTACGTTTATTTCACGGCAATACAGTCAAACAAACCCTAACGGTCATTGTTACCGGTGATGTCAACGGTGATGGAAAAATTACCGGTTCGGATTATGTGAATGTAAAATTCGATGTGTTGAATAAAAACAAATTGAGTGGTGCGTATTCTGTTGCAGCCGATATCGATGGAAACAAAAAAATTACAGGAACGGATTATGTAAATATAAAGTTTCATGTTATTGGTAAAATTACTATTCAACCCAAATGAGAATGAAGGGATTATTTATGAAAAAAACCGTGACGCTTTTTGTAGCTGTTATTTTAATCTTATCTTTTGTTATAGCTGTTCCGTTGCCAGCTTCTGCTGCCGGAGCTTCGATTTCTTTTTCTAAATCCACCTTACGCTCGGGCGATAGTTTCACAGTCACTTTAAATGTCGCACTTAACAATGCTATAACTGTTGATGGTACATTTTCGCACTCATCTAATTTAGTGCTAAACAGCATTTCTGGCTCGGTTGGCACACTGGATGTACAAGGAAAAACGATTTTTGTTGATTTGGGAAATACAGGAGTTAGCGGCTCCAAGGCAGTTGTTACTGCCAATTTTACGGTTTCCGGCTCGGCACAGGTAGGGGAGACATTGTCGGTTTCTTTTTCCGGAAGTTATAGCAATTTAAGCGGAGACACTACGATTTCCGGCGCTGGCAGCAAAACCGTTGCTGCGCCGCTTTCCACCAATTGTAACTTAAAATCCCTTACTGTCAGCAATGCAACTCTTTCTCCCGCTTTCAGTACCGGCACAACATCTTATTCTGCCGGCACGGTGGAATACAGCGTTTCCAAGCTAAATATCAATGCGGTTGCCGAGGACGCAAAGGCCAAGGTTTCTATTTCCGGTAATAGTTTGGCGGTTGGAGATAATACGGTTCGTGTGGTTGTAAAGGCAGAAAACGGTGCAACCAAGACCTATACCATCAAGGTCACCCGTAAGCAGGATCCCAACTATGTGCCCAGCTCCAATACGGCGCTTTCCGGCATTTCTGTTGACGGCTTTTTGATTTCTCCGCCCTTCCAGAACGGTGTCGAACGCTACGTGGTTTGGCTGCCTTATGAAACAACGGCGATTACAGCCAGAGCAACGGCGGCCGATGCCAAGGCTTCGGTTTCGGTCAGTGGCGGCCAGGATTTGGTTGCCGGCAGCGATAATACCGTTACAATAACCTGTACCGCAGAGGACGGAAGCCAAAAATCCTATTATGTGATTGCCAAACGTGCCGCACAGGATGGTTCTGAAATTAAATCCGAAGAAGTCCCGGAAGATGCCGCGACAGAAAAGGTTGACAATACAGACAATACAAGCCGTGGGTTAGGTGTACTGCCAGTTATTGCTTTGTGTATATTCGCTTTGCTTATCGGTGCATTGGTGATGTTTGTTTTGATTCGTTTCGGTGTTATTCGCTTTAAAGCATAGCGAGTATTGCCGTTTCAATAGGTACGCTTTGCAATTATGTTAGCCAAGGAGCGCGAAGATTTTATGGAAAAGTTAATTTTGATTTTGCAAAAATACAAAAAAATATGGATTTTCGGACTTGCTTGCGTTGCGCTTGCAATTATAATACTTGTGGCGATTTTACTCTCAAATGCTGCCCGTGTAAAAAATGCATTTAACGCAGACAGTGATATATATAACCGCATGCAGGTCAAAATTACAAAAACGATAAAAGACCTTTCGGTTGATGTCAATGAAAAACAGGATGATACCGATATGCAAACCGA
>JAFTLL010000016.1 GCA_017456015.1 Clostridia bacterium | reverse complement strand
TCCCCCTCCATCCGGAAGAAAAGGTGTCGGCGCTGATTCCCAAAACGGCCGACAGTTCTACCATTACGATTGAATATGATTTCGATATCAGCAAAAGCATTGATGCACCGGTCAAAAAAGGCCAACGCATCGGCAAAGGTCGCATTGTATATGCCGGACAAACCTTGGGCGAGGTTAATATCGTCGCCGGAGAAACGGTAAAGAGAAACGCCTACCTCGGTTTCGCGCGTTTGCTGCGCAATATTTTTCGCTCTACCTTTTTCCGTGTGTTTTTGCTGATTGTCGGCTTGGTCATTTTAGGCTTTATTTTGTTTGTTATACGTCTTAACACCAAAAAAAGCCGGCGCAAGGGTATTCATAAATGGTAAAGTCGATTACTTTCCCTGCACTTGTTTCTAAAAAATTAGTAATTTTTCATATTTTTTAGAAATCTTATAATATTTTACTTTATTTTTTTGGAAAACTTTGCTATAATATATTGGATACTGTGCAAGTGATGTATTTTTTTCATACTTTGCTTGCAATAATGTATACTCTATTTATCAGTAAATGATTTCAGGAGGTTAAAAAACATGAGCAAAAAATTTGTTTACCTGTTTTCTGAGGGTAACAGAGACATGCGCAACCTGCTCGGTGGAAAAGGCGCAAACTTGGCAGAAATGACCGGATTGGGTCTTCCTGTTCCCCAAGGTTTCACGGTAACCACCGAAGCCTGTACGCAGTATTATGAGGATGGCAGAAAAATCAACGATGATATCCAGGCACAGATTATGGAGTACATCGACAAGATGGAAGGCATCACCGGCATGAAATTCGGTGATAAAGAAAATCCGCTTCTCGTTTCGGTTCGTTCCGGTGCCCGTGCTTCTATGCCCGGTATGATGGATACCATTTTGAACCTCGGCCTTAACGAAGAGGTTGTTGAGGTTATGGCGCAGAAGTCCGGCAATGCCCGTTGGGCTTGGGACTGCTATCGCAGATTTATCCAAATGTATTCCGATGTTGTTATGGAAGTCGGTAAAAAATACTTTGAAGAGCTCATCGACGAGATGAAGGCCAAAAAAGGTGTTACTCTGGACGTTGAACTGACCGCCGATGATTTGAAAGAATTGGCTGCCCAGTTTAAAGCAGAATATAAATCCAAAATCGGCAAGGATTTCCCCTCTGACCCGAAAGAGCAGTTGATGGGTGCGGTTGAAGCTGTATTCCGTTCTTGGGACAACCCCCGTGCAAACGTTTATCGCCGTGACAACGATATTCCCTATTCTTGGGGTACCGCGGTTAACGTACAGATGATGGCTTTCGGTAACATGGGTGACGATTGCGGTACCGGTGTTGCCTTTACCCGTGACCCTGCCACCGGCGAAAAGGGCCTTATGGGTGAGTTCCTTGTAAACGCACAGGGCGAAGACGTTGTTGCCGGTGTGCGCACCCCGATGCCCATTGCCGAAATGGCAGAAAAATTCCCCGAAGCATTTACGCAGTTCAAACAGGTTTGCGCAACCCTGGAAGACCATTATAGAGATATGCAGGATATGGAGTTTACGGTACAGGCCGGCAAACTTTACATGCTGCAAACCCGTAACGGTAAGAGAACAGCCAAAGCCGCTTTGAAAATCGCTTGCGATTTGGTTGACGAGGGCATGATTGACGAGAAACAAGCAGTTGCTATGATCGACCCCAGAAACCTTGATACCCTTCTCCATCCGCAGTTTGATGCAAAGGCTCTGAAAGCCGCTACGCCGGCCGGCAAGGGTCTCGGCGCTTCCCCCGGTGCTGCTTGCGGTAAAATCGTATTTACCGCCGAAGATGCAGAGGCTTGGAATGCCCGTGGCGAAAAGGTTGTTTTGGTTCGTTTGGAAACCTCTCCGGAAGACATTACCGGTATGAAGGCTTCGCAAGGTATCCTCACCGTTCGCGGCGGTATGACCTCTCACGCAGCCGTTGTTGCCCGTGGTATGGGTACCTGCTGTGTATCCGGCTGCGGCGATATCATCATGGATGAAGCCAACAAGCAATTCACCTTGGCCGGCAAAACCTATCATGAGGGTGACTATATTTCTATTGACGGTTCTACCGGTAATATTTACGATGGCATCATCCCGTCTGTTGATGCTGAAATCGTAGGTGAATTCGGCAGAATCATGGCTTGGGCTGATAAATACAGAACCTTAAAGGTTCGCACCAACGCAGATACACCGGCTGATGCGAAAAAAGCTCGCGAGCTGGGTGCAGAAGGTATCGGCCTTTGCCGTACCGAGCATATGTTCTTCGAAGCAGACAGAATTGCTGCTTTCCGTGAGATGATTTGCTCTGATACGGTTGCTGAAAGAGAAGCTGCGCTTGAAAAAATTCTCCCCTATCAGCAGGGCGACTTTGAAAAGCTTTACGAGGCTCTCGAAGGCAATCCGGTTACCATTCGCTTCTTAGACCCGCCTCTGCACGAGTTTGTTCCTACCGAAGAGGCTGATATTGTTGCTTTGGCTAACTCACAGGGCAAAACAGTTGATGCTATTAAAAACATCATCACCGGACTCCATGAGTTCAACCCGATGATGGGCCACCGTGGTTGCCGTCTGGCAGTTACCTATCCTGAAATTGCCAAGATGCAGACCAAGGCCGTTATCCGTGCCGCTATCAATGTGAAAAAGGCACATGCCGATTGGAACATCGTTCCCGAAATCATGATTCCGTTGACCGGCGAGGTTAAGGAAATGAAGTTTGTTAAGGATATCGTTGTTGCCACAGCAGACGCTGAAATCGCCGCCGCAGGTATTGAACTGAAATATGAAGTCGGTACCATGATGGAGATTCCCCGTGCTTGTCTAACCGCTGACGAAATCGCTACGGAAGCTGAATTCTTCTGCTTCGGTACAAACGACCTTACCCAGATGACCTTCGGTTTCAGTCGTGACGATGCCGGTAAATTCCTCACCGCCTACTACGACAACAAGATTTATGAAAACGACCCGTTTGCTAAACTTGACCAAAACGGCGTAGGCAAATTGATGGATATGGCTGTCGCCCTCGGTAAGAAGGTACGCCCCGAAATGCACTGCGGTATCTGCGGTGAGCACGGCGGCGACCCGGTTTCGGTTGAGTTCTGCCATAAGATTGGTTTGGATTATGTATCCTGCTCACCCTTCCGTGTGCCGATTGCCCGCTTAGCCGCCGCACAGGCTGCTATCAAGGATATGAAATAATTTAATTTCATTGTTCTTGTATAACCCTTTTTATCCTCACCACCTTCAAAAAGGACAAACTTTTTTAGCGTGAGATAAAAAAGAAAAAACAAGATAATAACGTGAAAAATGACCTTGTATACCTTCGGGTATGCAGGGTCTTTTTTTATGCACTGACAGGACTAATTGCACTAGCAGCACATTAAAACATTGATTTACAAAATTGCAGAACTTTTGGGTGCACTGACAACTCTAAATGCACTGGGAATCCATCAGCAATCTCTTTCTTTCCCTCTTTATCCCTCTTTCCCTAAGTTGCATCATAATTTGCTAATGCACTGGCAAACCTCAATAAAACCGCATAAAATGGGGGTTTTTGCGCTGAGAAAGCTACGCTAATTTCAGCGTCTTTCCATTTCTTTCATCCTTTATCTTTGTTAACCCATTCTTTCCTGTTAGTTCTCTCTTAACCCGAAAGTGCGAGAAAAAGAGAGAGAAAAAAGGAGCCTCTTAATTTCCAAATTGCACTCCGCAAGTCTCATAAAAGTTGACCCGATGATGAGGGGTACGGAGAGAAAGTTGGAGAAAAAGAGGAAGAAAAAGGGCGGGTCAAAACGAGGAAAAAAAGAGAAAAACGAGGATAAAAAAATTTGTCCCTTTGACGATAAAAAGGTTTGTCCTGTAACATTATAAATCAAAATTATCCCTCTGCCGAAAAATCGGCAGAGGGTTTTTCCGTTTATTGCGTTTTATTTTTTATTGTGTTATAATAAAAAATAACATTTCAACTCAAAAGGAGGAATACCTATGAACCTTTTTGTTCAACAGGATTCTTTGAATAAGCGGAATGTAACCTTGGATATTATAAAAGTGATTGCCGCGTTTTCTGTAATATGTATTCATTATATGTTTTCGGGAGAAGTAGGCATTGTTGTTAAAGCTGTTGCACGTTTTGCAGTTCCGTTCTTTTTTACAATTTCTGGTTTCTTTGCCTATGGGAAAATTCACACAACGATGATAGAAAAAGCTAAACATATTTTAAAGATTTATCTTCTTTCTTTTTTGTTATATTTTGTATATGGAGCAGCCAGAGAAATGTTACTTGGTCGAGCTTCGGGTATCATAGAATATGTTACTACTTATTTGCGCGTAGAAACAATTTTTAATTTTCTGATATATAATACAACCATATCTGCTGCACATTTGTGGTTTTTACCTGCCTTGGTATATTGTTATTTGATTTTCTATGTTATTAAAAAGTTGAAGACCTCAGATGGTGTTTTGATGTTTATATCTCTTTGTTTATTGGCGTTTCGTTTGTTGGTTGGAGAGGTTTTAGGCTTTTTCGCTATCGAAAGCAATAGCGGAATTTTACCAAATTTTATCTTTATTGGACTGCCGTTTTTTTCTATGGGTATGCTACTTAAAAAAAATCAAAGCAAACTTATAAAGATTCCAAATATATGGCCATATGCGCTGTTGTTTGCAGGAATTCTGGAAACAGTTTTATCTGTATTGTTCTTTAAACCACATATTGCTTATTTAGGCACACCCTTGATTGTGTTTGCTCTTATTGTATTCGCAATGAAGTATGGCGATAAAAAATACTCAGATTTTATCTTTACTGTTTCTACGCTCAGCACTTATATATATGTTTTCCATGTGGCCATAGGTGGAACATTGGAAACTATTATTTCCCGAGTCACACATTGGGGAGATTCTGTGTTATGGATTAACACAAAACCTTTTGTTGTTTTTGTTTTGTCAGTGGCCCTATCGATGATTTTCAAAATGATTGTGGATATACTAAGAAATATAAAAGGTAGGGCGCGTCAAAAATCCTGATTGTCAGCTAACAACTAATTCCCCCCTTTTTGCTGATAGCACCATAGGCTGCTATCAAAGAAAGCAAATAATTGCTGACTTTATAAAACAAACTTATCCCCACTGAAAATCGGTGGGGATTTTTTATGCAAAGTACTTTTTATTGGACACAAAATATGCTATACTGTATTAAAGAGGTGAGGAAAATGAAAAAAATGTTCATACTGAACGATAGTAAATCCAAACTTGAATATATTAAACTTTCTGCCCCTTCAATATATGAAAATATTCTATCCAAATTAGAAATTAACAATGATGAATATGATTTTAAAAGTAGAATGCTAATAGAAAAAACTGTTTTTGAAGCATTTGAATTGTCTGGAAATCAAGCAATTATAACAACGGATGCTTATGAGATTTCTGCAATCAAAAAAATCTTAACCAAAGAACAAAAAATAACTGTTAGTGGCGACTATAAAATTATAGATGATATGTGTTTTTCAAATTGCTCATATTTGGAAACGATAGTTTTTGAGGAAGGCGTCGAGTGTATCAAAGAACGCGTTTTATATGGATGTTTAACATTAAAAACCGTTATTTTTCCAACTTCGTTAAATTATATAGGTAGAAGTGCTTTCCAAAATTGTAAAGAGTTAGAAAATGTTGTGTTTGGAAATCCTGAAATGTGGATTTCGCCAATATCTTTCGAAGGAACAAAATGGTTCGAACAATTTACCGAAGATTTTATTGTGATAAATGGCCAACTTTTAAAATATAACGGCAAAGAGAAAAAAGTAAAAATTCCCGAAGGAATTGTACATGTTTCTCATCAAGTATTTTGTGATAACGAAAATATTGAAACTGTTATATGCCCTTCCTCGCTTCGAGGTATCTGGACATATGCTTTTTCAAATTGTGTTAACTTGAAAAAAATTGTTTTTAACAACGGTTTAAAACATATTTGTATATCTGCATTTGAAGATTGCACCAACCTAAAAGAAGTGGAACTTCCCCAAAGTTTAGAAGAAATTGGTGCGATGGCTTTTGATAGGAATACTTATATAAGTTTTTATGATACACATAAAGAATTAACCAAACATATTAAAGAAATATATCCACAACACAAGATAATAAAATAATTTCCCTCTTTTGGTGATAGCAGCACAGGCTGCAATTAAGGATATGAAATAAGTCATAACCTAAAACAAAAATTATCCGCCCGATTCCTCGGGCGGATTTTTGCTGTTTAACATTCCTCTATATTTTCGCGTTTGAATATATCCGAAGCGAAAAAGTCTTCAAGACTTATTTCCAAGCCGTCACAAATTTCGTATATTATTCTAAGCTTCATACTGGGGTAGGAACATTTCATAATTGTGCTTAGCGTTGACTGCGGAACACCCGTTTTTAAATGTAATTGATACTGTGTTATTCCGCGCTCTTTGCAAAGCTCCTTTATTCTGTACGCGACGGCTTCATTTAATTTCATTATTATCACCTTGTACTTCATTTACTCGATAATTCTATGATAAGTATAGGTAAATGCCGATTTAAAATACTTCGCGTACTTGATATTTGAGATAATTTGTGTTAAAATTCTTTTCGAGGTGATTTTATGACTGGGTTATTTTGCGAAAATACATTTTGCATATATCAAAAACAAAGAAATTGTATTTTGAAAAGCGTACAGCTTGATATACAGGGAAACTGCGTAGATTGTATATATATTAATGTTAAAGAAGATACTTTAAATAACATGAAAGAGAAACTTTTAAGGGATATGGCACTAAAAATTTCCTCATTTACGTACTGCTGCACAGGCAGCATCTAAGAATTATGTAACAATTTCGTTTTATAAACCAAATCATCCCCACCGAGTTTTCGGTGGGGATTTTTCCATTTAGTAATGTTTTTTGACCGAATGCTTAAAATGCCTTGAAAAAGGTTTTTGCATGGTGTAAGATATGTGCAAAAGGAGATGATCAAGTGAAATGTGAGATAATAATTGATTCTTTTTGCGAGGAAAAAGTTGTGGTTTACGCAAAAGAAAAAAACGCTCTTGTAGAAGAGATAAAGAAACTTGTAGAGCAAAGCTCAACCGCACTTCTTGGCTACAAGGACAGTGAAATTACAAACTTAAATCTTATTGATATTCACTGTATCAGTGTAATTAGCAATAAGGTTTATGCCCTTTGCGACAAGGAACGATATCTTCTTAAAGAAAGGCTGTACTCTCTCCAAGAAAAACTACCCGACACTTTTGTTAAAATCAATCAATCCTGTCTTGCAAACATTAAAAATATAGAGAGATTTGACACTTCTATATCGGGAACACTCAAAATTCGCTTCAAAAACGGCCATATCGACTATGTATCGCGCAGACAACTTAAACTCATCAAAGAAAGGATAGGTATTTAGTATGAACAGATATTTGAAGATTTTTTTACACAGAGGGCTCCTTTTCGGCGGGTTTGGCCCCATTGTGCTCGGCATAATCTATGCCATTTTGCAGAACACCGTTGAAAATTTTTCACTCAACGGAACACAAATCCTGGTGGCAATTATTTCTATTTACCTTCTCGCTTTCGTTCAGGCGGGGGCATCGGTATTTAACCAGATAGAAAGTTTTAGCGTTCCAAAGGCACTTCTTTGCCACCTTTCTGTTCTATATGTGGCATATGCGGCTTGCTACCTTGTAAACAATTGGATTCCGTTTAATCCAACTGTTTTACTGATTTTTACCGCAATTTTCTTGGTTGTGTATTTTGTAGTATGGGTAATCGTCTATGTTTCGGTAAAAACAGCAAGCAAAAAGCTCAATGTAAAACTGCAATAAACCTTCTTGATTTATGATTTCCCACATTTCACCCCGATTGCTTGAAAAAGCAATCGGGGTGGTTTTTAATGCAACCGGTAGGTTTGCGGGCTTTGGTGGAAAATCTTTTTGAACTGTTTTGCGAAATAGCTTGTATTGTTATAGCCGACCATAGTGGCAATCTGCTGAATTTGCAGGTCGGTATTTCTTAAAAGTGCGGCAGCCTGGGTTACGCGTTCCCGGTTGATAAAAGCCATACAGGTTTCGCCCATTTCCTTATGAAATTGGTTGGAAAGATAATCGGCATTGACCGATAAGATTTGCGCAATCCCTTTTACCGTCAGATTGTCTGAAAGATGGTCCTTCATATAGGTTACCGCCAGTCGGCTTAAAGATTTTAAATTAGGGTAAGCGTGCTGCTGTACCAAATGACAGTACCTGGTTAAAATATCGGTTGCAAGAGCC
>JAFTLL010000015.1 GCA_017456015.1 Clostridia bacterium | reverse complement strand
TTTCCGTGGTCTACGTGTCCGATGGTTCCGATGTTTACATGCGGCTTGTTTCTTTCAAATTTTGCTTTTGCCATTTTCCGTGGCCTCCCCTATAAATCATTCTCAAATCAAAGCAATTATGCTTTTCCTTATTTTAACAAATTTTCACCCAAACTTCAAGAGGAAAATACGATTTCTCATTCAAAAAAATGCCTCTCGATTTATGCAAAACAAATAAAAGCCAAGGCCAAACAAATAGGATTGACGGTTTTTTACATTTATGCTAAAATAAGAATATTCTGAATTTCAGCGGCGTATTTTTATATACAATATGCCCGTAATCGGAGGCGAACATATGCATTTTGGAGAATTGTTGCTTATTGCTGTGGGTCTGTCGATGGATGCCTTTGCCGTATCGGTCTGCAAAGGCCTTGCCAGCAATCGTGTTGGCTGGAAGCAATTTCTTATCGCCGGCGCATGGTTCGGCGGATTTCAGGCACTCATGCCCTTATTGGGTTACTTTTTGGGGTATGCTTTTGAAAAGTATATCAATGCATTCGACCATTGGATTGCCTTTGTTTTACTGGGAATCATCGGTGCAAATATGATAAAAGACTCTTTTTCCAAAGAAGAAGAGTCGGTTAGTTCTAACTACGGTGCGCGCACAATGTTTGTTATGGCCGTAGCTACCAGTATTGATGCTCTGGCTGTCGGCGTTACCTTTGCGCTTTTACCGGATGTAAACATACTGATTGCCATTTCTTTGATTGGTTTGATTACCTTTGCCCTCTCGGCTCTCGGTATCAAAATCGGCAATGTTTTCGGCGTGCGCTATAAATCCAAAGCTGAATTTTCGGGCGGTTTAATTCTGGTCTTAATGGGATTGAAAATACTGTTGGAACATTTGGGAATTCTTTGATATTTCCGCAAAAAAGTGTTGACATCACCCAACGGTAATGCTATAATGTTTTGGCACGGTATTTGATACCGAATTTTATTTGCGAGTGTGCTGGAACAGGCAGACAGGCACGTTTGAGGGGCGTGTGTCTTTGACGTACGGGTTCAAGTCCCGTCACTCGCACCAAATTAGAGCACGCTTCGGCGTGCTCTTTTCAATGGAACTATAACCAACTGCTAAATATCGCGAACCGAGGAGATTATAATGGGAAAAAGACCGGAAATGGATATGACACACGGTCCATTATTTAAAAAGATTTGGGCATTCACCTTGCCGCTTATGCTATCCGGTATTTTGCAGTTGCTCTTTAATGCGGCAGACATGGTTGTCGTCGGACGCGCAGTCGGGAATACAGCATTGGCGGCTGTCGGCTGTACTGGTTCTATGGTTAATCTCATCGTCAATTTATTTATGGGGTTCTCGGTTGGAAGCAGTGTTGTCGTTGCGCAATTGTACGGTGCAAAAAGAGAAAAAGATGTCAGCGAAGCGGTACATACCTCTATGTTGATTAGTCTAATCGGCGGTATCTTCATTGGTCTGTTGGGTTTTTTCCTTTGCCACCCCCTGCTTTTGCTTATGGGAACGCCAAGCAATGTCATCAACCATTCAGTTTTATATGTCCGCATTTATTTTTGCGGAATGCCGGCCATTGGAATATTTAATTTCGGTTCTGCTGTACTTCGTGCAATAGGCGAAACACGCAAACCGATGTTGTATTTGCTTTTTGCGGGCATTATCAATGTTCTTCTCAACCTGTTTTTTGTTTTGGTTTTCGGTTTGGGTGTGGCCGGTGTGTCGTTGGCAACGGTACTGTCACAATGTGTCGCCGCCTTTCTTACGGTACGATATTTAATACGTTTCGACGGCTGTATCAAATTCAGTTTTCACAATTTACGTATTTCTCGACAGCGGCTGCTGAACATCATTCGAATTGGACTCCCTGCCGGTATACAAAGCTCCCTTTTTTCAATTTCAAACATGTTCTTGCAATCGGCCATCAATTCCTTTGGCTCGGTTGTCATTGCCGGAAACACCGCCGCCAACAATCTCGAAGGATTTATTTACACTTCCATGAATGCCTTTTCACAAGCGGCTGTTACTTTTACCGGACAAAATGTTGGGGCCAATCGTTGGGAGCGCGTGCGCCGTGTTTATATCGCTTGTGCTATATCGGTGACCTTGACCGGTCTAACCATGGGTTTGCTGCTCTTTGCCGCGGGGAAACCGCTTTTGTCGCTTTATAATACCAACCCAGATGTGATTCAGGCCGGAAGCACACGCGTTCTTTGGATTTCTCTCCCCTATTTCCTCTGCGGACTGATGGAAACCACCGTGGGTATGCTACGCGGTATGGGAAAATCGGTTATGCCGATGATTGTATCCCTCATGGGCGCCTGTGTTTTCCGAATTGTATGGATTTATACGCTTTTTACTTTGTGGCATCAGATTTGGGTCGTTTATGCCTCTTATCCCGTAAGCTGGCTACTCACCTTTTTGATTCAATTTACCTGTTTTTGCGCGATTTACCGGCGCCGAATAAAAAGCTTGGTACATGACAACAATTGCTGAAATTTAAAAACGAAGGTCATAGGCAAATTTTCCATGACCTTCGTTTTTGTATAATTCATGTATTGTCACGCAATACTAAAACGGGAGTGAAAATGAATGGACAAAAAGCCAAACGATATTACAAAAACCGAATTGTTTGATATACTCGACGCGGATGCCATAGACAGCGAAGAGGAACGGGTCGATGCTCTCGAATTGGTTAGCAAATACGGCACCTATGAAATCCAGCCCACGGCCGATACGCAAAATGCTTTTCCTATGATTGCGCAAGGTTTTTCAGAGGACTGGAAAATGGACCACCCCAGAACAGACAAAAAAGAAAAACACAAATAGTCCCGCACAGTATACAGGAAACAGCGCGAACCTACGCTGTTTCCTGTATTTTTTCAATCATAATATAAAATTTCCAAAACATACTTGACAAACGGTATTTTTCTGTTATAATGTGTAAAGCGATTTCGCTTTACAGCAAAGGGGTGAGCGTTTTGGCAAAGGATTTAAAAATTTCGTATTTGTTAGAATGCTACGGCAATTTGCTTACCGAAAAACAACGGCACGTAGTCGATATGTATTATAACGAGGACCTATCTCTCGCCGAGATTGCCGAAATCGAGAGCATCACCCGTCAGGGCGTACGCGATTTTTTAAAAAAAGCCGAAACCCAGTTGTATGAAACCGAGCAGAAATTGCATTTACTCCAAAAAATCGGTCTTTTGCAGAAACTGGCCAAAGAAGAAAATTATCGCGAAATCAGCGAGCATATCCATCATTTCTTTTCGGATTGGGAGGCGTAAGCATGGCTTTTGAAGGTTTATCTGAAAAATTATCTCTGGCTTTCAAGCGTTTGCGCTCTCGCGGCCGCTTAACCGAAGCTGATTTAAAAGAGGCTATGCGCGAGGTACGCTTAGCACTTTTAGAGGCAGATGTCAACTACAAGGTTGCAAAAGATTTCACTGCGCGTATTGTTGAAAAAAGCATCGGTGAAAAGGTTATGGACAGTTTAACGCCCGCACAGATGGTCATTAAAATTGTCCGGGATGAATTGATTAGCCTGATGGGCGGCGAACAAGCACGTATTAAAACGGCCAAGCAAATCCCTACCGTTATATTGATGTGCGGTCTTCAAGGCTCGGGTAAAACGACCCACAGCGCAAAGCTGGCCAAAAAACTAAAAGCGCAGGGGCATCGGCCCATGCTGGTCGCCTGCGATATTTATCGCCCTGCCGCTATTGAACAGTTAAAGGTACTTGGAGATAAAATCAATGTGCCTGTTTTTGAAAAAGGCACGCAAAAACCGGAAAAAACCGCGTTGGAGGCCATTAAAACCGCACGCGATTACGGTAACGATTATGTTCTTTTGGATACTGCCGGTCGATTACACATTGACCAGGAATTGATGGAAGAACTGCAACGAATTTGCCAAACCGTAGAAGTAAACGAAAAACTTTTGGTTATCGATTCTATGATTGGCCAGGATTCGGTGAATATTGCTAAGGCTTTTAACGAGCAACTGGAAATTGACGGTGTAATTCTAACCAAACTCGATGGTGATACGCGCGGCGGTGCGGCGCTTTCGGTCAAGGCAGTTACCGGAAAACCGATTAAATATATCGGTGTCGGTGAAAAGCTGGATGATTTGGATGAATTTCATCCAGACCGTATGGCCTCCCGTATTTTGGGAATGGGCGATATGCTTTCTTTGATTGAAAAGGTGGAAACCGAAATCGATGAAAAGCAGGCACAAGAGGCCGCCGACCGATTGATGGAAAATAAATTTGACCTGAATGATTTGTTGGCGCAATTCCAGCAGATTAAAAAAATGGGTTCTATGAAGCAAATCCTTTCCATGCTCCCCGGTGTAGGAAATCAGTTAAAAGATGTGGATATTGACGACCGTGAATTTGCACGCGTAGAAGCCATTATCCAATCAATGACCGCCAAGGAACGCTCGAAACCCGATTTGTTAAACGCATCTCGGCGGCGGCGAATTGCGGCCGGTGCCGGTACATCCGTAGAAAATGTCAATAAACTGATGCGCCAGTATGAGCAAATGAAAAAAATGTTCAAGCAAATGAACGGCAAAGGAAAAAAACGCCGTTTTGGCGGCATGGGTCTTCCCCCTGGGTTTAATATTTGATTTTAAGGAATTTTGCAAAGCAGAATTTTCTTGAATATAAAAAATAACATTATGGAGGTGTATTTTAAATGGCAGTAAAAATCAGACTGCGCCGCATGGGCGCAAAAAAAGCTCCTTTTTACCGTATCGTTGTTGCTGATTCCCGCTACCCGCGTGACGGCCGTTTCATTGAGGAGGTTGGTTACTACAACCCGATGACTGAGCCGGTTCAACTCAAAGTTGAGGGCGAAAAAGTAAAACAATGGATTGCAAATGGCGCACAGCCAACAGATACCGTAAAAGCCTTGTTGAAGAAGAACGGCGTTCTTTAATTCATTGTGGAGGGATTTTCATGACAGAATTGCTGAAAACCATTGTGGCCAGCCTTGTAGAAGAGCCGGACAAAATTTCCATCACTGTTGACGAGCCGAATGCGGAGGGTATCTATGTGTACCATCTTCATGTTGCGGAGAACGATATGGGACGCGTTATCGGCAAGCAAGGCAGAATTGCCAAGGCCATCCGTGTGGTTATGCGCACTGCTGCAAACCGCTTGGACCAAAAAATCATGGTCGAAATCGACTAAAACAAATATCCCCCTCTTTTACAGAGGGGGTATTTGTCATTCAGAATGGTTTGAGGTGAAACTATGCTAAAACAATTTATTGAAACCGGAAAAATTGTCGGTACACACGGTGTTCGCGGTGAATTGCGGGTGCAGCCCTGGGCTGATACACCGGATTTTTTGTTGCAATTCCGCACGCTATATCTTGATGTGTCCGGGCAAAAGCCGCTGCAAATTTCCAATGCCAGAACGCATGGCAATCTGGTTCTAATGAAAATAAAAGGCATCGATTCTATCGACGCCGCAGAAGCACTGCGAAATAAAATTATATATATGAACCGTACCGATGTCTGTATGGACAAAGAACTTTATTTTATTCAAGATTTAATTGGCTGCCAGGTCTATGACCACGAATCCGGTGAACCACTCGGAACCCTTACCGACGTTTCACAAACCGGAGCCAACGATGTTTGGCACATTCGCCAAAACGGCAAGGAATTTCTTATTCCGGCAATTGCGGAGGTCGTACATACGGTTGACCCAGCATCCAACAAAGTAACCATTACACCGTTAAAGGGGATTTTTGACGATGCAGATTGATATACTCACCTTATTTCCCGAAATGTGCGAAACCGTATTAAACGAAAGTATTATCGGCCGCGCACAGAAAAACGGCTTGGTTGAAATTCGATGCCACAACATTCGGAACTACACCACCAACAAGCACGGCCGCGTTGACGATTATCCGTATGGCGGCGGCATGGGCATGGTGATGGCGGCACAGCCCATTTACGATTGCTGTCAAGCAGTAACAAACGGTGAAAAAAGCCATATTATATATATGTCACCGAAAGGGACGGTGCTCACCCAACAAAAAGCGCGTGAGCTTGCAACAAAAGAGCGCATCACTATTTTATGCGGGCATTATGAAGGCGTAGACCAGCGTGTTTTGGATGAAATCGTTGATGAGGAAATTTCTATCGGAGATTATGTGCTCACGGGCGGCGAACTGCCTGCATTGGTGCTTACCGATACCGTTTGTCGTATGTTGGACGGTGTCCTATCCTCCCCCACCTGTTTCACAGAAGAGAGTTTTTTTTCCAATCGTTTAGAGTATCCGCAATACACTCGACCGGAAGTCTGGCACGATTTAAAGGTACCAGAGGTACTGTTAAGCGGACACCATGAAAATATACGTCAATGGCGTGAAGCACAATCTCTGGAAATCACCCAAAAACTGCGCCCCGACCTTTTAAAAGACAAGTCGTGATTTCGCAACAAAGTATTACACAATCTTGTGCAATTTTTATAAACGAAATCACGAATACCATTCAATTTTTCGGGAAGTATACAAAATTTTTGCAAAATTCTTGTTTTTATTGACTACAATCATTTTTGTGGTATAATATGAATAGTACATGAACTCAGTTTGCAATAAGGAGAGTTATCTATGTTTGTTAGAGATGTTGTGGTTCAAAACCAAGTTGGTTTGCATGCCCGTCCTGCTACATTTTTTATTCAAAAAGCCAATGAATACAAATCTTCTATTTGGGTAGAAAAAGAAGAGCGCAGAGTAAATGCAAAAAGTCTTTTAGGTGTACTCTCTTTGGGTATTGTCGGTGGAACTGCCGTAAAAATCATCGCCGATGGTGTGGATGAAAAAGAAGCGGTTGAAGGCTTGATTGATTTAATCGTGGCCTGCTTCTCCGAATAATAAATCAAAGCAGAATTTTCTTAAAGAAAATTCTGCTTTATTGTTGATTTTTTGTTTTTCATGTGATATAATAACTCTCGCTGTGACGCTTTGCGTGCAGTTTTCAAAATTGTATCCGGGTGTGGCTCAGTTTGGTAGAGCGCTTGAATGGGGTTCAAGAGGCCGCTGGTTCGACTCCAGTCACTCGGACCAATTTAAAACCGTTGAAATCATTGATTTCAACGGTTTTTGTAATATTAAGAGATTTTCGAGGAAAGCAAATCATAGATTTGTTTTGTTGCTTCCTTGTTCTTGCCGCTAATTACAAGAATTTTCTGGTCAACCTCCAACACAATACAAGCATCGCATCCAGTGTATGCATACCGTGTATAGGTACCGAATTCATCGTTACGGAAAGTTCCCATCGACAGTCTTGCTGAACCGAACCCATTGGTGCGGATACCGGCGTCACAGGTTTCACGGTATTCTATATTATAGACAGCTGCATAATCCACTTTCAAATCGCTGTAATAGGTCGCCTTTATTTCAAAACCTTTATCATTGTACTGCGTCCTAATTTCGCCGGTAAACATCACCACCGCAATGCCCACCAGAATCAGTAGGACGACAACCGCTGAAATTTTAACTGCAATGCTTTCCGCCCTGCTTCTTGGAGCAGCACTGTAAATGATACCTTCTTTTTGATGTTTTCTGTAAATGTTATAAGAGTAAATCACCGGAATAATAACCATAGCAAGCACAATTGCCACAACAACAGTGACCATTAAATTTATAGGCAAAAACGTGGAAAGCAACATAACAAGGCCGCCGGCAACCCATAATTTACCGCCGAAACGGTGGGTTTTGTTCCAGTTTTCCGCATTGTTAAGCGCCCAGGAAATTTTGATACCAAGCGTTCGGTTTTGTTTGATTTTTGGAAGATAATTTCCTATAAACACAAACAGCAAGCCAAGTAGCACTGGCATAAAAAACTGAAAATCGAAATCCCGTCCAAGTGCCGCACTATACATGACGCCGTTTGCAAAAAGCGAGATAAAAGGCACAATCCAAAAAATGATGCCGAGTGCCTTTTTGTTTTGACCCCTTTGTTTTTTATCCAAAGAAGTGAAAAACAAACAAAGTAAATGCAGACCTAACAGAATTGCCGGCAGAAGAATAATGGCAACCGATTTTGCGCTGAATCCATCCGCGTTACCGTCAGCACCCCAATGGGTGAGCATACTGTCAGGTAACCGCTTCCATAAAGCTAACCCTACCAAGCTTGGTAGTATAATAACAATTGAAGAAAGTATCACTTTCCATTTGTTCTCTTTAATCATTATTGGTAACCCCTCTCAAATCGGCAATCCAAAGCAATGTTTCTTCTAAAACCGATGTGTTGATTTCATAAAAAATAAATTTACCCTCTCTGGTATCCCGTATTAGGTCGGCATCTTTCAGCACCGAAAGATGCCTTGAAATGGATGCCCCGGTTACAGGAAAATGCTCTGTGATTTCCCCGGCTGACATTCTTCCGTTTTTCAGTAAATTCAATATTTCACGGCGAATTGGGTCAGCCAAAGCTTTCAGTGTATGTTGTAAAGCCAAAGAAAAACCTCCTTTAACATTTAACCTAATTGTTAAATATATTATACGCATTTGCAACCGCATTGTCAAGTATCATTTTTTGTAAAACAAGAAAAGCGTTCCGGCAAACCGGAACGCTTTATATTTTTTAGAACATTGGACTCACCTATACAGTTTATTCTTTAACTCTATAATGTTTGAAGACAAAATCTGTGCAGAAAGCGAAGACCACCCCTTTGCCATTATTTTTTAGATAACGACCTCACTGTCCATTGGAATCAACCTCTTTCGGGGTATTTTGGAGAATTTCTTTTCTCTGGTTATAATATAGCATAAATATTATATTTTGTCAACAGTTTTTTTGCGACTTTTTTATTTTTTTTGTAAATAATCACAATATGGTAAAATTTCTAACTAAAATTGGGGTTGACTAAAATACGCGAAACGGGTACAATAGAAATACAACAGGAGGACATAACGATGAATGAAGAATTTTTGCCCGATATTCTTTCTCTGACAGACGAGGAGAATAACGAATACAACTTTGAAGTTTTGGACCGAATTGAAACCGATGACGGCCGTTATGTTGCCCTACTTCCGGTTTACGATGACCCGCAGCAGCAATTAGATGACAGCGGCGAGCTTGTCATCTTAAAGGTATTTGAAGAAGACGGCGAAGAGTTTTTAGAGCAAATTGAAGACGAAGACGAATACGCCACTGTTTCGGACGCCTTCATCAACCGCTTGCAGGACTTGTACGAAATTGAAGAATAAACTCGCACTTCCTGCGCTGTCCGCGTATTTTGCCAATATAACCCTACAACCTTTTCATTGGGGATTTACCTCCTAC
>JAFTLL010000014.1 GCA_017456015.1 Clostridia bacterium | reverse complement strand
CAATTCAGTTAAACTATTTTTACTGTGCCCCCTTAGTTAAATGGATATAATAAACCCCTCCTAAGGGTTAGTTGTGCGTTCGATTCGCGCAGGGGGTGCCAAACATAAAAAAACCGAGACGCAACGTCTCGGTTTTTTTATGTTACATTATTCCCGTTCAGCCAGTGCCCGGTACTTACGGCGCGTCGCCATACCGCCGCGAATATGGCGCTCTTCCTTATTTTTTTCCAAAATCACCTTTACGGTTTCAAACAATTGCGGATTTTCATGTAAAAGTCGCTGTGTAACGTCTTTATGTACAGTCGATTTGGATATGTGGAATTTTTTGGCGGTTTCACGCACGGTTGCACCGGTACTGCTAATATATTCTCCAAGTATAATGGCCCGTTCGCTTATCATGTTGTTCAATTCGATCAACCCCAATTCATAGTTATTACATACTATGCCGCGACATGGCACTTTATGCCTTGCGGAAACCGACTCGATTTTAAGGTTTTATGAAATAAATGAAGCACCTATGTTTTCATAGGTGCTTCATTAGAATATATGGTTAGGGTAATTTTTTCAAAATTCCTTATTTTGTTTTGTCTTATTTAATCTCCCCATTACAATCACACTTTCATAATTATAATTATTAAAATGGTGTTCCGACAAAGTACCTTCATTTATAAATCCGGCCTTTTCATAACAGCGAACGGCTCTTTGATTGGATTCAAAAACATATAGGTAAACCTTATGAATATTAAGATGTGCAAAGCAGTAATCGGTAAGGGTTTTGACAGCATCCGTACCAAATCCTCCGGATATACCCAAACTAATAAAAAGCTCAACATTTCGGTTTGTGTAATCGAAATTTTTCAAACCAATTGTTCCTAACTTTTTGCCGCTAACCTTTTCAAAAACCAAAAATAGTTTTGTGTTGCCCGAGGTGGTGGTTCTCCGTATCCACTCTTCGTGTTCATATTCCGAAACAGGGTATAGGGTGCCGGTGAGAGCCCGTAATTCTTCTTTATTAACCCATTCATATATATTTGCAGAATCTTCTTTTGTTAATCCGCGAATTGCAACTTTGCTGCCGGTTATCATTTGTAAATACCCCCAACCCAAATAATAAAAAACAAAAATTCTTATCTTTAACACAATATTACGGCAAAAATATGCTAATGTCAAGAAAATTCTTATCTTTAACATATTTCTTGGAGGTGTGCTTTATGAAAATCTACGATTACAATGGCAAGAAAAATATTTGCGGGAAAAGGGTACATGAGGCAAGGATAAAGAGAAAGTTTACACAATGTGATTTGGCAGCGCAGTTGCAAATTAAAGGTATTATCATAGAAAGGGATAGTGTTTCGAGAATTGAAATCGGAACAAGGTTTGTTGCGGATTATGAATTAAAAGAATTGGCCGAAATCTTAAAAGTGTCGGTCAATTGGCTTTTGGGCTTAGAATAAAAAAGGGACTTCACTTTCGTGAAGTCCCTTTTTTATTTTGGAGGCACCACCCGGAATCGAACCGGGGAATAAAGGTTTTGCAGACCTCTGCCTTACCGCTTGGCTATGGTGCCATAGAAAATTGAAGGACGCTTAAAGCGGGTTTTAAGCGTCCTTGGAGCGGATTACGAGGCTCGAACTCGCTACCTCCACCTTGGCAAGGTGGCGCTCTACCAGATGAGCTAAATCCGCATAAATGGTGCCTCCGATCGGAATCGAACCAATGACACGGGGATTTTCAGTCCCCTGCTCTACCAACTGAGCTACAGAGGCAAATGGCGACCTGGATGGGGCTCGAACCCACGACCTCTAGCGTGACAGGCTAGCGTTCTAACCAGCTGAACTACCAGGCCATATGGTGGGAACAACAGGGCTCGAACCTGTGACCCTCTGCTTGTAAGGCAGATGCTCTCCCAGCTGAGCTATGCTCCCACATTAGCTTGTAACCGCTAGTGATTCCGCACCGGCGACGAATGATATATTACCATATTCCCAAAGTTTTGTCAATGATTTTTTTGCAAAAATTCAAAAAAACTTTTGATTATAACAATTCCTGTAATTCGGTACGGGTAAAAATATACTTTTTATCGCAGAAATGGCAACAAACTTCTATGCTTTCTTCCTCGTTGGCCATGTTTTGCAGTTCCTCTTTGCCAAGACTTACAATGGCTTTTTCGACCCGTTGACGGTTGCAACTGCATTTGTAGGCAATATCCTGCTCATATACAATTTCGACATCAAAACCTTTGAGGGCCGTAAGCAGAATCTCTTTGTGTGACATTCCATTGTCCATCAGCCGCGTGACAGCATCCATTTCTTTAATAGATGCCTCTAATTTATCGATGACAGTATCGTCGGCACCGGGCAAGAGCTGAATAATAAAACCGCCGGCCTGTTTCACCGTCAAATTTGGATTGACCAGTACCCCCAATGCGCAGACGGTCGGGATTTGCTCGCTTTCGGCATAGTAGGCAGTAATATCCTCGGCAATCTCTCCCGAAACCAGCGGCACAAAGCCGTTGTAAGGCTCTTTCAACCCCAAATCCTTAACCACAAACAGCGTGCCGTTTTTGCCGATACAACCCGAAACGTCCAGTTTGCCTTTATCGTTTAAAGGCAACTCTACCACCGGATTGACCGCGTAACCGCGCACATCACCGTTGGCATCCGAAGCCGCGACAATCGCACCGACCGGTCCGTCACCTTTGATGCGCAGGGTAAGGGAATTGTCCTTTCCTTTCAGCATATTTCCCATCATAGAGGCGGCGGTAAGAAGCCGGCCCAATGCCGCCGTAACCACGGCGGAGGTTTTATGATATTGCTCGGCCTGCGCCACAATATCGGTGGTATCTACGGCGGTGGCCATAATCGCGCCGTCACTTGTAATGCATCGAATCAGTTTTCCCATGTGTTACCTCTTTTTTGCTATAAAATACATTCTTTCGGCTGTTTTTTCCGGCGGAGCCATGCTTTGGTCACCCAAAACGGCCAGGGTTTCAAAACCGGCACGACCAAGCGCTCGGCGCAACTCATTTTCGGTATAGGCACGCTCGCAAACCGTTTCACAGGTTCGGGTGTAGGTACCGTTCTCGTCGGCGGCAAAAAAATCCAAATCGGATGTAACGGTGCGTGTCTTGGGCGTGTAACGGTTTTGCCAGCTGATAAACAGTCCGTCCTCTTCCCAAACGAAGGTGTTGTTGCCCAATATAGTACGGTGCTTATAGGGCGTATTGACATCAAAAATAAAGAGTCCGCCCGGCTCGGTAAAGAGGGATACCCTTTTAAACACCTTGCAAAGCACCGCATAATCGGTAATATGATTCAAGCTATCCATACAACAAATTGTACCTTGTACGGTGCCGTACAAATCTAAGTTTTCCATGCGTTGGCAAAGATATAGAATGTCCTTTCCGCTGCTTTTTTTATAGGCGGCATCCAGCATTTCCTCCGACGCGTCAACCCCGATAACCGAACAACCCAGTTCAGCAAAAGGCACAGAAAACCCACCGGTGCCGCAGGCCAAATCCAGAAGCAGGGTGGGGAAGCTGCCGTATTTACGAAACAGTTTTGCCATGTAATGTGTACGCTTGGTATAATCCGCGTCCTGCATAAGCATATCGTAATAGGAGGCGAATCGGTTATACATTTTTGCTGTCCTTTTTCATGCGTTGGAGAACCATGTTATACCCGTCATTTCCGTAGTTCAAACTGCGGTTAACGCGGCTGATGGTGGCGGTGCTGGCGCCGGTTTTTTCTACAATTTCGCTGTACACACAGTTTTCGGTCAGCATTTTTGCAACGACAAAGCGTTGCGCCATGGATTGAATTTCCTTAATGGTGCATAAATCCTCAAAAAAAGCAGAACATTCGTCCACATTTTTTAAGGCAAGTATGGCTTCAAAAAGAGCGTTGTTGTAAGAATCGCGCATTTTACTCATTTTTTAATCTCCTATTTTTTTCTTTATCATTTTAACACAGTAAACGGTTAAAGTCAATCAACCAAAGCAAAACAATAAAAATTCCCTGCCCGAAATCTTCGGGCAGGGAAGCGGTTAATTTCCGCATTCAATACTGATTTGATTGAAAATATGCAAAATATCGTCAATGGAGGTATTTTGCTTTTCAGAACCGTCCTTATCCAGTACGATTTGGCCCTTGTCCATCATAACTAAACGGCTGCCGTATTCTACTGCATAGCGGAGATTGTGCGTTACCATCAATGCGGTGATTTGTTTTTCTTTAATAATGGCATCAGTCAGTTCCATGATGACCTCGGCCGTTTTCGGGTCAAGAGCAGCGGTATGTTCGTCCAAAAGCAACAAATCCATTGGCGTCATGGTGCTCATCAAGAGGGAAAGCGCTTGACGCTGTCCGCCCGAAAGCAGACCGACCGGAATATCCATCTTATCCTCTAAGCCAAGACCAAGGCGGCGAACCAGTTCACAAAACTCCTCTCGTTTTTGGCGTTTAACCGCAAATCCAAAGGTGTAGGGGTTGCCCTTGTTTTCAGCCAGAGAAAGGTTTTCTAAGATGGTCATGTTCGGCACGGTGCCGATTGCCGGATCTTGAAACACGCGTCCGATTCTGCGCGCACGTCTATGCTCCGGCAGGGAAGTAATATCCTCGCCGTCCAGTAAAATTGTGCCGCTATCGACCGGCAAACTGCCGCTGATAATATTTAACATAGTGGTTTTACCCGAACCGTTAGAGCCGACCACCGAAACAAAGGCACCTTTTTCTACTGCAAAGGAGAAATCAGAAAAGAGGGGCGCTTCGTTAATGGTACCGGCATTGAAAACCTTTTGAATGTTTTGCAGGCGAATCATTTTTGCTTATGCCCCCTTCCGCATTTTAGACCGCGCTGAAAACAGCGCCGAGGTCTTTTCATTGAATATGAGTATTAATGCGAACAGAACAGCATTGAGCAGCTTCAAATAAATACCATTGGTGTCCACCAACACCAGATAGTTTAAACAAAGCGCATAAATGATTGCACCGAGAATAACGGCAGAGGTGTCTTTGAAAAAGCGGATGCGGGAAAAAACAGTGATGCCGATGATAACCGAAGCCAACGCCATGACCACCTTACCGCTGCCGCAGGTATTGTCATACTGCATAAATAAATGGGCATATAAAGCACCCGAAACCGCAACAAAACCGTTGGCCAGTGAAAGCCCTAATATTTTATAGGCTCCAACATCTTTTCCCAAGGCGATAACCACTTTTTCGTTGCTGCCTGCGGCACGAAGCATATATCCCATTTTGGTCTTTAAAAACAGGTCGATCAGCAATTTAACACAGAGAACAAAAATCAGTAAAATCAGTAAAATGGCATAGTCCTTCATATCGCTGTTCAGACCGCTTAAAAGAGAACCACCGAAAATTCCCGAAAGATTTTCGCTGCGATAGGAGAAAATGGTGGTGGTTTGTCCGGTTTTGGTCAGAAGTTTGGTGCAGGCCAGCGTGACCGAAAGCAACGCGGTCATCACAATGATACCGGACAATAGCTTGGAAATATTAAATTTCACATGCAACACACCGGTTACGGCACCGGCCAGCATACCGGCAAAAAAGCTCAAAAGAATGGAGAGCAGGGGAGAAAAACCGCCGCGTAGCATTAAAATGGTGCAAAACACACCGCCCAGCGGAAAGGTACCGTCAACCGATAGGTCGGGAAAATCCAAAATGGAATAGGAGATGTAAACACCGAGCGCCAGCACGGCGAAGCAGAGTCCCATTTGCAATCCGTCAATGGTTGTAGCATAAAAAAGCATAGCGTTTATTCCTTTATGGCAAATAGTATTCTATTTTGCAACATCTGTTGCAACAATCGATGTGGGAACAGTCAATCCCATAGCTGCACAGGCGGTGCTACTGTAATAGTAGTTCGGGTCGGTGATTACGGCGACCGGAATATCCGACGCGTTTTTTCCGCCGAGAATTTCTGCCGCGGCTTTTCCGGCAGATTTGCCCACATTTATATATTCAATGGAGGCACTGGCAACACAACCGATTTTCACCTGCTCGATTTCCGAACCGAATATCGGAATTTTCTTTTGATTGGTAATCGGGAAAATATTGCTTTCGAGTTTGCCGACAATGGTGTTGTCCAGCAGATTTACAAAACAGTCGACGCCTTTGTCGATTAAATCGTTGGTTTTTGCGTCAATGGTGGTGATATCGGCGACGGCACTGTCTAAAATTTGCATACCGTCATATGCTTTTGCGGCTTCTTTCAGGCTGTTTACCTGTATAGGAGAGCTGGATTCCTCGGTGGAATACAGCACACCGATTTTCAAATCGGTTCTGTTTATAAAGGCGGTGACCACTTCAAGCTGTTTTTCAAAATTGGGAATGTCCGAAGAACCGGTGATATTTTTATAATTGTCCATTACGCTTTTGTCAGTGACAGCGCAGTAAACGACCGGAACATCCTTATCTGCCGCCGCGTTGGCAGCAGCCACAGCCGAGGGGGTAGCAATCGCAAGAATGACAGCGGCTTTTTTGTTTACCAGCGTGTTGGCCTGCGATTGAGAAACACTTGCATCAAAATTGCTGTTGACATATTCTATGTTGTATTCTGTGGTGTCGATGCCGCTTTCCTCTAAGCCGGCCATAATGCCATCATAGCAGTTGTTCAGCGAGGCGTGAGAACCGAATTGAATAATACCGATGGTCGGTTTTGTCTGCTTGCCGCAGCCGGCAAACAGCAGGGTGATGAGGGATATAGCTATTAAAACAGAAATCAATTTTTTCATAAGTAACAACTCCAATTCAATTTATTTTATAAGTTTTTGTAAATATTGTGCATGGCTATATTTCAGCGTTGCCATCGTTCTTTTAAAATTATCATAATAAAAGCTCCTTATAAAAATAAAAAACTGCCCCATAAATTTATGGGGCAGAATAAACTGCGATACCACCCAAAAATCGTATCAAACGATTCGGCTTTGCTTGTACAAAAAATACAATCCGGCTGGATAACGGGTCCGGCTCCCGTCGGCTACTACTTGTTCAACACTTTCGGCCGCCCTCATAAGTCCATTCACCAAATGTCCGTCTGCCGCGCTTGCACCGTCCGCGACTCGCTGAAAGCTGACCTAAATGGCTACTATTCTTAATCACAGGTTTTTCAATTTTTGTATATTATAAATCGGTTTTAGTGATTTGTCAAGTCTTTTTGTAAGAAACAAAGGGGATAAAATTAAAAACAAAGGTGAAAAATGCACAAATATTAAAAAATTATGTTGATAAAATGAATATTTTATTTTATAATGAAAATAATTCGTTTTTAATAAAAGAGAGTAGTTTGTTTTATAGTGGTATTATTAGCGGCATAAATACAAAGCCGTTTTTAATTCATATTTTATTTTTTAAAGAAAGAGGTAAAAAAAAATGAAAAACTTCAAAAGAGTTGCAGCTGCCGTTCTGGCTGTTGCATTGCTGGTAGTCTGCTTCGCAGGCTGTGGCAAAAAAGCTGGCGCAGGTGAGTATTTTATCGGTGCCACCGGACCTTTGACCGGAGATGCTTCTTCTTACGGCACATCAGTTAAAAATGGTGCCCAGTTGGCTATTGATGAAATCAATGCTGCCGGCGGCTTGAATGGTGTTAAATTCAAGTTTGATATGAAGGACGATAAAGCTACTCCCGAAGACGCTCAAACTGCGTATGATGCATTGATGGACGCAGGTATGCAGATTGCTCTCGGTAGTACAACTTCCGGTTCTTGCGAAGCATTTGCTGCAAAGAGTGTTGCTGATAATCTTTTCTTCATCACTCCTTCTGCTTCTGCTGCAAATGTCATTGCTGACAGACCTAACGCTTTCCGCGTTTGCTTCGGCGACCCTGACCAGGGAACCTTGGCAGCTCAACAGCTGGTAAAGACCTACAAGAAAATTGGCGCCATCTATGATACCAGTGACCCTTATTCAACCGGTATCTATGATGCTTTTAAAGCTGAAATGGCTAAATTGAAGGTTACATACAACGAGCAGAGCTTTGACAAAGAGAACAACAAAGACTTCTCTACCCAGGTAGAAGCTCTTAAAGATTGCGATGTTATTTTCTTGCCTATCTATTACACCGAAGCAGGCCTTATTGCTAAGGCTTGCGTAGCTAAGGGTGTAAAAGCTCCTTTGTTCGGTTGTGATGGTTTGGACGGCGTTGCTGACCAAATTGACGAAACGGTTACCAATGCTATCAGCTACATCACTCCTTTCGATGTAAACAGCGAAGATGCAAAAATTGTTGCTTTCGTTAAAGCTTATGATGAAAAATACGGTGCAAAACCTGACCAATTTGCTGCTGATGCTTATGATGCAGTTTATATCATCTATGAAGCTATGAAAGCTGCCGGTGTTGACGATGTTAACATTGAAGCTTCTGACCTTTGCGACCTCGTAGTTAAAGCAATCACCGATAAGAGCTTCTCTTACAAAGGCGCTACCGGTGAAATGACTTGGGATGTAAGCGGCGCTTGCACAAAGGTTCCGCAGATTGTTGAACTGAATAAATAATCTTTTTAAAGTTTTATCTGTATGGTCGGAGAATCCTCCGACCATACAGGGTTGCATTTGATGAGCATACCTTTGGAAAAACCGAAGGCCTTTTTTTGTGATTGCTATATAGTTTTGCCTAAGGTATGTTCATCAATCAGGAGGAATATATAATGACTATTTTGTTGGACGGACTAAGCTTGGGCGCTATTTATGCGCTAATTGCTTTGGGTTACACGATGGTATACGGTATCGCTAAAATGCTTAATTTTGCACACGGTGATATTATTATGGTCGGTGCCTATGCGATTTTAACAACTGTTATGGCAGGCGGCAATCCATACATTGGAATTGTTGTTGCTATTTTGGTTTGCATGCTCAGCGGTGTAGTAATCGAAAAATTGGCTTACAAACCCTTGCGTGGGGCATCACCTCTTGCGGTATTGATTACGGCGATTGGTGTCAGTTTCTTTTTGCAAGGTGTTGCACAGCTTATATTCGGAGCAAAATCCAGGCCAATTACCATGCCCAATTTCGGAACGATTGAAATTGCAAATTTCAAAATGAATGTGGGCACTTTGATAACCTTGGTTGTAGGGGCTATTATCATGGCTGCACTAACTATATTTGTTAAGAGCACCCGTACAGGTCGTGCAATGCGTGCCGTTTCGGAGGACAGAGGCGCCGCTCAGCTTATGGGTATTAATGTTAATCGTATCATTATGATTACCTTTGCAATCGGTTCAGCATTGGCTGCTTTTGCAAGTTTGTTCTATTTAATGCAGATACCTTCAACCAGTCCTACTTTGGGTTCGATGCCCGGTATTAAAGCTTTTACGGCAGCGGTTATCGGAGGTATTGGTTCTATTCCGGGCGCAATGATTGGCGGTGTATTGCTTGGTGTGATTGAAAAAATCTGCCTGAGTATTCCAGGGATTAGCGCTTACACAACCGCTATTGAGTTTAGCTTGTTAATTATTATTCTGCTTGTCAAGCCGATTGGTATTCTTGGCAAAAAAAGAAGAGAGAAGGTGTAATATATGGGTTATTTTAAAAACATAAAAAATTCTTTCAAACTCAAAAATTACATCAACTATATAGTTATAGCAGTCTTTTTGGTAGTTATGGTCGTTATGAGTGAGGGCGGTATGCTATCCCGTTCACTCATTGGTCTGCTTTCCCGTATCGCTTACAGTATAATTTTGGCAGTATCGCTAAATCTGGTTGTTGGCTTTTTGGGTGAGCTTAGTTTGGGACATGCCGGATTTATGT
>JAFTLL010000013.1 GCA_017456015.1 Clostridia bacterium | reverse complement strand
TCGCCCTTCATTTTCTCATGCCATGCTACCACAGCAGGCGAATGAAATGTACATGCGTTTTGCAGATAATTTGCGGAAAAACGGTATCATAGAAGTGGAAACCGGTGTCTTCGGCGCGGATATGAAGGTTAACGCCTTTTGTGACGGTCCGATTAACATAATTTTAAATACAGCAATTTGGAGATAACATGATGCAAATTACCACATTGCCATTAGGTCCTCTTGAAGCCAATTGTTATTTGGTTGAGAACGATGGAGCAGCACTTGTCATTGACCCCGGTTATCCCGACTTCACAATGGAAGAATGGGTTGAGGCACATAAAAATACAGTACGGTACATCCTATTAACACACGGTCATTTTGACCATATTTGCGCCGCAGAAAAACTACGACAGATTACGAGTGCGCCGGTTTGTATTGGTGCTGCTGATGCCGACGCTTATAACAATGACCGGCTTAATCTTTCCTCGCAAATGGCCGATGCATACCCATCAACTGCGCATTTTGCCGCACCGGATATTTTGTTGCATGATGGGAATAACCTTCCTTTTGGAAGCAATGAAATTCGCTGTATACACACGCCGGGTCATACGGTGGGCGGGTTTTGCTTTGCTATCGGTGATACGATTTTTTCGGGTGATACGCTTTTTGCTAATTCGGTAGGCAGAACCGACTTTTTCGGCGGAAGTTTCAGCGAATTAACCGGCTCATTGAAAAAAATTGTGGAGTATTGCGGCAATTTGGACTATCGCATATACAGTGGTCATGGCCCGGAAACCACAATGGCCCGCGAGAAAAAATACAACCCGTATTTGGTGAATCTATGATTTTTGCAACCATCGGTCATTCTTTTTTATATGAAACGGAAAAGCTCGCCAGAGCCTTTTTTCCTTTTGCTAAATTCCGCTTTTCCGACGCTTTGCCGCCGGAGGAGGACGGTATCAGCACAACCGTTGAAAACTTTACGGTATCGGCTCGTCTGCAAATTAACCATGTTAAAATGGAAGAAACGTCTGCTTTTTCACCCGACGCAGGTGAAAAAGAGCAGGAGTTGGTTGTCGCGCAAACCCTTTACCGCTTGCTTTGTGCTTATTCCGGTTACGAACAACCTTGGGGTATTCTTACCGGTGTTCGTCCCGCCAAACTCTTTTCGCGCTTGTGGGCTGAAAACGGGAAAGAGGCAACCGAACGCTATTTTAAGGACACCCTTCTGGTCGACCCGCAGAAAATTTCGCTTTGTGCCGTTTGCGCAGAGAGCGAACAATCTATTGTGAAACGCTCCGGTCGGCGTGCTTTCAGTTTGTATGTTTCGATTCCGTTTTGTCCCAGCCGGTGCGCTTACTGTTCTTTTGTTTCCCATTCGGTCGATAAGGCTGCCGTTTTGTTGCCACAATATTTGCAGCTGTTAGCAGAAGAATTGCGCCACACCGCGCAAATTGTGAAAGATTTAAATTTGCAGTTATCTACCGTTTATATCGGCGGCGGTACGCCTTCTGTACTTTCTGCTGAGCAAATTCGGGAGCTGCTTCGGGTAATTTATACCGAATTTGACCTTTCCTCTTGTGAGGAGTTTACGTTTGAGGCGGGCAGACCCGAAACCATCACGGCGGATAAGCTGCGTGCTCTTACCGATTATGGAGTGTCACGTATCAGCATCAATCCGCAAACTTTTCACGATAAAACCCTTGTGGCTATCGGTCGCCGTCACACGGTTGCTGATGTCTATAATGCTTTTGATATTGCTTCGGCTTGCGGTATTCAGCATATCAATATGGACTTGATTGCCGGTCTGTCAGGGGAAAATTTATCTAATTTTGAAAAAAGCATAGATGCCGCGATAAAATTGTCACCGCAAAGTATTACAGTACATACTTTGGCGATGAAACGTGCCTCAGAGTTAAATAAAAACCGAGAGTATGACAACTTTGCACAAGGGGAAACGGTAAAACAAATGGTGGATTATGCGCGCCAAAGTTTGACAAACGCATACTATTTGCCGTATTATATGTATAGGCAGAGTAAAACTGTTGGCAACTTGGAAAATGTCGGTTACGCAAAGTCGGGGTATAGCGGTCTGTATAATGTTTATATTATGGATGAAACCCATACGATATTGGCCTGCGGCGCTTCTGCGGTTACAAAATTGCGCGTACCGGAGAAGAATCTGATTGAGCGAACATTTAATTTCAAGTACCCTTATGAGTATATTCACCGTTTCTCGGAAATCCTCTCCCGAAAAGGGCAAATCAAAGCGTTTTACGAAAAATATAAAATTTTAGAATAAAGGAGTATTGTTATGGAATTCGATGAAATTTTAAACAAAACAAAGGATGCACTCAATCTTGCCGGAGAAAAAACCGGAAAATTTGTTAATCAGCAAAAAGTAAAGTTCGACCTTTCAATTTCAAAACACGAATTGGATAAGCTTTACAGAGACCTTGGGATAGCCTATTATAATGCTTTGCAAGAGGATTCAAAAAGTGATTTTGCTGCCGGGACCATCGAAAAAATCAAAGAAAAGTTAAAAGAAATTTCCGCCTTAAACGAAAAAATTGAAAATTTAAAATAGGCAGGCGTTGTATGGAAAAAACACTGAAAATCGGACTCGTTATTGCGGATGACGCAGAATTTGCACCCGTCTCGGCTTATTGTCAGGATAAGGGTGGCAAGGCTATTCGCATTTTAAATCGGCCGGCTGTGCGCTATATCCTTTCCGGCGAAGAGAGAAAGATGGAAATTATCGCCGTTTACTGTGGTATCGGTAAGGTGAATGCGGCAACCCTGTCTACCTATCTTTGTGCTGTTGAAAATGTGAACTTGATGGTGAATTGCGGCTTGTCCGGCGGGCTATCCGGCGTTTGCGTCGGCGAGATTGTAGTTGGAACCGGTTTTGTTGAGCATGATTTTGATTTGACAGCCATTGGCTACGCACCGGGCGAAAAACCGGGACAGGTAAGTTTTTATGAACCAGATGTCCGATTAACAAAGGATTTTCAAACAAAATATCCCTGCAAGGCCGGTGTTATGGTCAGCGGCGATTCTTTTGTGAGTGACAGCCGCAAGGCTGAAACTTTGGTTCGGCGCTGGAATGCCTTTTGCTGCGACATGGAAACGGCTGCCATTGCCTCGGTATGTCATGACTTTTCTGTGCCCTATATCAGTATACGTCGCATTTCGGACGGTGCCGATGACCAAGCCGCAAAAACATATCAAACTTCGGTTATGGACAAGCAAACATGGATGACATTATCGGTCAAATGGATTGAATCCTTGTTAAACAGTTGGGAAGTGTAAATTTAAAGCCATGGAAAATAAAAGACGACAACATACATTTTTACAAGGCGCGGCAATCCTTGTCTTTGCCACCGCTTTGGTTAAGGTATTGGGTGCAATTTTTCGTATACCACTGGCCAACCTTATCGGCGAAACCGGAATGGGGTATTATTCCACCGCCTACGATTTATATTTGCCGATATATTCCTTGTCAATGGCGGGTTTCCCGATTGCTATTTCTCGCATTGTGGCGGAATTTGCGGCACAAAAGCGTTTCAAGGATGTTCGTAAAACCTTACAGGTGGCCAAACGCGCCTTTTGGGTCACAGGACTTTTAGGCTTTGCTCTTATGCTTTTGTGTGCCTATCCTTTTGCACTGTACACCGGCGATATTAAGGATATTTACAGTATTTTTGCCATCGCGCCTTCTTTACTCTTTTGCTGTATGCTTTCTTCTTATATGGGATATTATGAAGGCATGCGCAATATGAACCCCACAGCGCTTGCTTCGGTTTTGCAAGCAACTGCAAGGTTGGTTTTCGGTTATGGATTTGCCATTATAACCATTAAAATTTGCGGCAATTTAACTACATCGACAGCGGCTTTTGCAGCCGCAGCCGCCTTAGCTGGTGTTTCGATGAGCTGCTTCACCGGATTTTTCTTTTTATTTATTCGCCACAAAAAAGTCGGTGACGGTATTACAGCAGAGGAACTGGCAGAATCCCCGGAACCGATGGCAGGGAAAGAGCTATTTAAAAAGCTGCTTTTCATTTCTGTCCCGATTGTCATTGGTTCGCTTGTAACACAGGTTGCCAATCTGGTTGATGTTTTAATGGTTCGTATGCAACTAAAAACATTGGTTACGAATCACACGAGTTATATTTATTCTGTTTTCAGCGATTTAATCGCTTCGCGGGATTTGAAAACAAACGAAATACCAACCGCACTTTACGGATGCTATAAAGGCTTAGCATATTCAGTTTATAATCTTGTACCTTCGATTACATCGGTAATGGGGGTTAGTGCAATACCCGTGTTGGCAACGGCATGGACACAGAAGGATAAGACAGCACTGCGAACCAATCTCGAAACCATCATAAAAACGGCTTCGCTCATTGCGATGCCGGCAGGTTTTGGTATGCTTTTCCTTGCGAACGGAATTTTAAATGTTTTGTATCCGCAAAATCCGTATGGTGTTATTATTGCGACGCCGTCACTTCAAATACTGGGCTTAACAGCCATTTTTGCAGGTATTACCGGACCTTTGACCAATATCTTGCAGGGGATAGGGAAGCAAACTGTTCCGGTGAAAAACATGGCGATTGGTGTAATTTTAAAAATCGTTTTAAATTATATTCTGGTCGGCATACCGGATATTAATATTACGGGCGCCGCTATCGGGACGATTGCCTGTTATTCCTATATCTGTATTGCAAATTATATCTGTGTTCTGCGTTATACAAAGGTTAAGGTTCGTCTCTTTACCGTTGCCGTAAAGCCGATGATATGCGCATTGCTTTGCGGTTTATCTGCATTGTCGGTGTCTATACTTTTAAAAAACAGTGGTATTTCATTGCGATTGTCAACCCTCACTTCAATTGTCGTTGCGGTAATTGTTTATGCAATTTTAATAATTCTGACGCGTACAATTGATAAAAATGACATAATTTCACTCCCAAAAGGAAAAAAATTATTAAAAGTACTTGAAAAACTGAGAGTTATAAGGTAAAATATTCTTTGGATGATTGATAATTATGGAAAATTTTGTTTTAAAAGATAATTATACATTCGCTGATTTAATTTCAATTCTTAAAATTTTGCGTGCGCCCGGCGGTTGCCCTTGGGATAGGGAACAGACACACCAAAGCATTCGCAACAGTTTTATCGAAGAAACCTATGAAGCGGTCGATGCGATTGATAACGGCGATACAGCCGGTCTGTGTGAGGAATTGGGCGATGTCTTGCTCCAAGTAATTTTCCATGCACAGCTTGCAGAGGAAAGCGGCGCCTTTGATATTAACGCTGTTTGCGATGGCATTTGCAAAAAATTGATTTATCGCCATCCGCATGTTTTCAGTGATACGAAAGCCGATACCTCGGCGCAGGTTTTAGACAATTGGGACAAGCTTAAACGCAAGGAAAAGCATCAGGATTCTTTTACTGACACTTTATACAGTGTGCCGAAAGCCTTCCCAGCTCTTATACGGTCGCAAAAAGTCCAAAAACGGGCAGCCAAAGCTGGTTTTGATTGGCCCGACATAAACGGTTCTTTAAGCAAGCTTTCCGAAGAGTCAAAGGAGCTGCGTGAAGCAATTTCCAATCATACCAACACAGAAGAAGAATTGGGTGACCTGATGTTTTCTATTGTCAATATTGCTCGTTTTTTAAACATTGATGCCGAGCAGGCCCTCACAAAAGCGACGGACAAATTCATATCGCGGTTTGCGGCTGTGGAAGATTTGGTAACCAAAAGCGGAAAGACCATGAGTGAACTTTCTTTGGCAGAACTGGATTCGATATGGGATTCTGTGAAATCAACTCAGTAAAATTCAAGCGTTTTGCTTGGTTTTAATATAATATTTTGGAGGATAAAGAAATGAATAAGACAGAACTGATTTCAGCAATTGCTGAAAAAAGCGGACTCAGCAAAAAGGACGCCGATAAGGCATTGGCAGCATTCATCGAAACCGTTACCACCACATTGAAAGCCGGCGACAAAATTCAGTTGGTAGGCTTTGGTAACTTCGAAGTTCGTGAGCGCGGCGCCAGAACCGGCAGAAACCCCCAAACAAAAGAGACCATCCAAATCCCCGCTTCTAAGGCACCTGTTTTCAAAGCAGGCAAAGCACTTAAAGACGCAATTAAATAGTTTTTTGCAGCCACCGTATAAGGTGGCTGCACTTTTTAGGTGACAAGATGCGAATTGACAAATATTTAAAAGTTTCACGAATCATTAAGCGCCGAACAGTTGCAAACGAGGCTTGCGATAACGGTCGTGTATCAGTCAATGGTCGAGCGGTACGTGCTTCATATGAAATCAAAGAAAACGACATTGTTGAAATTTCTTTTGGAAGCCGTACGGTAAAATTCCGTGTCCGTTCGATACGCGATTTCGCAGGCAAAGAGGATTCGGCCTGTATGTATGAAATGATTGAATAATTTTTACTGCCTTCTCATAAGCATTTATGAGGAGGTTTTTTTATGAATGAAGATAAAAACACATATATGCCGCATAGCTTGATTATGGAAAACAGAAGTAAAATGGAAATCACCGGGGTAAAAAATGTAGAATCTTATGATGAGGAAACCATAGTTATGGACACCTGTAAAGGGGAAATGACAATCAAAGGGAATGGGTTGAACATAGAAAAATTCAGCGTGGAAAGCACCGAAATCGGGATTACCGGTGAAATCATTGCCGTGATTTATACAAATGACCGGCCGTCCGGCGGATTTTTCTCCAAAATATTTAAATAATGAGCGCAATAAATGTTTCTGTACAAACTTTAACCTTTTTTTATGCGGTGCTGTTCGGTGCGGTTCTGGCGCTTTTTTATGACATTATCAAACTGTTGCATCAAACGATACTCCGGTCGTTTATTGCAATTCAGGTGGCTGATGTTTGCTTTTGCCTCCTTAGCGCATTATTGACTTTTTGTTTTTTCATGCTGGCATCTAACGGTGCTATACGTTTTTATTTGCTTTTGGGAGAACTTTTCGGTTTTATTTTATGGAGCGTAATTTGTTCGGCATTTATGCAAAAAATATTATTGTTTATTGTTAAAACAATAGAAAAAATCGTTGCCTTAATATTAAAGCCTCTTCAATTTTTAATTCGCAAAGCAAAAAAAGGCATAATTTGGCTAAAAAACAAAAGAAACCATATAAAAAACTCTTGAAAATCGGTGGATGAATGTTGTATAATATTTGCAAATATATTGATTCTATCGATTTTGGAGTTGAATATGAAAAAAACTCGTACGAAAAGGCGCAGTGTGATTTTGCGTTTTGCCTTGTTGGTTTTTTCTGTTTACGTTTTGTTTTCAATCGGTAGCTTGCGGATGCAACTCAGTGAGAGTAAAAAAGAATTAAACCGATTAAATCAACTGAAAACTGAAAAAACACAAAAAATCAATGAGCTGGTCGACCTTCTTGAAAACGGAACAGAAGCGGATTTTATAGAAAAAGCGGCCAGAGAACGTTTGGGGTATGTCTTTTCTGATGAAAAGGTGTATATTGACCTATCAGGCAACTAATTTTTTGGAGGATAACTTAATTTTATGCAGCAGCTTACGGTTGGACAAATTGTTGAAGGAAAAATCACCGGCATTACCAATTTCGGCGTTTTTGTTGATTTGGGAGAAGGAAAATCGGGAATGGTACATATTTCCGAAGTGGCACTTACTTATGTCAGCAATATCCGAGACCATGTCAAAGAAGGGGACACGGTTCAGGTAAAGATTTTAAACATCGGCGAAGATGGAAAAATCGCATTGAGTATTAAAAAGGCGCTGGAACAGAATAACCGTGCCAAGGCCGCACCAAAAAAACCGAAACCTCGCTTCAATGATTCTTTTTCCAGCTTTGGAACACCGAAAAGCGAGCCGGAATCCTTTGAGGAAATGATGAACCGATTTAAACAAAACAGCGAAGAAAAATTCTCTGATTTAAAACGGAAAAATGCAGATATGCGCCGTTCCAAACGCGGCGCTATGTCGAGATAGTTTGCTTGGGAGCAGTTCTTCTGCTCCTATATTTATATTATATTGATTTAAATTTTTTGCAAAGGTGCTGGATAACTTTGAAGGAAATTACCTGCGCACAAATTACAGCAACGATTGCTGAAATGTGCATTGAAGCCAATAAGCATTTACCGAAAGATGTTGCCTCGGCTTTGGAGCGCGCTGCCACTTCCGAAACAACCGAGATTGCAACCTCGGTTCTTACTACGCTGCGCGATAATGTAGCCGCAGCTGCCGAGTGTGATATACCCATCTGCCAGGACACAGGAATGGCGGTCGTTTTTCTCGAAATCGGACAAGAGGTTCATATTACCGGCGGTTCTCTTGGTGCAGCAGTACAGGAGGGTGTTCGCCGCGGATATGTCGAGGGACTGCTTCGATTGTCGGTTGTTCGTGACCCATTACAGCGTGTGAACTCACAAGACAACACGCCGGCTATTTTGCATACGGAAATTGTTGACGGCGACGAAATTAAAATCACGGTGTGCCCCAAAGGTTTTGGCAGTGAAAACATGAGTGGTATCCGTATGCTGCTTCCTTCTGCGGGTGTAGAGGGTGTAAAAAAGGCAATATTGGATATTGTTCGAAACGCCAGTAGTAACCCATGTCCGCCTATGATTGTCGGCGTTGGTATCGGCGGTGATTTTGAAATGTGTGCTTTATTGGCAAAAAAAGCCCTTTGTCGCAGTTTGGACAAGCCCAATCCGAATCCGTTTTATCGTTCGCTTGAAGAATCGCTTTTGGCTGAGATAAATTTGCTTGGTATCGGGCCGCAGGGCTTTGGCGGTCAAACAACCGCTTTGGGTGTAAATATTGAATATATGGGAACCCATATTGCCGGTTTACCGGTAGCGGTGAATATCGGCTGTCATGTCAATCGGCATTTGGTTCGTGTTTTGAGGTAGTTATGAACATCTATAATTTTATTGCCCCCTGTATGTTCGGGGTAGAGGGAATTTTGGCGGATGAGTTGCGGCGATTGGGTGCCGCTGATGTTCGGGCTGAAAATGGTCGTGTTTTGTTTCGAGGGGATGATACAATTCTTGCCCGCACCAATCTCCAATCGCGATATGCAGAAAGAATAACAATTGCGATTGGTTGCTTTACAGCTACCACATTCACCGAGCTTTTTGACCAAGTAAAAAATCTGCCTTTTGAAAATTATATTTCTTCAAAGGATGCTTTTCCGGTTACTGGTTGGTCTTTAAATTCCCAATTGCACAGTGTCCCCGATTGTCAAGCCATTATCAAAAAGGCAATTGTTGAGCGTTTAAAAGGCATTTATCATATATCCTGGTTTGAGGAAAGCGGCCCCGAACATCGCATTCGTTTTTCGGTTATGAAAAATGAAGTAACGATTATGCTGGAAACAAGCGGTTTTGGTTTGCATAAACGAGGATACAGAAAAAATGCAAATGCCGCACCGATTAAGGAAACTCTTGCTGCGGCAATGTGTAATCTGGCGCATATCTATCCGGACACCTATTTGCTTGACCCGTTTTGCGGTTCCGGCACCATTTTGATTGAGGCCGCACTCATGGCGAAGCACATGGCTCCGGGCTTAAAAAATGCCTTTATTTCCGAGCGCTACGGCTTTATAAACAACGCAGTATGGCAGCAGGAGCGCGCCGCCGCCCGCGATGAAATTTTGGAAAATATAGATTTTCGTGCTGTTGGTTACGATATTGACCCTGCGGCAGTTGCACTTACCAATGCAAACGCAAAAAAAGCCGGCGTGGAGAAATATGTTGAAGCGCGCGTCGCTGATATATCTGAATTTTCTATGCCGGAAGAACGCGCATTGGTCATAACAAATCCGCCTTATGGTGAGCGCATGATGGATATAGCGGCAGCGGAGCGTCTTTACCAAACCATGGGAGCGCGAATGCCGCAGCGCAGCGGTAATAAATATTTTATTATCACGGCTGATGAAGATTTTGAAACCCATTTCGGCAGAAAAGCGGATAAACAACGCAAACTGTATAACGGTATGCTGAAATGCAATTATTATATGTATTTTAAATCAATGCGTTAAGGAATGATTTCTTATGTTGCACGCTTTTATTGTCAATCCTGCGGCCGGAAAAGGCAAAGAATCAAAAATTTTAATAGAAAAAATTGCTGCTTTTTTTAAAGAACATAGCGGCAATTACAAAATTTTAACTACCGATAAAGAAGGAGATGCAACTGTACTTACTCGGCAGGTTTGCCAAGAAAATAAGGAGGTAACGGTTTTTGCCTGCGGTGGTGACGGGACAACCTTTGAGGTGCTGAATGGTGTTGTTGGATGTAAAAACGCCCGACTCGGCATTATCCCTTGCGGTTCCGGTAACGACTTTATTAAGTATTTTGGCGACCGTGCGGCCTTCCTTGATTTGGACAATCAATTGCGGGGAGATACGGTTGCTTTGGATGCGATTAAAATAGGGGAGAGGTTCGCAATCAATTCCTGCTCCGTAGGAATGGATGCAATGGTGGCGGACAATGTGCGGTTTTTCAAAAAACTCCCCATTTCAGCCGGCTTGGCTTACATACTCTCATCGGTTTACACCGTTTTCAAGAAATTTAACAGTGAGTTGGAAATTACGATTGATGGCCAATATTTGGGTAAAACACCCTGTTTCTTTGCCGTGTGCGCTAATGCACCCTTCTATGGCGGCGGTTTTAAATGTGCACCTACTGCCTGCCCCGGTGACGGAAAGCTGGAATTTTCCATTCTGCAAAGTCATTCCAAGTTTCAAATTGTTAAAATATTGGGGCATTATCGTAAGGGTACACATATAACCCTTAACAATTGCCGTTACGGCAACTGCCACACAATGGAAATATCCGCTAATCAACCCTTTGCTATCAATCTTGACGGAGAGGTTTTCCACGGTGACCATGTGAAGTTCGAATTGCTGGAACGCGCAGTAAACTTTGTTTTACCAAAATCACTGGTGCCTACGTTCGGTTCAAAGCTCGGCAGAACAGCCGAATTCGCTTATTAAATCTTCAATAATTTCTTTTGCGATTTCCGGAGAAATGTTATAAGGTTTTAGTTTGCGTATAATATCTTTTACAATTCGGCGCTCGGTTGATATTTGCTCAACTTTTATCTTTTCGCCGTTGCCGCATATTTGCAAACCGTATTCTGTCTTTTTCTTTTGGTCAATTACTATTTTAATTCT
>JAFTLL010000012.1 GCA_017456015.1 Clostridia bacterium | reverse complement strand
GAAAATCCCCTTATTTGTAAGAACTTTGTTTTGCCAAAGAAAAATCGACTTCACCTAAGTACTCTACACTATCAAGACCCAGATAATCGCATAAGTCCTTCATCTCAGCAACGGTATTGATATTTACATCTATACCGTTTTCCATACGGTCGGCATAAGCCAAGATTTCTTTTTCGCCGTGTGTATAGATACGCTCCTGACCCTCAGCCTTAGGCGCATCGCGAAGCTCCTGCAAAAATACCGAGAAGCGTTCCTTTAAAGCATCTGTATCGCCGAAAACCTTTGGGTCGATTGCCATAAAGCCATGACAAGTGCCGCCCTTACCGCCAATATGCGTATGGTTAGAAGTAAGACCGCCGGAGAAAATCGAACAAAAGATTTCGCAAAGCATACCATAACCATAACCCTTATGGCTTCCCAGCAATTCGGTGTCACCGCCCAGGGGCACAATACCGCCGCCTTTTTTGCCGACAATATTTTTAAGCACACGGTCAGCATTGCTACACGGTTTACCGTTTTCATCCAAAGCCCAGCCATCCGGCAACGGTTTTGAAAGCTTATTGTAAATTTCCAACTTTCCGCGCGTTACAACAGTAGTTGAAGAATCAAAGAAGAAGGGATAGGGCTCTGCCGGCATAGAAATTGCAATCGGATTGGAGCCAAGCATTGCTTTACGCGCATAGGTAGGCACCATAATTGCTTCGGAATTGGTCATTGCAAAACCAACCAGGCCTTGGTCACAAGCCATTTTTGCATAGTAACCTGCAATACCGAAGTGGTTTGAGTTTTTAACGCTCACAATCGCCATACCGCTTTTTTTCGCCTTTTCTATCGCCAGATTCATCGCTTCAATAGAAATCAACTGGCCCATACCGTCGTGGCCGTCAATAACAGCCGAAACGGGTGTTTCAAAAACAACCTCCGGCTTAGCATCAACATGGATAAGTCCCTTTTCTATTCCCTTATGGTAGCGCACAAGTCTTTGCATACCGTGCGACTCAATACCGTAAACATCTGACAAAAGCAAAACGTCGGTAATTTTTTCTGCTTCCTCACCCGTAAAACCGAACTTCACAAAAGCATCACAACAGAATCTTTTTAACTGTTCATAGGTGTATCTTATATACATACATTTTCCTCCCACAACTTTTTACTATAATTTTACACCAAAATCCATACTTTGACAAGTCCTTAGTAAATTTATTTTTCTTGAAATCTATATTTTTATCATCGTGCGCACCGGAAAGCCGGCAATTTTTGCAGTTGCCGTTTTTTGAACGCTCTTGATAGAATTTTGATATAACGAATTTGCGCGTTGTAATGATATAATGTTATTAACATATAAATTTGATTTTTTTGTAGGAGTGGGCAACAATGAAAGCGCTTGTTAAGAAATTTCCGCAAAAAGGTTTATGGTTTGAGGACGTTCCGGAGCCGATTGTAGGAAACAATGATGTGAAAATCAAGATACATAAAACCGCCATCTGCGGCACCGACTTGCATATTTACAACTGGGATGAATGGTCGCAAAAGACAATTCAGACGCCTCGCGTAATCGGGCACGAATATGTAGGTGAAATTGTTGACATCGGTGCAAATGTGAAAAATTGCAAGGTTGGCGATATTGTATCGGGAGAGGGCCATATTGTTTGTGGGAAATGCAGAAACTGCTTAGCGGGAAACGGGCATTTGTGCAAAGAAACGGTTGGCGTCGGTGTAAACCGCGACGGTGCTTTTGCGCAGTATCTTGTTATACCGCAGGAGAACGTTCGGCACTGTGAGAAGGATATTGCCGAAGAAATGTACGCTATATTTGACCCATTTGGCAATGCAGTGCACACCGCTCTTTCTTTTGAACTTACCGGCGAAGATGTTCTTATTACGGGTGCCGGTCCCATCGGAATTATGGCGGCAGCGGTTTGTAAATTTGTAGGTGCACGGCATGTCGTTATTACCGATATCAATGATGAAAGGCTGGAACTTGCAAAATCGCTCGGTATCCAATATACTGTTAACACCGGTAAAAAAGACTTACCGTCTTTTATGAATGAAATCGGTATAAAGGAAGGCTTTGACGTCGGCCTTGAAATGTCGGGCAGTGAAATCGCTTTCAATTCAATGATAGAATGCATGGTTCACGGCGGCAGAATTGCTCTGCTCGGTCTTTTGAAGAGTGATACGAAAATAGACTGGTCAAAAATTATATTTAACGGATTGATTATCAAGGGTATATACGGCAGACAAATGCACGAAACATGGTATAAAATGTCGGCCATGCTACAAGGCGGTCTCGATATTTCGAAAATCATCACACACAGATTTGATGTCCGGGATTATGAAAAGGGATTTGAAGCTATGAATAGCGGAAAATGCGGAAAAGTCATTCTTGACTGGACAAATTTAAATTAAGGGGTAAACAAAGATGAAAAGTGCATTGAAATATTTTAGCGAAACTTGTGAAGCCATTGAAAAAGACGGACTTACCAAAAACGAAAAAATTATAACAACACCGCAGGGAGCAAAGGTAAAGCTTTCTGACGGAAAAGAAGTTATCAATATGTGCGCAAACAACTATCTGGGATTGGGCAACAATCCCGATGTTATCGCTGCCGCAAAAGACAGTTACGAAACCTACGGTTACGGTCTTTCCTCTGTAAGATTTATATGCGGCACACAGGAATTACATAAAAAATTAGAAAAAAAATTAAGTGAATTTTTAAATACAGAGGATACCATTTTATATTCTTCCTGTTTTGATGCAAACGGAGGTCTCTTTGAAACCCTGCTTACAGAAGAAGATGCTGTTATAAGCGATGAATTAAATCACGCGAGTATTATCGATGGCGTGCGGCTTTGCAAGGCAAAAAGATTCCGTTATAAAAACAACAATATGGAAGATTTGCGCGCCAAGCTTGAAGAAGCAAAGGATTGCCGCATAAAGCTTATTGCTACGGACGGCGTCTTTTCCATGGACGGAATTGTGGCAAACCTGCAAGGCATTTGTGATTTGGCTGAGGAGTATGACGCACTCGTCATGGTTGACGACAGTCATGCTGTCGGTTTTATGGGTGATACGGGACGAGGGACACCGGAATATTGCGGTGTCAGCGGTAGAGTAGATATCATCACCGGAACCTTCGGTAAGGCTTTGGGAGGCGCTTCGGGCGGCTTTACTTCGGGCAGAAGCGAAATTATTGATTTGCTGCGCCAGCGCTCACGTCCCTACCTTTTCTCCAACACCTTAGCACCGGCAGTAACCGCCGGTTCAATTCGGGTTTTGGAAATGCTGGAAAAAGATTTATCGATTCGTGAAAAACTTTTTAGCAACACAAAGCTGTTTGCAGAGAAAATTAAAGAAATCGGGTTGGATGTCATTGACGCAGGAACCCCGATTATCCCCATCATGTTGTACGACGAACATAAAGCAGTAGAAATGGCAAAACGAATGATGGACAAGGGCGTTTATGTTGTCGCTTTTTCCTATCCCGTCGTGCCTCGCGGTAAGGCCAGAATCAGAACCCAGATGTCGGCCGCATTAAGCGAACAAGATATTCTCTTCATTGTGGACTGCTTTAAACAGGTAAAAGCGGAAATGGGCCTTTAAGGTTAAAATATTATTGTATCGGCGGCGATGTTTTTATGAGTGAGGCAATCCTGAGCATTATGGAAATCATAGGCACTGTTGCTTTTGCTATTTCGGGAGCGCTGATTGCAGCCAGACGTTCTTTGGATTTGTTCGGTGTCATTTTGGTTGGGTGTGTCACTTCTGTCGGCGGAGGCGTATTAAGGGATGTTTTTATGGGAAAAATTCCGCCGGCAATCTTTTCAAACACAATCATTCTGCTCATTGCTGCAATTACTTCCATAGTCGTTTTCATTATACTGTATATTCACGCGAAACAATTTGATGTCTATGAAAAACGAATCGAAACCATCAATAACTTTTTTGATGCGGTTGGGCTTGCCGCTTTTTCGGTAACTGGTACGGAAATGGCCTGTGCTGCCGGCTTTTCCGATAAATTTGTATTTTCCATATCCATGGGTATACTCACGGGAATCGGCGGTGGCATTATTCGTGATATTTTGGTTGATAAAACACCGTATGTTCTAAAAAAGCATATATACGCGCTGGCCTCCATTCTCGGTAGTTGTCTGTATTATTTTATAAAAATAAACAGCAATAAAGTCGTCGCAGCTTTAATTGCAATGCCGTTCATCATTATCATCCGGGTGTTGGCAACAAAATATCATTGGAAATTGCCAAGAATTCGTTTAAAATATTAGTATATTGATGGAGGGGATACAATGACGATACAACAATGCAAATATATATTGAAAATTGCCGAGTGCGGTTCATTTAATGAAGCAGCCAAGCAATTGTTCGTGGCGCAGTCCAGTTTGTCGGTCAGCGTTAAATCCTTAGAGCAAGAATTAAAAATAAAAATATTTGAGCGCTCAGGAAACGGCATCTGCCTCACTGTTGACGGAGCCGAATTTGCACGATATGCGCGTCAGATTGTTGAGCAAAATGACTTTATTTTAAATCGATATGCTGAGAACAACCCCTGCAAGCGGTTATATGTGTCCACGCAGCATTATGATTTTGTTGCCGATATTTTCGGAAAGTTGCTTGACGAAATTAAGGAAAATTATTATCGCTTTTCTCTGCGTGAGATGAAAACCCATGATGTCATTCGCGAAACCGAAACCGCTTATTGCGATATCGGAATTATTGCTATCAAAAGCAGTGACCATAGCGTTATGGAAAGGTATCTGAGCAAAAGAGGGCTAACCTTCACACCGATATTGAAAGCGTTGCCGCATGTCTATCTGCGCAAAGAACACCCGCTTGCAAACTATACTGTCATTACACCGGAAAACTTAAAAAGCTATCCCTATGTGTGTTATGAGCAGGGAGAGCATAATATTTCCTTTTTTACCGAGGAGATTGTTAACCTATATAGTGATAAACAGGTAGAGATAAGCGATAGAGCAAGCCTTATGAATTGTCTGCTTGCTACCGATTGCTATACCATCGGTACCGGAATTATGCCGTCACTGCTCAATAAAGGGAGAATTGTGAGCATTCCGTTTGAAAGTGATGACTTCTATACCATCGGATATATTTTACGAACCGACAGAACTATATCCGCTCTAACGCAAAACTTTATCGAAAAGTTGAGCATAACGGCCAAGCGCTTTCAGGAACAATAAAAAGCAAAAGCACCAACCGCAAAAGTTGGTGCTTTTTATATGGTAAGAATTGCTTTTTTACGGTTTTTCTGCTACACTGTATTCAGCATATTGTATTGTGTACGAGGGGTTTATGGAAAAAAAATTTAGAAAACAGCTTTCTTTACTGCCGATTGTTTTTTCACTTGCTTGGCCGACAATGTTGGAGCAGATCATGCAAACGGCTGTTCAATATGTAGACACCGCTATGGTTGGTTCGCTGGGAACAACGGCGACGGCGGCAGTCGGCGCTACCGTTACGGTGAATTGGCTGGTTAACAGCACGATTTCGGCACTTGGTGTTGGGTTTTTGGCCTATATTGCCCAAGCCGACGGCGCAGGAGAGCGCAAAAAGATTTCGGCGGCATCTTCACAAGCGCTACTTGCCGTTTTAGTATGCGGACTTTTCTTTACGGTGCTGACCCTTTCTTTAAGCCGCTATGTGCCGGTTTTTATGCAGGTTGAGCCCTCCATCCGAGATATAACGGCCAAATACTTTTTCATCTTGTACACACCCATGCTGTTTCGAACAGCAACCATTATTTTTGGAACACTACTACGCGCGGTGGGTGATACCAAGACCCCGATGATTGTCGGGCTTGGGGTGAATATTATCAATGTGGTATTAAACTTTGCTTTGATTTATCCCACCCGAACGGTATCTCTCTTTTCAAAAAACATACGCGTTTACGGCGCAGGTATGGGGGTTATCGGTGCGGCTCTCGCCAGTGCGATAGCCTTTATCGCAGGCGGAATTTTAATCACAGTTGCACTCTTTAAACATCCCCTCTTAACTCCAAAATGCAATTCTATCCGGCCGAATTGGAATATTTTAAAACCTTGCTTATCCGTAGCATTGCCAAACGCATTACAACGCTTTGGCACATCATTGGGATATGTGGTATTTGCAGCAATGGTTAATTCCTTGGGTGAAATATCCACCGCGGCGCACACCATTGCCAACACGGTGGAATCGGCTTTTTACATTCCCGGTTTCGGTATGCAAACTGCGGCGGCAACGTTGGCGGGAAATGCCTACGGTGCCAAAGATAAAAAGCGAATATGGGAACTGGGGAAAACCATTATCTTCATCGAAACGGTGCTTATGCTCCTTTCGGGTTCACTGCTTTTTATTTTTGCAGAGAATATGGTAGGACTATTCAGCAAAGACGCACAGGTAATTCTTCTCGGAACGACCATTTTAAAAATGGTTGCCCTTTCCGAGCCCTTTTACGGCATTTCCATCGTGATTGAAGGTATGATGCAAGGCATGGGAAAAACCCTTACCTCTTTTATTTTTAATATCACCGGTATGTGGGGCATTCGTATCGTGGGAACCTTTATCTGTATCTATCTATTGGGCTACGGCTTGATTTCGGCGTGGAGTGCCATGATTCTCCACAACATGCTGCTCTTCGTGCTGTTTACGATACATTATGTCCGAGGAAAATGGATTCAGTCAAATATACAGGTTCAAATTTAAAAAATACTTTTTGCAGTCAATAGACAGAAAGCCGCTTTTTACGAAAGGATTACATATTATGAAAAAGCAAAGTAAAGCATCCGAACTACTGTGGTTATTCGGAATCATCTTTGTGGCACTCGGTGTTGCCGTTTGCAGTAAAACCGACCTCGGTGTGTCGATGATTGCCGCACCTGCATTTGTCGTACATGAGGCGATTTCGTCCCTTTGGGACGGCTTCACCGTCGGTATGACAGAATATATCATTCAAGGCATTATTCTCATTGTTCTGTGCGTTGTCGTGCGCCAATTCAAATGGACATATCTGTTGGCATTTGCCGCTTCGGTAATCTACGGATACACATTAAATTTCTTTCTGTGGCTTCTCGGCGGCGTATCCTTTGACGCGGTGTGGCTGCGTTGGGTTATGCTGATTGTAGGCGATATTATAACGGCTTTCGGTGTAGCCTGCTTTTTTCGAACCTATATGCCCCTTCAAGTGTATGAGCTTTTCGTTGCCGAGCTTTCTTCAAAATTTCATTTTAATATCAACAAAACTAAATGGGCATTCGATATGACCTTGCTGATACTCTCGATTTCCCTGGCTTTTGTCTTGTTTGGTGATGCCGGTTCTTTTGATTGGCCTAGCATCGGCTATTCCAGTTTTCATAGTATCGGTCTGGGTACGCTTGTAACAACCATCATTAACTCCCCGCTTATCGCAAGTTTAGGAAAACGAATTGACCGATTCTTTGAGAATTCTCCCAGATTTCCAAAACTGGAAAAGGTACTGAAATAAAAAAGGCACGCCTCGACTGTTTACATACAGTCGAGGCGTGCCTTTACTGAAAGTTTTATTTTATTCGGTTTCGGTAAGCTTTCCCATATAAGCCCAGCCGATAATCATAATAACAGCAAAGACAAGTAAATACCACAAAATTTCAGATGTGTGTGCTAAATAAGCGACAATCATCATAAAGAGGCAAGCCACAATTGCAAGTATGGGTACCACAAATCTTTTTACCTTACCAAAGTCTTTTTCTTTTATCATCATCATAAGAAATACCGGGATATACAGCGCATAGATCGTGATAACCGGCAACTCAGAAGAGTCAAAGGTTAAGCTTCCCCACCAAGGCGTAAGCCCCAAGAAGGCAGAACGAATGATACCGCCGTACCAGAACACCAACCGAGCCATCGTAATCAAAAGAGCAATTGCCGCCGAGTTCGCCGGCATACCGACCGAAGAAACATCCTGCATAATCTTTATACTCTTTCTTCCGCCGCGTTTGGCAACCGAATAAAAACCGCGGCTGCAAGCCAACATTAACCCATTCAAAGTGCCTAAGCAGGAAACAACAACAAAGATGTTCAGCAAAGTTCCGCCGACTTTTCCGAAAAGATTTAAAAATGCACGCGGTGCGCCTTCCTTCATTAATATCTCAGCCGAAGCGCCACCCGAAATGCCAATAAAATAAAGAATATAAATTGCCGCTACAACAGCTGTACCCAATGTCAACGCTATCGGAAGATTCTTTTTTGCATTATGCAGTTCCGCATTGATGCTGGTTGCAATAATCCATCCTTCATATGCAAAGGCGGCAGCGGCAACAGCAGAAAATACAGAACCCCCGCTTCCTTTTGCAACTTCCATATTAAAAGATTGCTGCACATTGCCATTGGTTAAACCAACGATAATACCGACAACAATCATCAGTGCCAAAGGAATCAATTTGATGACCGTAGTTGACACTTGGAATTTGCCGGCCAATTTCGGAGAGAGTGTGTTGATTGCGAATGAAGCAACCAAATAAAAAGTTGCAATTACAAGGCACTCGGTTCCGCCGAGTGGGTTATCAATCCCCAATACAACACAGGTGAATCTTGCCGAAACCCATGCCAAAACCGAAGTCATTGCCGGATAATAGATGGTGGACAAGAACCAGGCAATCATATATGCGTATTTTTTACCGCAGGTTGTTTCCGCATAGTCAACAACGCCGTTTACTTTTTCATATTTTGACGCCATAAAAGCAAATGCCAGAGCACAAACAATCATAACTGCTGCGCCGATAGCCCAAGCGGCGATACCGAGCGTCATATTTCCGTTGGTGTAGTTGAGAATGTCCTGCGCTTTAAAAAAGACACCGCTACCGATGACGACACCGACAACCAATGCAATCGCTGTGAACAAACCATACTTTTTTGTTAACTTTTCTCCCATTCTCATTCCCCTTTGTTGTTTTATTCTAACGCAAATTTCAGCCGCATTGCGACCAAACTACAAACTTATATTATCACATACAAACAAAACATTCAAGTTGTTTTATGAGATGTACAAACAAACGCCCTGACTACATTTGTTAGGGCGTTCAAAGATACTACATTATTTATTTTTTTCAGCTACGAGTTCACGGGCACGTGCCATTGTTTTTTTCAAATCACCGTCACCGTAGTCACTCGCCTCTTTGGCCGTTGCAAAATCTGCACCGGTCACTTCCATCACAATGGCACAACGTGCGCTGCCGTTTGCCTTTTCGAGGATGGATTTTGCATATGCCAAATCAGGATTGTTAAGTGCCTCGGCAAGATAACGAAGTGTACGATTGTTGAATTTCGTATTGCCTTCTTTGTTGGGCAACAGAATATTTCCGTATGTACGGTTTAAGCGCACCATAACCGCTGTGGACATCATATTCATGGTCATTTTTTGTGCTGTACCGGCCTTCATGCGGGTGGAACCCATGATGGATTCCGCACCGGTATTCAATTCAATTGCAACGTCGGCATATTTGCCCATCTCGGAATTCAGGTTGCAGGCAATCGAAACTGCACCGGCGCCGATTTCTTTTGCGTATTTTAAACCGGCAACACAATAGGGCGTTCTGCCGCTTGCGGCGGCTGCAACAACGGTATCCAGCGGTGTTAAGCCGAATTCTTTCAAATCGGTTACAGCAGCGGTTGTGCTATCTTCCATAAGCTCTTGTGCTTGGAACACGCAACCGCGTCCGCCTGCCATCAGACAGGTAACCTTATCAAGTTCAACACCATAGGTCGGTGGGCATTCTGCCGCATCCATAAAGCCCAGTCTTGCACTGGTACCGGCTGCCATATAAACCAAACGGCCGCCCTTGGACATACGCTCAACCAACAAATCAACCGCCTTGGCAATTTGCGGAACCGCTTCCTTTACCTTATCGGCAACGGTAGCGTCCTCACGGTTAATCATATACAGCATTTCTTCAACCGAAACATCTGCAATATTCTCGGTGTTCGGATTGCGTTGCTCAGTAGCCAAATGTGTTACTGTGTTGTCAAGTCCCTCTGTGTTGATATATTCTTTTAACATGATTATTCCCCTTTGTTTTTATATGTTTTTTCAAAGCAACTGCGAAAAGCAGCCGTATCTGTAATTCCCAAGGACAATGCCGCACAAACGGTTGCACCGTATACCGGCGGCAAGGATGGCAGAATCCAAGTATAATTCTCGCCCAGTATCTCGGACACCCTACGGAACATAAATCCGTCCTTTCGCCAAAGGCCGCCGCAAAGCGCAACCGGTTTTTGGGTGCTTGCAATACGGTTTCCGGCCGCACGGATGGTATCAGCCATGGCCTGTGCCGCTTTTTCCATCAACTCGCCGGCAATCGCATCCCCTTGCTCCTGCGCTTGGATAAGACAGGGTGCAAAAGAGGCAATCATGCGTTTGCCGCCTTCATAAAACAGGCCAAGATTTTCAATCAAATCTCCACCGAGTTTTTCTTCGCACAGTTTGGTTAAAAGGGTTTCCGGAAGGCGGCCGTCCAAAGAACGCAGCGCTGCATTTATGGCCATTTTCCCTAAATGATAACCGCCGGCGTCATCCCCAAGCAGATAGCCGTGTCCATCGACCCGGAATATATTTTCTCCGGTGCGTGCATAGGCCACAGAGCCGGTTCCGCAAACGGCAACAATGCCGTCGGCTTTCCCAAATTCACCGGTTAAAACGCAAACCACATCACTTCCCACTTGGGAGGAAATTGTCTTGGGAAGAAAAGTGCCAATAAAGTCCGCATAGCGTTTTTGATTTGCCGGAAGACCGCAACCGCTGATGCCGGCAAAAAGGGCCTCGACAGGCAAAGGGCCATCCGGACTATCCAGCAATTCCTCTACCAGCGTTTTAAGGTTTTCAGCGGCTTCTTGGAAGGGCAAGCCGGTTGCACCGCTGGGACCACCCAGCAAGCGACGAACCACATTCCCTTCAAGGTCACACAAAACGGCTTCGGTTTTGGTTCCGCCACCGTCAATTCCGATAATATAACGTTGCATAGTGTTTCCTTTCTTGAAACCGAGCGTTAAAAACGCTCTTCAAACTCTCTATTAAGAATACACTACCCTTCTTCCAAAGTCAACCATTTTGAACAAAAAACAAACAAAAAAACCGAGGAAAATCCTCGGTTTTTTTGTTTGCAGATAAATTAGCCGTTGATAGCGGTTACAACGCCGGAACCTACGGTTCTGCCACCCTCACGAATAGCGAAACGAAGACCTTCCTCGATTGCAATCGGGGTAATCAATTCTACGTCCATTTCTACGTTGTCACCAGGCATGCACATCTCTACGCCTGCGGGCAGAGTGATTACACCGGTTACGTCGGTCGTTCTGAAATAGAACTGCGGACGATAGTTGTTAAAGAACGGGGTATGACGGCCGCCCTCTTCCTTGTTCAGTACATATACCTGACCATGGAATTTTGTGTGCGGGTTGATGGAGCCGGGTTTGCACAGTACCTGTCCGCGTTCAATCTCGGTTCTCTGTACACCACGCAGCAATGCGCCGATGTTGTCGCCGGCCTCTGCATAATCCAGAATCTTTCTGAACATTTCGATACCGGTTACTACCGTCTTCTTTCTCTCGTCGGTCAAGCCGATGATTTCTACTTCTTCACCGGTCTTCAACTGGCCGCGCTCTACTCTACCGGTTGCTACGGTTCCACGACCGGTAATGGTGAATACGTCCTCTACCGGCATGATGAAGGGCAGGTCTGCCTTACGGTCCGGTGTCGGGATATAAGAGTCTACTGCATCCATCAATTCTGCAATCGGAGCATATGCAGCATCGCTTGTATCGTTCGGTGCTTCCAGAGCTTTTAATGCAGAACCCTTGATAATCGGGGTGTCATCGCCCGGGAACTCGTATTTGTCCAAAGTCTCACGGATTTCCATCTCTACCAATTCAAGCAACTCTTCGTCGTCTACTTGGTCTACTTTGTTCATGAATACTACGATATACGGTACACCTACCTGACGAGCCAGGAGCAAATGCTCTTTGGTCTGCGCCATAGGACCGTCGGTCGAAGCGATTACCAGAATTGCGCCGTCCATCTGTGCTGCGCCGGTGATCATGTTC
>JAFTLL010000011.1 GCA_017456015.1 Clostridia bacterium | reverse complement strand
TATACATTTTCCGATAAATACCGTGAATGGATTTAATTCTACCCTCAACATAAATATCCGGCACATATTCTGAAACCCGTGCGCGTATTTTGTTTTGGATTCTTTGTAAAAAATCATCACGGTGAATTTTACGGGCATTTAATAACTCAACCACTTCACCGTAAGCAATCGGGTCCAGATGCTTAATCGCCAAATCTTCCAATTCTTCTTTTACGGCACGAATACCAAGCCGATGGGCAATCGGTGCATAAACCTCAATGGTTTCCAACGAAATATCCCGTTGCTTTTGTTCGGGCAAAAAATCCAGCGTACGCATATTATGCAAACGGTCCGCAAGTTTTATGATGATCACTCGAATATCCTCGGACATAGCAATCAGCATTTTGCGAATGTTTTCCGATTGTTGCTGCTCGCGTGGAATAGAGATTTTACCCAACTTGGTTACGCCATCAACTAAGAGTGCGATATTTCTATTGAACTGCGATTGTATCTGTGTCAGAGTTATGTCGGTATCTTCAACCACATCGTGTAATAATCCGGCACAGATAGATTCCGAATCCATGCCCATAGAAATAAGGATTTTTGTAACAGAAAATGGGTGTAGAAAATACGGCTCCCCGGAGGCGCGTTTTTGTTCTTTATGTGCTTGAAAACATAAGTGAAAGGCGCGCTCAATCAAGGCGTAGTTATATTGACCGCCTTGTTCTTCCAGCGATTCTTTTAATTTGTCAAAGCTTTCGATTTCAAAAGCCATACTGATGACCATTCCCTTCACTGTGCGTTTGAATCTATTTGATTGTTGATTTGTTTTTTTCTGAAATACTGTGTAAAATGACAGATTGCTCCAAAGCAACCTTACGGCCATTGTCCAGATTCTTTATCTTGATCTCAGCGCCCTGTTTGCAAACCGAAAAAATCCCCAATTCCTCCAAACAATCAACAATTACCGTGACCTTATCCGGAGAGAATGTGGTGGAAAATCGATTTTGAAGGCCGGACAATGTGACCTCTCCGACATCTCGTATATACCGAAAAACGGCGATAAAATCGTTTCGGCTCGGATGCAATGACGCGTAATCCGTTTCGGGCAATTCTCGCCGAAAAGACTTGTAATTCAACAGACCTTTAAAGAAATCATCCTCATTCCGCCCGGCGGCACGAATATCCCGTATTACAATATTAACCGTATCACGGCCGTTGTATTCCTGCAAGGAAAGTGTGACTGCCAAATCAACCTTATCCTTTATTGCGATACCAAAATCCGCGGCACACGAAGAAAAAGCAATCGCATGAATGCTTGTTCCCCCTTTTATTGCTGTAATACGCATATGTTGTTTGTCTTTGCCTACCATATCAATACGGGAGATAATCATATCCGTAAGTGCAAAAAGTGGTATCACGTTACCGGTGCCGTAAGGCTCCATTGCAGAGAGCGCTTTAACAAAATCTACCGTTACTGCGGCAGGGTTCAGTTTGCAATCGAGGGTAAGCGGCGAAAATACAGTGGGAATCGTTTGCGCATAGCGGTTTATTGCTGCACGAAAATTCGCAATATTTTCTGTTTGAATGGTTGCACCGGCGGCCTGAGCATGTCCGCCGTAGCGTAGCAGCAATTCTTCTGTATTTTGCAGTGCTGCAAACAAATCAAAACCGGGAACACTTCGCCCGGAGCCTGTTGCTTCCTCACCGTCTACCGAAAAAAGAATGCAGGGTTTTCCATACTGTTCTGCAATACGGGCGGCGGCAATTCCGACAACACCGCACTGCCATCCTCCGGCAGAAAGTACCAAAACGGCATCTTCATCCATATCGCCTTCCTCGATTTGTGAAAAAGCGTCGCGAAGAATTTCCTGCTCGATTTCCTGCCTTTGAAAATTATAGTCGTTTAATTCATGTGCCAATTGATAGGACGTGTTGTAATGATTGCTTAATAAAAGCTGCGCGGCAATGTCCGCATCACATATTCTCCCGGCCGCATTGATTCGGGGTGCCATTGCAAACGCAACAGAAGTTGCCGTCAAGGGCTTTTCACGAAGACCGCAAACATCTATCAGTGCTTTAATGCCAGGGCGAGGTGTGGATGCCATATGAAATAACCCAGCCTTAACGATGGAGCGATTTTCGTCTAAAAGCGGCATTACATCTGCTATTGTCCCTAATGCGACAAGGTCAGCAAAATGCGGCAACATTTCTTCGGGTGCAACCCCTTCAACAGCGCATACCAGTTTAAACGCGACACCTACACCCGAAAGAGATTTGAATTCAGAAGCATCATCCTCTCGATGCGGGTCAATAACACAATACGCATTCGGCAAGGCATCTTGGGGTAGATGGTGATCGGTAACAATAACATCCACATTATGCGCATTGGCGGTATCAATTGCTTCAAAAGCGCTGATTCCATTATCTACGGTAATGATTAAAGAAATACCCTCTTTGGCATATTTTTCAACCGTTGCGGTATTTAATCCATACCCGTCCATATCGCGCCGCGGGAGAAAATATTGCACATCGGCACCTTTTTTAGACAGATAAGAATACAAGAGTACTGTTGCCGTTACACCGTCACAATCATAATCACCGAAAATTAAAATCTTTTCCTTTGACTGCATCGCTATTCTTATGCGTTCTACTGCAATCGAGAGGTCGCAAAGTGTGTACGGGTTGTTGAGCATCAACTCATCTGACAGTAATTCCTCAATTAGCCAGGGGTCTGTGTAACCTCTCGCCACGGCAATCATCGTAACCACCGGGTCTAAGGCACATTCCTCTGCAATTTCTTTCGCCAGCGCCTTATCAGTGGGGCGAAAGACCCATTTCTTTAATCCCAAATATTACACCCCGTTGCTCTTTAAAAAAATCAATGCGTAATGCGGTTCCAGAGCCATAATCTTTTCTACCGAGCTACCATATCGAAGAATGCAGTCTGAAAGAGAATTCTCCATATCATACATCGCTGTTACAAATAAATCATAGGAATAGTCACCATTGGGAAAATAAATTAAAATACAGTCTTTCCCTTTTGAAATTTCCTGCTCAATCATGCTTTCATATGATGACGAAATCTGCCCGTCAACAATATTGATTAAATTCCTTTTGTTATATGTTTGCCGGTCGGAGGAACATTCCGGAACTGCAAGCAATTCATCTTCGGAAAGTGTATGTGTATTACTTAGCGTCGTCAAATCAACATTTAAATAGGTATAAATACAGTCAAGTTCATCTGAATCCATATCATCAAATGTGACATCCACAAAATACCAACCGTCAGATAAGCAAACCGCGTTCCACATATGGCCTTGGTTTTCAGCATAACCGCTGACCTGCGTACAATTGATATCTTTAAGTAAACATAGATATTGAAACAACTTTGCATAGCCCTCACAAACGGCATATCCGTCCATCAAGGCACCATAGGCCGTAAACCTATCAAAATACTCTGTTTGTTCCGCTGTGGAGTCGGTTTCCATCGCAGATGCAACTTCTTCATCATACTGAACTGTCGCAGCTACCCAATCATGTATTGCGATTTCAACCTCGCTCGGTGTCATATTATCCCATGCCGAAAGGCAGGAATCCACCTTGGCCATGCATTGTTCTATTCTTGTGCGTATGCGACTTTCTTCTGCCTGGCAGCGGTACACAATGCTACCATCCGATTGCACATCATAATCGTCAACAACACTGCCATCAAAATACCGGAAGTAGATTTTTTGTACAAAATCAAAGTTTGATTCATGCAGTATTAAAAAATCCCTCGAAACCCAAAAAATATCGGGGCTATCACAAAGTACCGCATTTAAAATTTTTTTGCATACCGCAGAAGAAACTTGATATTCCTCCACATCAGCAAACCGATTTCCATCAGATACGGCATGAAATATTCGACCGTAAATCTCCTTTTCCTTTTCGGAAAGCATGGCATACTGGTAGCGTAACGTAATTTTGCTTTGATAAGCAATTGTACCCGAAGTATCCTGCGGCGTGTCACCCCAATCGATTTCAGAAAGCGCACAGCCGGATAGGGATACAAAAATGCAAAGAAAAAGTATGCCGGATGTAATACGGTGTAAATTAAATAAAGTCAATTTTCGCAGCCTCTTCTTCTACAATCGAAGCAAACCAACAATAGATTGCTTCTCCAAGTTCCTGATAAACCGGGTCTCCGTCATGAGAGCAAAGCATCGCAAAGGTCTGTCCGATGCGGCGCTCAATTTCACCACTGCGGCGAAATGCAAGATAATAAAAAGAAAAAGCGCCACTATTCAGCGTGTTTTTATAAATTTCCGGCGCGGTCATTTCCAGGGCAGAGTAAAAACTATTCTGTGCGGCATAAGAGGTCGCAGAGGTCGGACAAACCATCTCCAAGGTGGCCACCGTTGAAAAAGCCAGCAAGGTTTCTTTTTGCGATTTTAACTCTGCGTTTACATCTTCTTCGTCGTGCGGGAAAATTTTGTCCGAATCATTTAATAAACCGGCAATTTTTCGTCCCAATTCCTTTGCTTTAAAAATATTACCGTTTTCTCTTTCCCGGTTATATTCCTCGGAAATGTTTAAAAAATTGCTTGTAGATTTCAAATCCTTTGATGGCATTGTGCCTGCAATTTTCATATCATGATCTTCAAACATATAATCACCCGGTCTTTATAAAATTCTTTTTTTGTATTCCTTTAATGCCTGTGCGAGTTGGTCCGGACAAGAGGTGCTTTTAAAACCGCAGGTAATCGAATCAAAACGAACTATAATATCGTCGATATGCATTCCCGCACAGATGGCCGAAATACCTTTTAGATTTCCATTACATCCGCCTTCAAAGGAAACCGATTTTAACACATCGTCCTCGACTTCAATATGTATTTTCCGGGAGCAAGTCCCCTTGGTAATATATGTCATTTCCATCTTATTCTTTCCCCTCAAAATGCACATTTTGAAATTGTTCTGTTATCATTTTACCGGTTTGTTCAAACACACGTTTAAATTTACACGGATTGTTGGGATTAGAACAAAATCCTTCGGCGGTTTGACAGCGACTGAAAGTAATTTCCCCATTCACCGCCTCTATAACATCCAACAAAGAAATCTCTTTTGCAGGCTTGGCCAATCGGTATCCGCCCTTTGCACCTTTTTGCGAAACGACAAACCCACCGGCAACCAATTTGCGGAGAATTTTCAAAGCGAAACGTTGGGTTACGCCGGTTACGGCAGAAATCGATTCTGCATCTATAATGCCCTTCTGTGCCGCCAAACAATCCATAATACGAATTGCATAATCCGTTTCCAAATTAAACAACATAAGGGTTAAACCTCTATTTTTCCTTGAATTTATTACTGCGAACCGGATGGCGCAGTTTTCTGAGTGCTTTGGCTTCTATCTGGCGAATGCGCTCACGAGTTACATTAAATTCCAGGCCGACTTCTTCCAAAGTATGACAACGGCCATCCTTTAATCCAAAACGCAGACGGATAACCTGCTCTTCGCGCTCGGTTAATGTTTTCAACACCGAGTCAATGTCTTCATTGGTAATCGTTTTGAAAGCCGCCTCGTCGGGTGCAAGCGCCTCTTCATCACGAATGAAATCCATTAAGCGACTGTCTTCCTCGGGACCAATCGGCGTTTCCATAGAAACCGGTTCCTGTGCGACACGCATAATTTCACGCACGCGCTCAACCGACATGTCCATTCGCTCAGCAATCAGTTCTTCATTTGGTTCCTTACCATTTTCATGCAACAGTTGGCTTTGCACCTTTTTCAAACGGTTAATCGTTTCTACCATATGCACCGGTATACGAATGGTTCGAGCCTGGTCAGCAATGGCGCGGGTAATGGCCTGGCGAATCCACCAAGTAGCATAAGTGGAGAATTTAAAGCCTTTGGTATGGTCGAATTTTTCAACCGCCTTAATCAAACCTACATTACCTTCCTGAATCAGATCGAGAAAATGCATACCGCGTCCAACATACCGTTTGGCAATGCTGACAACCAGACGAAGGTTGGCTTCGGTAAGGCGTTTTTTCGCATATTCATCCCCATCGAGAATTTTCTTGGCCAGTTCGATTTCCTCTTCGGTAGAAAGCAACGGGACACGGCCGATTTCTTTTAAATACACCTTTACCGGGTCATCCAGAGAAACATTTTCAATGTTCAGGGCATCTTCTAAGTCAATATTTTCATTTTCAATATCTTCCAATTTTAAATCTTCGTCAGAAGGTTCATAATCAACATCCAATAAAGCGTCCTCTTCCGATAAATCATCAAAATTTTCGGAAATCTCTGCGATGTTATCCTCGCCGAACTCTTCGCCCATATCTCTTTTCACCTGGTCAAGCAGCTCTTTATTGTTTTCCGGCATAATGTCTATTTTCTTTTCTTCCATATTCAACTTCTCCATTTTATTTTTTCTGTTTTGCTAAAAATGCCATTTGTTGTTCCCAACCATCGGTTGTATCGGCTTGTTCTTCGGTTTGAATTTTCAGCTTTTCCGATTTTAAAGTATTTATGCAATCCTCCAACAAAAGCTCGGGAGTTTCATGAAACCGCTTGGTCGCATACAATGCAACAATCGAACCAATTTCTTCTGCGGTAAAGCCATCCCCCAAAAGTGAAATATCAAAGGTATAGCCTTTCCTGTACATCGAAGAAATTGCCGCAAAAAGTCTTCGGCCGAAATCGGTCACAAAACTTTCCTCTGTCAGTTTCGGCTGATGCCGCTCAAACAAATCCGGATGATATATCAGAATACTGTTGATGGTTTCTTCTGCCGCTGCTGCTTTTTTATGAAGCGCACGTTCCGGATTAACGGCTGTGCGAGGATTGACTTGCACGATTTCTTTTAATTCCTGCCGATACTGCTGTTTTCTTTTCTTTTTTTTCGCCTCGGTAATCGAAAGCATTAAGGTTTCTTTTGCAATCGCGTATTTGTCGGCCAGGCGACCTGCATACAAATCCACGGCAATCGAATCATCTACACCTGCCAGCAACTCGGTCGCGCGCTTCAAATAGGTGATTTTCGCATCATCATCCTCCATGGATAAACCGTCTGCCGCGCGCAAAAGCATATATTCAATATCTGTTTTTGCCCCATCAAGTAAGGCTTGTAATTTTGCCGCCGAATGTTTTTTTATATATTCATCCGGGTCTTTACAATCCGGCAGACGAAGAATACGAATTGAAACATTGGCCTCCGAAAGGATGGAAATGACTTTGTCTGTTGCTTTCTGGCCGGCCGCGTCAGAATCTAACATGATTACGACTTCTTTGGTATACTTGCTGAGCAGCCGCGCTTGTTCCGGCGTAAAGGCCGTTCCCAGAGAACCGACCGTATTGCAAAAACCGGCTTGGTGTAATGCAATTACATCCATATTACCCTCGACAAGTATCGCACGCTCTGAACAATGGTTTTTTGCCGTATGCAGGCCGAAAAGCATATTGCCCTTTTTGTAAATGTGGGTGTCACGCGTATTTACATATTTACCTCCGCTCTCAACACCGGGCAGGTTTCGCCCGCTAAAAGCGACCACATTCCCACGAACATCAATCACCGGAAACATAACACGGTTACGAAATCGGTCATAGTATTTACCGTTTTTTCCTATGCCGCAAAGGTTGGCTTCCAACAGCGCTTCATCCGAAATTCCTTTTTCGCGCAGATAACGATAGAGCGCATCCCAACTGTCCGGTGCGTAGCCGATGCCGAAGTTGCGAATGGTTTTTACCGAAAGCCCACGCCCTGTCAAATAATTACGCGAAGTCTTGCCAATATCCTCTAATAGTTTTTCACAAAAGAACCGAGCCGCCAGCTTGTTCGCTTTCAGCATTTCGGTTTTTAAACGGAAAAGGCGGTCATCATACGTGTTCTCTTCCGGCATGGGGAGAGACACCCTCTCGGCAAGAAGCTTGACAGCATCCATATAATCCAGATTTTCCATACGCATAATGAAAGAGAAGACATCTCCGCCTACTCCACAGCCGAAACAGTAAAACGAACCATTTTCGGGGTATAGTGTAAATGAAGGCGTTTTTTCATTATGAAAAGGACAAAGTCCAATTAGGTTGCTGCCGCGCTTTTTCAGCGACACATAACCGGAAACTACCGATTCAATATTGTTTCGGTATTTTAGTTCCAGCAAAAAATCTTCACGCAGTGCCAAAAAAACACCTCCAAACCGTTTCTATTCATATATACGGCAAAAAACAAAAAAACCCTTTAAAAAAATACAATTTTTTTACAAAAAATTGCATTTAAAACGCAAACGCTTCTTCTGAAACAAATTGCGGCAAAATTGTATTAAAAAATGCGTCACGCAAAGCAGAACAAAAACGCTCGCTTTCTTCCGACGGAACCACCAGCTCAACCAGTACGGTTTCGTTAAATTGCGTGCTTAAAATTTTGGCCGGCTGTGCCGATAAAAAAGCTGAAAGTTTATCAAACATCGGGTACGGCGTTACCAGACGATACCTGACCGCCGAGCGAATTTCAACAATATTTGCTGCGGCAATTGCCAAACGTGCCGCACCGGAATAGGCGCGCACAAGACCACCGGTGCCCAAAAGGACACCGCCAAAATAACGTGTGACAATTAAAAGGCAATTATTGAGTTCTGCACCGTTCAGGGTATCCAGTATCGGTTTACCCGCGGTGGAATGCGGCTCTCCGTCATCCGAAAAACGGGAGATACTTTCATCAAACAAGCGATACGCAAAAACATTATGTCGTGCATCCCAATATTTTTGCCTGTGGCTTTGTATTTGCTGCAAGGCCGCTTCCTCATTCGCAACCGGATAAAGAAAAGAGAGGAAACGCGAGCGTTGTTCGGTAAGCTCACCGACCGATGGTTCTAAAATCGTTTTGTAAGACATAAACACACCGCCAAAAAATCAGAAAAGGCCGCAACTGTTTTACAGCGCGGCCCAAACATACTTATTTTTCTTCCATATTGAAGCGTTTTTTAAATCTGTCTACTCGACCGCCGGTATCAACCAGCTTCTGTTTGCCGGTGAAAAAGGGATGACATTTTGAGCAAATATCCAAACGAATTTCCTTTTTCGTGGAACGAGTTTCAAACTCGGCTCCACAAGCACATTTAACAACAACCTTCTCATACTCGGGATGAATTCCCTGTTTCATTCTTGTCACCTCTCTCGAATCTCATTAACAACAGATATATTATCACATTTTTTTACAAAATGCAAGGGTTATTTTTCATTTATAGATATTTTTTAAAAAAACGTTTCACATCATCAAAAATTTCAACCATACGAAAGGCAACCCGATATTTTTTCCTGTCGGTCACGATTTCCTGTTGCCTTTCTTCCAAAACCGAATCAAAGTCCTCTGAACAGGTCGAAAAGCATACTTTCGGATACATAACGCACCACCAGTTTTTCCCCTGCCCTGCGCCGAGAACAATCTCCAACGCCTCATATTCTCCTGCCGGCAATGTAAAATCTTCATATTCGCGTGTATTAAAGGAAACCGTTCCGACCATTGCGGTAGCAGTATATGCAAATCCGGCCGCTTGTAGTACTTCATTGGCCTTGGTTTCAAAGTTTTTTAAATTCAGGACAGTTTGTTTCTTTGCTTGCTCTTGATTTTCGCATTTTTCATACAAATCTTCCGCTAGCACCTGTATGGCATCTCGAACTGCCAGTTTTATATTCTGGTCGTCTGCGCTGTCGGAATTTGCAATAATATGCAACCGGAATGTATTTTCCCGTATCGCGGTACAATCGGCTTGAAATCCGGCAACGGCGACACAAAGAGCAACCAATAGGCCGCAAACCGCAGAAATACAAATATGTTTATAACTTGACATAAGGAAACCTCCTGCTCATTTTTCTGTATGCAACCGCAAACTGCGGTAACATTCGTTAGAAAGTATGAACAGGAGGTTGTTTTTTTATACAAGTAAGCTGCCGCTTTCGGTATCATCCGCCAAAAAACAAAGCGGATATTTCTTGCGCATTTTTTCAAAAACAGCACCGGCCGCAGCTGAATTATCGAAAACAGCAAAGCAGGTTGGACCGCTGCCGCTCAAATAAATTCTTTCGGCACCACAAGCAAGAAAATCGGTCTGCAATTGCCTATCAAAAGGTGAAACCGATACAAAATCATTTGCAGCATATGCGCGAAGATAAGCCGCATCATTTGCCAGGCGGCAAAAATCAAGCGGTTGTGCATTGGTTGTATAGCCGACAGCATCCAATGCCGCATACATTGCACCCGTAGAAGGTTTCTCCCCATGCTTTACAATTACATACGCGTATTTTTTTGTCTTTTTCAGCGGCGTCAGAATCTCACCTTTGTTTTCTGCTAAGGAACAACCGCCGCGAATAAAGAACGGAACATCAGCCCCCAGCTGTAATCCAATCTCTTCCAGTGCCGAGGTTGTAATCGGCATATGATAATAATGATTTAGGGCGGTCAAAGCAGCCGCCGCATCCGAACTTCCACCGCCAAGTCCGGCGGCAACCGGGATTTGCTTTGTAAGGTAAATATCAAATCCGTCAGAGAGCCCGGTGGCTCTTAAAAAAAGGTTGCTCGCTTTGATTACCAAATTTTCCGGTCCATTCAAAGCACTGTCATTACAGGTAAAGGAAATTCGCCCGGTTTGATTGGGTGTTATACACAATTGGTCTGAAAGCGAAATGGTTTGCATAACCGTTTCCAGGGCATGATAGCCATCCGGCAAAGTACCTATAATTCGCAAATGAAGATTTAGTTTTGCATGGGCCAGAATTTTTACCATAACATTCTCCGTTAGCGTTGGATTGTTTTTAAAAAGACTTCAATACGCGCAAGCGCGGTTTTAATATGTTGAATTGAATAGCAATAAGAGGCACGAACAAATCCCTCTCCGCTATCGCCGAAAGCACTTCCCGGAACCAAAGCCACGCTTTGTTCATACAGCAAACGTTCGCAAAATTCCTCCGAGGTCATGCCGGTAGATGTAATATTCGGGAAAGCATAAAAGGCGCCCTTGGGTTCAAAACAGGTCAACCCCAAACGATTAAAACCGTCAACAATGATTTTTCGCCTGTTGTTGTATTCCTCTCGCATCTTAACAACATCGGCTTTTCCGTTTTTTAAGGCATCAATTGCCGCATATTGCGAAGTAGACGGCGCGCTCATGATACCGAATTGATGAATTTTGGTCATCTGCTTCAAAATCGGTTCGGGACCACAGGCATAACCTAAACGCCAACCGGTCATAGAAAAGCTTTTAGAAAAACCGTTAATCAGCACTGTGCGTTCCTGCATATTTTTGATTCCGGCAATCGACTGATGACGAGTATTGGAAAAGGTCAATTCCGAGTAAATTTCATCCGAAAGAATCATGATGTTTGTTTTTTCAATCACTTCTGCGATTCTTTCCAGGTCCTGCTTCTCCATAATGGCCCCGGTAGGATTGCAGGGATACGGCATGATTAAAACCTTTGTGTGTTCGGTAATTTTATCCAAGATATCTTCCGGGGTCAAGCGGAAGTTGTTTTCCTGCCGCGTGGGTACGATGACAGGTGTTCCGCCTGCAAGCAGTGTAAGCGGTTCATAACAAACAAAGCTGGGTTGCGGAATTAGTACCTCGTCCCCCGGTTCAACCAGCGCACGCAAAGCCGCATCAATGGCTTCGCTTCCGCCAACCGTAACTAAAATTTCAGTTTCCGGCCGATAGTCCACACCGGCATATTCCCGCACATATGTCGAAATGGCACGCCGAAGTTCCAGTAATCCCCCGTTGGAGGTGTATCTCGTTTTTCCTTGTTCCAGCGATGCAACAGCCGCTTGCCGAATATGCCAGGGCGTATGAAAATCCGGTTCACCTACACCAAGGGAGATTACATTCTCCATTTGTTCGGCTATATCGAAAAATTTTCGTATGCCCGAAGGCTTAATATTGACTACCCGTTGATTTAAAACGCGAGTATAGTCCATCATAAAGATATTTTCCCCCTGTCGTCGGAGAGATCGCAAAGATTAATGTCAAAATCCTTATACCGGCGAAGTACAAAATGGGTCGTTGTTGAAGTTACTTCTTTCATCGGTGCAAGGCATTTGGAAACAAACATACAAACCTCTTGAAAGGTTTTCGCCTTTACGACAACATTAAAATCATATGCGCCTGACATTAAATAAACGCTTTCAATTTCTTCAAATTGTAAAAGTCGATCTGCTATTTTTTCAAATCCATCGTCTGCATCGGGAATGACTTTCAGTTCGATAATTGCAGATACCTTAGCACTGTCCAGCTTATCCCAATCAATTACGGTTTTATAGCCGCGAATCAATCCGCTTTCTTCCATTTCCTTGGTTTGTGCCCGAACCTCATCTTCGGTTAAATTGCACATCACCGCAAGGTCATGCACTGCATATCTTGCATTTTCCGACAAACGCTTTAATAATTCGATATTCATATCAATTCAACCTCACACACTCATTTTACTCAATCATAGCACAAAATTAAGTAAATTCCAACTCTTTTTTGTGTTTACTTTTAATTTTAGGTGTGTTACAATAAATGAAAATTGTTTTGAGGTGATATTATGAGAGCTGTTTTAACCGTAATCGGTAAAGACACCGTAGGCATTCTGGCAGCCGTTTCGGCCAAATGTGCCCAATTTAATGTAAATATCAATGAGGTTACACAGTCGGTATTACAGGATTTGTTCTGTATGATTATGATGTGCGATATTGAAAAAATGAATACTACACTTTCAGAATTTTCCGATGCCCTAACCACACTCGGAAAAGAAATGTCCTTATCCATCACGGTAATGCATGAGGATATTTTCAATTCCATGCACACCATTTAACGGAGGGCGCAATGTATAATACTTTTGATATTCTGGAAACTATACGCATGATTCAGGACGAGCACCTGGATATCCGCACCGTAACAATGGGCATTTCATTGTTAGATTGCATTGACAGCGACATCAACAAGGCCTGCGATAAAGTTTATGATAAAATCGTGCGTAGCGCGGGGCGTTTGGTTTCGGTTTGCGAAAAAATCGAAAAAAAGTACGGTATACCGATTATCAACAAACGTATTTCGGTAACTCCCATCGCCATGCTTTGCGCTGCCTGTTCCGGTGCAAACCCTGTGCGTTTTGCCAAGGTTTTGGAAAAAGCGGCCAAAGAAATCGGTGTTAATTTCATCGGCGGATATTCTGCCTTGGTGCAAAAAGGGTTTGCAAGCGGAGATTATGCGCTGATTCAAAGCATTCCGGAAGCCTTGGCAGAAACCGAGCATATTTGTTCCTCGGTGAATATCGGTTCTACCAAAGCCGGTATCAACATGGACGCTGTGGCCATGATGGGAAGCATAATCAAACAAACCGCCGAACGCACCGCAGACAGAAACTGCATCGGTGCCGCGAAATTGGTTGTGTTTTGCAACGCTCCGGAAGACAATCCGTTTATGGCCGGCGCTTTTCACGGTGTCGGTGAAGCCGATTGCGTAATCAATGTCGGTGTTTCCGGACCGGGTGTTGTGCGTGCGGCCCTTGCAAAATCAGAAGGCTTAGATTTGGGTGGCGTTGCAGAACTGATTAAGAAAACTGCTTTTAAAATCACCCGCATGGGGCAACTGGTTGCTATGGAGGCTTCCAAAGAGCTGTATGTCCCCTTCGGTATTGTCGACCTTTCCCTGGCTCCAACGCCGGCCGTCGGTGATTCGGTTGCACATATTTTAGAGGAAATGGGTCTGGAATCCTGTGGAGCCTACGGTACAACCGCAGCGCTGGCTTTACTCAATGACGCAGTTAAAAAAGGAGGCGTAATGGCATCCTCCTATGTCGGTGGTTTGTCGGGTGCTTTTATTCCGGTAACAGAGGATGCAGGTATGATAGATGCAGCCACACGCGGCTCGCTTACCTTAGAAAAATTAGAAGCAATGACCGCCGTCTGTTCGGTTGGATTGGATATGATTAATATTCCCGGTGATACAGATGATTGTATCATTTCCGGTATTATAGCCGATGAAGCCGCAATCGGTATGGTCAACAGCAAAACCACCGCTGTTCGCTTGATTCCCGCTATTGGTAAAAAAGTCGGCGACACCTTATCTTTCGGTGGATTACTCGGTGGCGGCCCGGTTATGCCGGTAAATCGCTTTGGTAATCAAAAATTTATTCAGCGCGGCGGCCGAATTCCGGCTCCCCTGCAAAGTTTAAAAAATTAAAAAATTTCCACCTCCTTTTTTATGCAAATTTGGTTATGCTAAATTAGGAGGTGATTTTTTATGAGCAACAAAATTCCGATTTCACCGGTATCCGCAGCCGGTGCAGATGCACAAGGCAGTTTTTCGTTGCAAAGCTCACCCTTTTTTAATGGTTTGCCAATAATGTTACAGGAAAGCATATTGCAGAGCAATGCAACCGTCCAAAGCGAAGACGAATTAAAACAATTGGTCGACCATTTGTATCGGTAACGAATATATCCCTTCTTTTACAACCATAAATTTTTGAAATATATTGACATAATTTGTCAATAATGGTATAATATTGTAAAATTTTAAGGAGGGATTTTTATGCGCGCAACAGGCATAACTCGTAAAGTGGATTCCTTAGGTCGCGTTGTCATCCCCAAAGAACTACGCAATAAACTTTATATTGAAGACGACAAGGATTCTTTTGAAATTTTTGTAGAGGATGATGCAATCATTCTCAAAAAATACCAACCCAGCTGTTGTATTTGCGGTAGTTTTGACGGCATTAAAAATTACAAAAATAAATTTTTTTGCGAGAACTGTTTAACCGAACTAAAAGAACTTTAACCCAACAATAAAAAAACGGAACCCGACCGGGTTCCGTTTTTTGTCGTATTAAA
>JAFTLL010000010.1 GCA_017456015.1 Clostridia bacterium | reverse complement strand
AATTTTCAAGGTTCGCTTCTCGCGCTCCCCGTTTTGCGAGCGCCAGATTATAATACCAAATCCTCTCCCGATTGTCAAGTACTTTTTTACTTTTTTCGCACTTTTTTTCATTTTTTATTTTTAGATGGTTTTGCTTTGTTCGCACTGTCAAAAATAGAGCAAAGTTCTTTACTTTTTTTGGCAAATATGTTATGATACGATAATAAAAAGGAACGGAGCGCTCGGTTTGAATTTTCTTTTATTAAAAAAATTTTTCTGTTGGATTTTGGTTATTGCCTGCATGGTTTTAATTTTTTCTTTTTCTTCCCAAACCTCCGGCCAATCCACCGATACCAGCAATTCATTTATCAAAACCGTAATTTCATTCTTTTATCCGGCTTTTAAAGAGTGGACCTCTGCCGAGCAAGCGGAGCTTTACAATATATGCAGTCATTTGGTCCGCAAGCTTGCACATTTTTCTGTTTTCGGTTTGCTTGGCTTTCTGGTGACTCTTGCTTTATCCAATTATCGGTTATCCTATCGCCGTACCATTTTTTATTCCTTTTGCTTTTGTGTGATTTACGCAATCAGCGATGAAATCCATCAAATGTTTGTTCCCGGCAGAGCACCGGGTTTTTTGGATGTGTTGATTGACGCCGTCGGTGCCCTTTTGGGAAGCTGTATTATAATATGTATATTATATATAATAAGAGCATCTAAAAAGAGAAGGCAATAACGGCACATTTTCAATAGAAAATTACGGGAAACATATCGGGGTGTACTTTTATTACCCCGATATGTTTTATTTTTTGTATTTCTTGTTGCATTTCCTATATTTATATGCTATAATATTAAAAATTGTTTCATTTGGGACAAAAACGGAGGTGTTTATGACGGAGATTTCGCAACGCCGCATTGCACTTGGGCGTCAGATTTTTTTGCAATGTCCGCTGTTTGCCGGTCTGGCACCGGATGTTTGTGAAAAATTGTTTGACATCGCACACTTGCACCCTTTTGAAAAGGGCGACCCGCTTTACAAAAAGCGAAACCTTTGCTTTTTGCTATCCGGCAGTGCGAAGGTGCTTTCGCAGGATGGTTGTATGGTCATGCGCCGTATGCAAGCCGGTGAATTTTTCGGCGCAGCCGGTCTGTTTTGCACCGAAAGCGAAATCGGGAATGTCACGGCCTCCTCGCCGGGCATACTCGCATGCATCGATGAGTCGTATCTGCGGCGTCTGATGGAGGAAGAACCGCAATTCGCCGTAAATTACATCTGTTTTTTAAGCGGACGAATCCGGTTTCTAAACGATAAGATTTTCAGCTTGACCGGAAAGCGGCCCGAAGAACGCGTTTTGTACGTCCTGCAAAATCATGCCGATGCCGATGGCTGCGTCAACCTTCCTTTCAGCATGGGCGAACTTGCAAACCGACTGCACATCGGGCGTTCCAGTTTATACCGCGCAATCGACCGTTTGGTGTCCTCAAATCAAATAGAAAGAAAAAATCATTTATTTTATATCAAAGGAGATTTATTATGAAACGCATTTTATCCGCATTATTAGCTGTTGCTCTTTGTCTTTCTTTTGTTGCTTGTAACCAAGCCGCAAAACCGAAGGACAACGAAGAGGTTGTACCTGTTGTTTACGGTATTAAAGGCCCGACTGCTGTCGGTCTGGTGAACATGATGGACGATGAAGACGACGATTACAAATTTCAAATTGTCGGCTCACCCGATGAAATCGTCGGAAAGATTGCAACCAAAGAGGTAGATATTGCCGCTATCCCGACCAACTTAGCCGCAAAGCTTTACAAAAAGACCGACGGCGGCGTTTTAATGCTGGCCTGCAATACCTTGGGCGTACTTTCGGTTATTGAAAACGGCAATACAATCAAATCGGTTGCCGATTTGAAGGGCAAAACCATTCTTTCCACAGGTCAAGGCTCTAATCCGGAATACATTTTAAAATATGTCCTTTCCGAAAATGGCATTGACCCGGAAAAAGATGTAACCTTACAGTTCGTTGACGACAACGACACCCTGTCCGCGCAATTGCTTGCTTCCGAAGCCGGCACCGTTGCCATGGTGCCGCAACCGGCCGCAACTGCCGTACTGGTTAAGGCAACACAGCAAAATCTGGCTTTGACCAAGGTTTTGGACATCAATACCGAATGGAACAAGGTTGCCGAAAAGGATTCTTTGATTATGGGCTGTATGGTTGTTCGCAAAGAGTTTGCCGAGCAGAACCCTGCTGCCGTTAAAAAATTCTTGGATGATTATCAGGATTCCATCAAAGAGGCGCAAACCGATATCGAGGATACCGCTGAACTTTGTGAAGAATACGGTGTTATTCCCAGCGCAGCGCTCGCACAGAAAGCAATTGGGCAATGCAACATCACCTATATTGCCGGAAGCGACATGCAAAAAGCCATAGAGCCTTATTTCCAGATTTTGTTCAACGCCGACCCCACTTCAATCGGAGGAGCCGTGCCGGATGCAAACTTCTACTACACGAAGTAAAAAGATTTTAAAAAGCTTTGGTGTCGCCTTCTTTTGGCTTGCTGTGTGGCAGGTCTTGGCAATTTGCGTCCAATCAGAAATATTAGTGCCTACCCCTGCCCTTGTTTTAAAGACATGGGCAGGGCTCGTTGTCTCCATTGACTTTTGGAAGGCCTGTGCTTTTTCCCTGCTGCGCATTACGGCCGGATTTTTGCTTTCCTGCTTCATAGGAGTTTCGCTGGGTGTTGTTTGCGAATGCATTCCTTTTTTTGGCACCTTATTGTCCCCGATTTTACATATTATTCGTGCGACACCGGTCATTTCATTCATCATTTTGGCTCTTGTTTGGATTCGCACCGATTATGTGCCGGTTTTTATTTCATTTTTAATGGTGGTCCCGATTCTTTATGCCGCAACCCAAACCGGATTGCGTTCGGTTGACCGAAATCTGTTGGAAATGGCGCGGGTATTCCGCATGAAAACTAAAACCGTTATGAAAACCATTTATTTGCCGACCGTTTTGCCGATTTTACTCTCCCAGGGAACGGTTGGTTTGGGGTTTGCATGGAAATCGGGTATTGCCGCCGAGGTGATTTGTCTGCCCTTGCTTTCTATCGGGCTACAACTTAAAAATGCCAAAGCGCACATTGAAACCCCTGCTGTTTTTGCCTGGACGGCTACCATTATTCTTCTGAGTCTGCTTTTGGAGTGGCTTCTGCGGTGCCTATCGCGGCGCTATGAAGGGCGGTGGCATGTATGATTTCTTTACAAAAGGTTTGCTTTTCGTATGGGGAAAACACCGTGCTTCGTGATTTTGACTTAACCCTTCACGCTGGACAAACCCTCTGCCTTTACGGCCCGTCGGGTTGCGGAAAGACAACCGTTCTGCGCCTAATTGCCGGACTCATCACACCCGACTCCGGTTCGGTTTCGGTTAAGGGAAAGGTTTCGATGGTATTCCAAGAAGACCGACTTGTCCCCTATCTGACCATCAAGGAAAATTTATTGGCAGTTGCCGAGCACTCGGATGTATTGCAAACCCTGGGCTTGGGTGAATATGAAAACGCAAACATATCGGATTTGAGCGGCGGTATGGCGCGTCGCGTTGCGATTGCACGTGCGATCAGTTACGGCGGTGACATCCTTTTATTGGATGAGCCCTTTAACGGGTTGGATGAAAAGAACAAACAAATTGCGGCGGCGCAAATCAAAAAACATTTTAAAGGGAAATGCATTGTTATGGTCAGCCATCAAAAGGAAGATATTGCTTTAATGGATGCCGAAATATTTGCGTTATGATAAAATGCAGTTTTGCGAAAGCAAAACTGCATTTTATATTTTCTTTTGCAAAAAAATATGCTATACTGATTTTTTGTAAAGGAGGTGCGCCATGCATCTTATCATTATCGGCGGCGGTGCAGCCGGACTTTGCGCCGCGATTACCGCCAAGCGGCAAAACCCAAAATTAAATCTAACGGTTTTGGAATCGAATGACCGCGTGTGTAAAAAGTTGATTACCACCGGCAACGGCCGCTGCAACATCACAAACAAGGATTTGCATATTTTGCATTATCACGGCGGAACCGAACTTTGCTCGGTTTTGGACAACGATTTTATTATCCAATTTTTCGATTCCATAGGAACCGAGATTGTGTTTGAAGAAAGCGGCCGGGGCTACCCTGCCTCCTACCAAGCACTCTCGGTTGTTGACAATCTGCGTTTTGCCTGCGAAAAATTGGGGATTGAAATTTGTACCGGACAGCGCGTCACCGACATTTCGGCCAATAAAGGCTGCTTTACCGTAACGGCGGCGCAGACCTTTTCTGCCGATGCCGTTTTACTTGCCTGCGGTTCTCCTGCCGGCGGCAAAATCGCAAGTGACAGCGGCTATGCCCTTTTAAAACGGTTTGGGCACAAGGTTTTGCCGGTTACGCCGGCCATTGTACCGATACAGACCGAGGTTTCTGTCCCGCGTCAATTAAAGGGTATTAAGGTAAACGCTTCGGCAACCTTGTATATTGGTGGAAAAGCGGTGTGCAAGGAATACGGTGAGGTTTTATTCTGCGATTACGGCCTTTCCGGACCGCCGATTTTGCAGCTCGCAAGAGCCGCGGCATTCGGCAAACCGAACACCTATATTGAATTGGATTTGATGCCGGCGCTTTCGGCCGAAGCGGTTTTGCAAAAATTAACCCGGCGTGCCGCAGTTTTACACGACCGCGTCGCCGGAGAGTTTTTTACCGGTCTGCTCAACAAGCGGTTGGGTCAGGTGATTTGCAAAGTTTGTAACTGCAATTTGCAAATGCCCGCCCGTCAATTACCGTTAGAGCAACTTACTTCGGTGATTAAGGCGTTACATCTGCCGGTCACGGGGGTCTTGCCCCTTTCCCAAGCGCAGGTTGCCGCGGGCGGCGCCGATACCGCTGAATTTGGTTCTGACTTTATGTCCAAAAAGCAAGCCGGACTGTTTTGCGCCGGAGAAGTTTTGAATGTTGACGGCGACTGCGGCGGCTTTAACCTTGCTTTTGCTTGGTGTAGCGGTGCAGCTGCGGCAACGGCGGCTGTGCAATGGTTAGAGGAAAACCGAAATTTTGCATAAAAATTGCATAATATTCGTTAAATATTACATAAATTCTGATAATTATTAAGGAATTGCTAATTTTTATGCAGAAAGGTGTTGACAACCTGCATATTCGGTTGTATAATTATCAAAGTCAAAAAAATCAAAGTTTTCGGAGGCAATAAAAATGGATAAAAAAGATATTAAAAAGGTAGTACTTGCCTATTCGGGCGGACTGGATACATCCATCATCATCCCTTGGCTTAAAGAAAATTACAACAACTGCGAGGTTATCGCTGTTTCGGGCAATGTCGGTCAGGCAGACGAATTAGAGGGTCTTGAAGAAAAGGCCATTAAAACGGGTGCATCAAAGCTCTATGTGCTCGACCAGACCGAAGAATATGTGAACGATTATATCATCCCCACGATGAAAGCCGGCGCGGTATACGAGGATTATCTGCTCGGTACCTCACACGCGCGTCCCTGCATCGCAAAGGGTCTTGTTGAAATTGCAATTAAAGAGGGGGCCGATGCCATTTGCCACGGTTGTACCGGTAAGGGTAACGACCAAGTGCGTTTTGAGCTTGCCATTAAGCATTTCGCGCCCAATATGCCCATTATTGCCCCTTGGCGTGAGTGGGATATCAAATCGCGTGAAGAGGAGATTGCATACGCCGAGGCGCACAATATTCCGCTGAAAATCAACCGCGAAACCAACTATTCCAAGGATAAGAATTTATGGCATTTGTCCCACGAGGGTATGGACTTGGAGGATACCGGCAACGAGCCGATGTATGAAAAGCCCGGCTTTTTGGAAATGGGCGTTTCGCCTATTGCCGCACCCGACAAGCCCACCTATGTAACCATCGATTTTGAAAAAGGTGTTCCCACCGCACTTGACGGTGTTAAAATGACCGCCAAGGAAATTATTTTAAAGCTGAACGAAATCGGCGGTGCAAACGGTATCGGTATCATCGATATTGTTGAAAACCGTCTGGTCGGCATGAAATGCCGCGGCGTTTACGAAACCCCCGGCGGCACAATCCTTTACAAGGCACACAATGTTTTGGAAACCATCTGTCTGGATAAAATGACCATGCACGAAAAGCAGAGATTGTCCATAACCTTTGCTGAACTGGTTTACAACGGTCAGTGGTTTACACCTCTCCGTGAGGCGCTCTCTGCCTTTGTTGACAAAACGCAGGAAAGGGTTACCGGTACAGTTAAATTAAAGCTGTATAAGGGCAATATGATAAACGCAGGCGTTTGGAGTCCCTATTCTCTGTACAGTGAGGAAATTGCAACCTTTGGTGAAAGTGATTACGACCAAAGGGATTCCGCAGGCTTTATTAACCTCTACGGTCTTCCCATTAAGGTTCAGGCTATTGTAGATGGTAATGACAAATAGTTTTTATAGTCCTGCACATTTTGTGCAGGACTACATCTATTTTTATAAAAGCAAAAGGAAATTCAGAAATGACGAAGGTTTTTATTGACGGCTCGGCAGGTACAACAGGGCTTAGAATACACGATAGATTAGCGGCAAGAGAGGATATTGAACTGCTCACCCTCCCCGAAGCACTTAGAAAGGACGATACTGCCCGTAAGGAGATTATAAACGCGGCAGATATTGTTTACCTTTGCTTGCCCGATGATGCGGCAAAGCAGGCGGTTTCCTTCATAAAAGGCAGCACCCGAGTGATTGACACCTCGACCGCACACCGAACCGATGAAAAATTTGTTTACGGTATGCCGGAGCTGACAGGGCTTTGTGAAAAAATTAAAAACGCGCAGTTTGTGGCAAATCCGGGCTGTCATGCAAGCGGATTTATTGCGTTGATTGCTCCGCTTGTTGAAAGCGGAATCGTGGAAAAAGACGCGCTGCTTACCTGCACATCGCTTACCGGCTATTCGGGCGGCGGAAAGAAAATGATTGCCGAGTACGAAGCGGAAAACCGCGATTTATTACTGAACGCGCCGCGCCATTACGCACTTGGCGGCACACATAAGCATATAAAGGAAATGCTTGCCCTTACGGGTCTAAATTATCCTCCCGCATTCAGCCCCATCGTCGCACCTTTTTACAGCGGCATGCTGGTTACGGTGCCGCTTTTTGCTTCACAGATAAAGGGTGATGCCGAGGACATTAAAAACACATATAAAAATTACTATGCCGGAAAAATTATCCATACCGTCTACGACAAGAGCGAAAACGGCTTCTTATCTGCCGTAGGACTGGGCGGACGTGACGATATGGAAATTTCGGTTTTTGGAAATGACGAGCGTATTTTACTTGCCGCCCGTTATGATAACTTGGGCAAAGGTGCTTCGGGTGCGGCAATTCAGAATATGAACATCATGCTGGGTGTTCAGGAAGATACAGGACTTGAATTTTAACGGAGAAACTTATGAAGATTATACGTGGCGGCGTTTGTGCCGCAAAGGGATTTACGGCAAACGGCGTGCATTGCGGCATCCGTAAAAACCGTATTAAGAAAGATTTAGCCTTGATTGTAAGCCGTGTTCAAGCTTCGGCAGCAGCAGTCTATACAACCAATCTTGTAAAGGGCGCACCGCTTACTGTTACCAAAAATAACATTGCAAACGGCGTTGCACAAGCGATTATCTGCAACAGCGGCATTGCCAACACCTGCAATGCCAACGGGATACAAATTGCCACTGAAATGTGTGAGCTCGTCGAGAGCGCAACCGGTATTGCTGCCGATAACGTTATTGTGGCATCCACCGGTGTTATCGGCCAGCCACTTAATACTGTGCCGATAAAAAACGCCATGCAAACGCTTACCGATGGTCTATCGGCAGAGGGCGGACTATCGGCTGCGCAGGCAATTATGACAACCGATACAGTAGAAAAAGAAATTGCCGTTGAATTTACCCTTTCAGGCAAAACCTGCCGCATTGGAGGTATTGCCAAGGGCAGCGGTATGATTCACCCGAATATGGCGACCATGCTTGTATTCCTTACAACCGATACCGCAATTTCCTCTGAAATGCTGAAAAAGGCGTTATCAAATGATATTGCAAACACCTTTAATATGCTTAGCATTGACGGTGATACCTCTACCAACGATATGGTTGCCATACTGGCAAACGGCCTTGCGGGCAACCCCGAAATCACCGAGGAAAATGAAGATTTCGCAGAATTCATGAAGGCACTGAACACCGTTACCGTTCATCTTTGCCGTACCATTGCAGGCGACGGCGAGGGCGCAACCAAGCTGCTGGAATGCAAGGTTTCGGGCGCTAACGATATTGAAACCGCCAAAACCGTTGCGAAAAGCGTGATATGTTCCAGCCTTTTAAAGGCGGCCATGTTCGGTGCTGACGCGAACTGGGGCAGAGTGCTGTGCGCAATCGGTTACAGCGGAGCAGATGTGGATGTTACGAAAATTGACGTTGCATTTTCATCGGATAAAGGTTCGGTTTGCGTTTGTAAAAACGGTGCGGGCGTAGATTTTTCCGAGGAGAAGGCAAAGGAAATTTTACTTCGGCCGGAAATAGAAATTTTAGTAAACCTCGGTAAGGGCGAATACTCCGCTACCGCTTGGGGTTGCGACCTTACCTACGATTATGTAAAAATAAACGGTGATTACCGTACGTAAAGCAGGAGTTTAAAATGTTAGACAATCATTTTTCAAATTCTGAGCGTGCTGAGGTTTTAACCCAGGCATTGCCCTACATTAAGCGTTATAACGGAAAAATCGTTGTAATTAAATACGGCGGCAATGCCATGGTCAACGAGCAATTAAAGCAGCAGGTCATGGAGGATATTGTACTTTTATGGCTGATCGGTGTTAAGGTTGTACTTGTTCATGGCGGCGGCCCCGAAATCAACGAAATTATGGGCAAGTTCGGTAAAAAAGCGGAGTTTGTAGACGGTCTCCGCGTTACCGATAAGGAAACGATAGATATTGTTCAAATGGTGCTTGCCGGCAAGGTGAATAAAACCCTTGTGAATCTGCTCGAAATGAAGGGCGGCAAGGCAATGGGTATTTCCGGCATGGACGGCCGACTAATTGAAGCCGAAATGAAGGACAAAAGGCTCGGTTATGTAGGTAAAATCACCAAGGTACATATACGCCCTATTTTAGATTTGCTTGAAAAGGATTATATTCCTGTTGTTTCAACCATTGGTTGCGATAAAAAAGGCAATGCCTATAATATTAACGGTGACACCGCCGCGGCATATATCGCCGGGGCGCTGAATGCCGAGCGACTGATAATGATGACCGATATCGCAGGAATTTTAAGGGATAAGGATGACCCCTCGACCCTGATTCCCGAGGTTGCCGTATCGGAAGCCAAAAAGCTTTATGAAGACGGCATTGTATCGGGTGGTATGATACCCAAGGTGGATTGCTGTATCGAAGCAATCGATAAGGGTGTTAAAAACGTAATTATTATGGACGGACGCGTACCGCATTCCATACTGATGGAGCTTTTAACCGATGAAGGCAGCGGTACAATGGTCATGGGGGATAAATAATGGCAGAACTTGCGAATAGGGATAAATCCTTTATTGCGAATACATACAACCGTTTTCCCGTAGAAATCGTATCGGGCAAGGGCTCTACGGTTTATGATACAAACGGTAAGGCCTATATTGATTTGGGCTCGGGTATCGGTGTTACGGCCTTCGGTATTGCCGATAAACGCTGGATAGACGCTGTAACCAAGCAGATAAACCTTGTCCAGCATACTTCAAACCTCTATTATACACAGCCTTGTGTGACGCTTGCCGAAATGCTTTGCCAAAAAACGAATATGCGCAAGGTTTTCTTTGCCAATTCGGGCGCCGAGGCGAACGAATGTGCCATAAAGGTAGCCAGAAAGTATGCCGCCGATAAAAAGGGCAATGAGTATAATGTCATTGTAACGATTGAGAACAGCTTTCACGGCAGAACCCTTACCACCCTTTCGGCAACGGGGCAATCGCACTATCACGAATTGTTTAACCCCTTGACACCCGGCTTTGTACATACCCCTGCCAACGATATTTCCGCACTTTACAAAACAGTTGAGGGAAATAAGGTTGCGGGCATTATGTTTGAATGTATTCAGGGCGAGGGCGGCGTTAAAAATTTAGATGCTGCGTATATCAAAGAAATCGAAAAAATCGCAAAAGAAAAGGATATTGTTGTCATTGTTGACGAGGTGCAAACCGGTAACGGCAGAACGGGTAAAATGTATGCCTATATGCATTACGGCATACAGCCCGATGTTGTAACGACCGCTAAGGGTCTCGGCGGCGGCCTGCCAATCGGTGCGGCAATCCTGTCAGAAAAGGTGGAAGGCGTTCTCGGTTTTGGCGACCACGGCTCTACCTATGGCGGCAATCCCGTAGCCTGTGCCGCGGCGGTATCTGTAATAGAGCGTATAGACAACACGCTCCTTAACGAGGTAACCGCAAAGGGCGAATATATAAAAAACGAATTTGCGGGCTTGACCGGTGTAGAATCTGTTTCGGGGATGGGTCTGATGGTCGGTATAAAAACCGTAAAGCCTGCCGCGGATGTAGTTAAGGCCTGTATGGAAAAGGGCGTGCTTTGTCTTACTGCTAAGGATAAGGTGAGATTACTCCCCGCGCTGAATATTCCGTGGGACGACCTAAAAAAAGCAGTTGATATCATAAAAGAAAGTTTGTAGGTGATATTGTGAATTTAAAGGGCAGACATTTTTTAAAGCTTTTGGATTTTACGCCAGAGGAGATTCTCTATTTAATTGATAAATCGGCTGAACTTAAAGCCAAGAAAAAGGCGGGTATACCGCACAAAACTTGTGAGGGTAAAAATGTAGCGCTTATTTTCGAAAAAACAAGCACACGAACCCGTTGCTCCTTCGAGGTAGCCGCAGCCGACCTTGGAATGCATCCTGTGTATTTAGACCCTGTGGCTTCGCAAATCGGCAAAAAGGAAAGCATTGCCGATACCGCACGTGTGCTCGGCCGTATGTTCGACGGCATCGAATACCGTGGCTTTGGCCAGGAAAGAGTTGAGGAATTGGCAAAGTATGCCGGCGTTCCGGTTTGGAACGGCCTGACAAACGAATTCCACCCCACACAAATACTCTCCGACTTTTTAACCATTAAGGAAAAGTTTGGTGCCTTAAAGGGTAAAAAGCTGGTCTATATGGGGGATGCCCGTTATAATATGGGAAATTCTCTTATGGTAGGCTGTGCCAAGATGGGAATGCATTTTGTAGCCTGCACCAATGAAAAATATTTCCCCGACAGCCAACTGATTTCGGAATGTGAAAAGCTTGCCGCCCAAAGCGGTGCAACGCTTACCTTTACCCCCGATGTTGATGTGGCTTTAAAGGGTGCTGATGTTATTTACACCGATGTTTGGGTATCTATGGGTGAGCCGAGCAGCGTATGGAAAGAGCGCATTGAGGATTTAACCCCTTACCGCGTTACCGCTGAGGTCATGAAAAAGGCAAAGGATACCGCAATCTTTATGCATTGCCTGCCTGCTTTCCACGACCTGAATACGACCGTCGGTAAAGAAATTTACGACAAATTCGGTATTGACTGTATGGAGGTTACCCACGAGGTGATTGAGGGCCCGCAGTCGGTCGTGTTCGATGAAGCCGAAAACCGTATGCACACCATTAAGGCCGTTATGGCTGAAACACTTTAAAGAATAAATACGGGAGTTTAAAATTAGAAAAGCTATGCTTTTAATTCCGAATATAAAGTTGCCCCTGGGAACTGCGTTTGATAATGCCGATGCGCAGATTTGCAAACAACTTCGTATCTCCCCTTCCCATCTGATTTCGGCCGAATTGTTTCGCCGTTCGATTGATTGCCGCAAAAAGGAGCATATTCATTATACCTGCTCTTATTTGTTGCAGCTCAAAAAGGAAGATATGTACCTCAAACGGTTGCCGGGTGCGCGGCGCTATACCGCCCCGGAGTATACCTTCCCGAAAATCAACAGCGCGGTTCGCCCGATGGTTGTCGGGTTCGGCCCTGCCGGAATGTTCGCCGCCTATGTTTTAGCTCTTTGCGGTTTGCGGCCGATTGTTTTCGAGCGCGGCATGGAGGTTGAGAAACGAACCGAGGCGGTGCAGAAATTTATGCAGGGCGGTGAATGGAATCCGCTGGGAAATATTCAGTTCGGCGAAGGTGGAGCCGGTACCTTTTCGGACGGAAAGTTAAATTCGGGTATTTCCAACCCCTATTGCCGATTTGTTCTGCAAACCTTTGTGGAATGCGGCGCCGACCCCGATGTTTTAATTGATGCCAAACCGCATATCGGCACCGATGTTCTTCGGTGCGTGATTAAAAATCTGCGCCTTAAAATTCTGTCTTTGGGCGGTGAAATTCATTTTGAAAGCTGTTTGTCTGCCGTCGGTATTGAAAAGGGACGGTTGACTTCGGTCAGGGTAACTACGGCACAGGGTGAAGCGACTCTTCCCTGCTCCCATATGTTGCTGGCCATAGGGCATTCGGCGCGGGACACCTTTCGTATGTTGTATGCCGCCGAGGTGCCGATGGAGGCAAAACCCTTTGCCGTCGGTGCGCGCATTGAGCATAAACAGGAATGGTTGAACAAAGCACGCTACGGTGATACCGATAATCTGCCGCCGGCCGATTATCATTTGTCAACCCATTTGCCGAACGGACGAGGTGTTTTCACCTTTTGCATGTGTCCCGGCGGTGTTGTGGTAAATGCCAAAAGTGACCCTGAGCATATCGTTACAAACGGCATGAGTTACAGCAAACGCGACGGCGAAAATGCAAATAGCGCTTTGCTGACCGGTGTGTCACCAGAGGATTTCGGCACTAACCCGCTCGATGGTTTGGCATTGCAAGAACAAATCGAAGCGGCGGCGTTTCGGCAGGGCGCCGGTCGTCCTGTATGCCAGACTGTTGGTGATTTTTTAAACAACCGCCCGTCAACCGCGTCGGGAAAGGTTACGCCCTCGGTAAAACCCGACGTTGCGTTTGGGGATATTGCACCGCTGTTTCCGGAGTTTGTTGTCGACGCGTTGCGCCAAGGTATCCCCGCATTGGCACAAAAGTTGCCCGGATTTGACGATAGTGCTGCATTGCTCACCGCACCCGAAACCCGAAGCTCTTCTCCGGTGCGTATTTTGCGCAATATCGAACGGCAAAGCCAAATCTCGGGGATTTACCCTTGCGGAGAGGGTGCCGGTTATGCCGGCGGTATTCTTTCGGCCGCAGTTGACGGTATTGTCTCCGGCTTGGCGTTGGCCAAAACGCTTTAATTTATCATAAAATCTGGTTAGGTACAACCTATCCGGATTTTGCTATGTCCGGCTGTTTTTATCCCAAAAACCAAAAATTGCTGAAATCGATGCCTTTTGGACAAATTCAAGCTATCCTTCAAGCCTATACCCTTCGTGCATTTACGTAAAAATTCTTGATTTGGATGCTAATTAGTTGTATAATAAAGCCATAAATATTTTAAAGGATTTGTTCTATGAAAATTATTGATTTAATTGCAAGCAACAAACTCTCGCTTTCCTTTGAGGTTTTCCCTCCCAAAACGCAAACCCGCTTTGAAAATGTCAAAGCTGCAACCGAGGAAATCGCAAAACTCTGCCCTTCTTTTATGAGCGTTACATACGGTGCAGGCGGCGGTACAAGCAAATATACCCTTGCTATTGCAGAAAACATTAAAAACCTTTACGGCGTTCCGACCTTGGAACACCTCACCTGTGTTTCTTCCACAAAAGCAACGGTTAAACAAAAAATCGAGGAAATCAAGGCGGCCGGCATCGAAAATATTATGGCTTTGAGAGGTGACATTCCGCCTGCGCTTGAAGGAGCAGACCGAAGTGACTGGGATTATACCCACGCGATAGAGCTGGTTTTAGAGCTTAAAGCAGCAAGCCCCGATTTTTGTATCGGTGGTGCATGCTATCCCGAAGTGCATCCCGAAAGCGCAAACCAAACCGACGATATTAAATATCTCAAAGAAAAGGTGGACGCAGGTTGCGACTTCCTTACAACCCAAATGTTTTTTGATAACAACCTTTTGTATAATTTCCTCTATAAAATTCGACAAGCCGGCATAACGGTTCCGGTTATTCCCGGTATTATGCCCATTACGAATGCCAATCAGGTAGAGAGGGCCGTCAAGCTTTCCGGCTCATTTATGCCGCAGCGGTTTAAAAGTCTGGTTGATAAATTCGGCGCTGACCCTGCCGCAATGAAGCAGGCCGGCATCGCTTATGCCACCGACCAAATTATCGATTTGTATGCCAACGGTATTACCAATGTGCATGTGTATTCTATGAATAAGCCTGATGTTGCCGCAAAAATACAGAGCAACCTCAGCGACATATTAGGAAAATGCGTTCTGTGATTTTAACCAAAACCTATAAAGCCCTGCCCTTCGCAACAAAAGAAATATTGCGATACGCAGGCTGTAAAACGGCCGACGATGGGATAGCTGCGCTTTTAGATACCTGTCTGAAAGAAGTCCAGGACAAGCTCGTCTATAAAGTCTGCTACCGTGAACTGCCCATATTCCTGAATGATAACATTTGCGATTTCGGGGTGTTTTCGGTGCATTCCCAAAACCTTGCGGCAAATTTAAAAGACGCAAAAAAAGTTGTTCTTTTTGCCGCAACCGTTGGAATCGAAATTGACAGGCTGATTGCAAGATACAGCAGAATTTCCCCTTCAAAAGCGCTGATGTTTCAAGCCATCGGAGCCGAGGGTATCGAAAGCCTTTGCAATACCTTTTGCAAGGACCTTGCCCGGCAAATGGGTGTTGGTTTATCCCCTCGTTTCAGTCCGGGCTACGGTGATTTGCCGCTGGATACGCAAAAAAACATTTTTTCTGTTCTTGACTGTCCAAAACAGATAGGATTATCGTTAAACAACAGTCTGCTTATATCCCCGTCAAAATCGGTTACGGCATTTACGGGCATATGTGAAAAATAACCCCGTACAGAGGTGTTTTATGACATTTTCAGAATTTTTAAATAACCATATTGTTTTTCTTGACGGTGCAATGGGAACCATGCTCCAACAAAAGGGATTAAAGGCCGGAGAGCAACCCGAACGCTTTAACCTCTCGCACCCCGATATGATAACCGAAATTCATAAGGATTATTTTGACGCGGGCAGTAATGTTGTCTGCACAAATACCTTTGGAGTAAATACACTTAAATTTTCTGATAGTGAGCTTGCAGAAATTATAAAAGCGGCTGTGGAAAATGCAAAAGCCGCACGCGAGAAAAGCATTTCCAAAGGCGAAAAGTTTATTGCGCTGGATATCGGCCCTTCGGGAAAGCTTTTAAAACCGCTCGGCGACCTTGATTTTGAAGATGCTGTCGGTGTATTTGCCAAAACCATAAAACTCGGCGTAAAATACGGCGTGGACCTCATTATCATTGAAACCATGAACGACTGCTACGAAACCAAAGCGGCGCTTCTTGCCGCAAAGGAAAACAGCAATCTGCCGGTACTGGTTTGCAATGTCTACGGAGAAGATGGCAAGCTTATGACCGGAGCAACACCTGCTGCAATGACCGCCATGCTGGAAGGTCTGGGCGCCGATGCGATTGGTGCCAACTGCTCGTTGGGGCCGAAACAGCTGCGCCCGATTATCTGTGAACTGTTGGAAAATGCATCGGTTCCGGTCATTTTGAAACCCAACGCGGGTCTGCCCAAGATGGTTGACTCGAAAACCGTTTTTGATGTAACGGCAGAGGAATTTGCCAATGATGTTACGGAATTTATTGTAGCCGGCGTTCGTATTGCAGGCGGATGCTGCGGTACAACACCCGAATATATTCAGACACTTTGCGCTAAATCCCGCGATTTCGCGCCCAAACCTATAAATTATAAGAATTTTACGGTTGTTTCCTCCTATACACACGCCGTAAAATTCGGCGAGCAACCCATTCTGATTGGGGAACGCATCAATCCCACCGGTAAAAAGCGCTTTAAACAGGCGCTGCTGGAAAACGATATGGATTATATTCTTTCGGAGGGTGTCAACCAACAGGAAAAGGGCGTGCATATACTGGATGTGAATGTGGGTCTGCCCGATATAAACGAAACGAAAATGCTCAAAAATGCCGTTTGCGAGTTGCAGGCGATTACTGACCTTCCCCTACAAATCGACACTGCGGATATTGGCGCTATGGAAGCGGCGCTTCGCCGCTACAACGGCAAAGCCATGGTAAACTCGGTCAACGGCAAGGAAGAAAGTATGCACAGCGTGTTTCCGCTGGTGAAAAAATACGGCGGTGTGGTTGTTGCTCTCACATTAGACGAAACCGGCATTCCCGAAACGGCCGAAGGCAGAGTGGAAATAGCCCGAAAAATTCTAAGAACCGCCGCAAAGTACGGCATTGATAAAAAGGACATTGTTTTTGACACATTGGCAATGACAATCAGCGCCGGAAACACCGCCGCTGTCACCACCCTATCGGCGCTCAACTGCATAAAAAACACCCTTGGCTGCCATACTTCTCTGGGTATTTCCAATGTGTCTTTCGGGCTTCCGAACCGAGATGTCGTGAACAGCGTTTTCTTTTCCATGGCTCTCGAAAACGGGCTTTCGGCGGCAATTATGAATCCCTATTCTGCCGAAACGATGAAAACCTATTATGCCTATAATGCCCTCAAAGGCCTTGACCAAAACTGCGCCCGATATATCAAGGTGGCAGAAACTTTTACTGTTGCTGCAAATACCGCTTCGGTTTCAGTAAATAAGCCAGACACGGCCGACTGTTCTACGCTTGGTCAGGCAATTATCAAGGGCTTCAAGGACAAAGCGGCCGAAATCACAAAAACGCTTTTAGAAAGCACTGCGCCGCTTGAAATCGTAAATTCTCAAATCATTCCTGCGCTCAACACGGTGGGCATCGGTTTTGAAAACAAGAGCGTTTATCTGCCACAGCTGCTTATGAGCGCGGAAGCTGCTAAAAGCGCCTTTGAAGTTATAAAGGCGTATATGGCAGGCGGGGAGAAATCTGCCGACAAAGGAACCATTGTGATTGCAACGGTAAAGGGCGATATTCACGATATCGGTAAAAATATCGTGAAGCTTATTTTGGAAAATTACGGTTTTCATGTTGTGGATTTGGGCAAGGATGTTGCGCCCGAAAACATAGTAAGTACGGTGAAAGAACTGCACGCTCCGCTTGTCGGTCTTTCCGCACTTATGACGACAACCGTTCCTGCAATGGAAGAAACCGTAAGGCAGTTGAAAGTGAATGCACCATGGTGTAAAACCGTCGTGGGCGGCGCCGTACTAACCCAGGAGTACGCCGATAAAATCGGCGCCGACAAATATGCCAAGGACGCTATGGAAACGGTACGCTACGCTGAAACTGTCATGGGTACAAAATCACATTAACATTATCCCTGCCTGATTTCATATGTACGGGAACCGATAAAGCCGCATATCAAAAACGAGGAGTGAAGTTCACTCCTCGTTTTTGTTGCCGTGTCGACCCCAGACATCACTCAAAGCATATTGCGAAAAATTTGCTTTACTACTACGGCTTGCAATAAAAAATATCTGTTTTTTAGAGGTATTATGGGTTATAAAGTCTTGCTTTTTAGGGTATGTGGTGATATAATGTGTATGATTATATTTGGAGTATTATTGCCTATTGAAAATAATGGTATTTCTAATCCTATATTTATCGCGTGCAGTATGGATAAGGAGCGGTCTTCATGTCCCAAAACAAGAAAAAGATTTTAATTTTTTGCCCATCCTTTTTCGGATATGAAAAAAGAATGGCTGATGCCTTTCAAAATGAAGGGTTTGAAGTTTTTCTTTACGACGAAAGACCGAGCAACAGTTTTATCGGCAAGGTATCTTTAAGGCTGAACTTAAAGTTTTATAAGACAGTTGTAAGGAAATATATTAAACAAATTATAGAAAAAAATAAAAGTGTAAATTTTGACTTTATTTTCGTTGTGAAAGGCGAAGCAATGGGCAAAAGAGAAGTTGCAATGCTTCGTAACGCTTATCCCAACGCAAAGACCGTACTGTATTTTTGGGATTCTGTTCGCAATGTGCCTGACGGAGAAAAGAAAATCGCTTTCTATGACCGTGTTTTCACCTTTGACCCTAATGACGCAAAGAAATACAATCTACCCTTTTTACCTGTCCCTTACGGAAAGGAATATATAAAAAATGAGGGTGCAAGCGAATACACCTACGATGTCAGCTTTATCGGCACGGCCCATTCGATTCGTCCGCGCCTTGTAAAGCAAATCAAACAGCAGTGTGAGGCTATGGGGCGAAACTGCTTTACCTATTTTTATTCGCCGCACATTTTGGTGTTTTTGTTAAACAAGCTTACAAACAAGGATTATAAATATATTTCACTCAAAGAGGTTCATTTTAAACCCCTTTCCACCCAAGAGGTTTGCCGCATTTATAATGCAAGCAAATGTGTAATGGATATCGAGCATCCAAAGCAGCACGGTACAACAACAAGACCTGTCGAGATGCTTCCTATGAAAAAGAAAATCATTACCACAAACGCTTATGTAAAGGATTTTGATTTTTATAACGAGAACAACTTTCTAATTATTGATAGGGACAACCCTAAATTAGATGAAAGCTTTTTTGAAACCGAGTATCTTTCGGTAGACGATGCGGTTTTGTACAAATACTCTCCGTCCAGATTTGTTAAAACGCTTTTGGAAGATGCGCAACCGTAAAAAATCACACATAAAGCCTTTAAACGATTTGGAGGATTTATTATGCCGGATTTGGCTATCGATGTAATCGTCCCTGTATATAACGGGGAAAATTTTATTGAGCGTCTTATAAAAACTTTTGAAGAACAAACATTCAAAGATTTTAAAGTAATTTTTGTTGATGACGGCTCAACAGACAACAGCCTTAACGTGTTACATGAAAAATTGAAAACCGTTACCTTTGAAAATACAATCGTGCATCAAGAAAACGGAGGTTTGCCGAGCGCGCGAAACACGGGAATCAAAAATTCGGATTCACCTTGGATCACCTTTGTTGATTGCGACGATATATTAGATTGTCATTTTTTAGAGTATTTATTCAAGAGCGTCTCTGAAAATGACACCGTCTTGGGGTATTGCGGTTATCAATTTGTGCCGCACAATCAGCAAAACAAGATTGCCGCTGCCGGGAATTACGATTGCGAAGTAATCTCCGCCAGTGATTGCATGAAAGCGTATTATACCAATTGGGTCGGCGCTTGCAGTTTGATTATAAACAGAAAATACCTCTTTTCGAACGATTTGTTTTTTGACGAAAAATGTACATATTGCGAGGACATTCCTTTTATCACCCAAGTGATAGAGGCAACAGGCCGGGTTTCCAAGGTCAATAACAATTTGTATATTTATTTGCTTCGCCAAGGCTCTTTAATACGTAATCCCAAAATTGAAAAATACAAGGTAGGCTTGGAAGGCTTTTTGCGTATGTCTGCAATATTAGAAAAAAAAGAATCAGACGCAGCAAAGGTTTTTTCAAACGTAGGCAAGGCTCGTTATATCATTGCCACATTGCGTAAAGGTGCCGTGCAGTTACCCTTCAAAAGCTTTAAAGCATTAACGGATTTTATAGACGTAAAGATGTTTAGGCACCAAATCAAAAACCTGTCGCTGCAACAAAAAATAGCGGGGTATTTGTACACAACCTCAAAGGTTTTGTTTTATTACAGTATACGGCTTTTGTTCAAAGACTGATAAAGGAGTTTTAGGTATGACAATCGGCGTTGCAATTGCGCTTTATAACGGAGCGAAATTTATAAAACTACAATTGGACTCTATAAGGCTTCAAAGCGTAGCACCGGATAAGGTGATTTTATGCGATGACGGTTCCAATGATGAAACGATAGAAATTGTAAAGGATTATATAAAAACATTCGGTTTAGAAGATAAATGGCAGCTTGTAATCAATGAACAAAATCTTGGGTATGCAAGAAATTTTTATAAGGCCATGCATCTTTGTGATACAGATTTGATTTTTTTGTGTGACCAGGACGACATATGGGAACTTGATAAAATTCAAAAAATGGCGGGCGTAATGAAAAACCGTTCGGACATTCTCGTATTGGCCAGTAAATTCGGTATGATAGACGCAGATGGTAATGTTATGCACGGTTTGTTGGAAAAACGGGCTCGTCAAACCGAGGAGGTCAGAAGCATAACGCACATCGATTTGCTTCGAGCTTTTTATTGGCCGGGTATGATTATGGCGGTTCGCCGTGATTTTTTTGAAGGTATCTACGACTTGGTCAAGGACCATACCGTCGCACACGATAGAGTTTTATCCCATTTTGCAGCAGAAAAAGCGGGCTTTTATGAATACGACTATATCGGTGCATATCACAGACGCCATGGTAACAATACCGCAAACGAAGAACACAGAGTATGGAAACTTTTAAATTTAAAACGCAAATTGAGGGATATGGCAGACCATAACGCTATGTTACAGGGATTGCTGGACATTCCATTGCCCTTTGCAAAGGATACGGTCAATTTAATTGAGGAAAATTTGCGTTTGTCTGAGATGAGAGAAAAAGCGGTAAAAAACAGAGATTTAAAGTTGCTGCGTGAAACATACAAAAATCGTCAGTTGATGCGCGTGACTTCATATATTTGTGATATTTGGTTAATTTGTTTCGGGAAATAATATAGGTGGTTGTAAATGGAAAAAATTGCAAAAAACAAGGGGATTTTAATAAACAGAATCATTGCCGTCGTTGCGAGTGTCTTATTGTTAACATTCGGTATGATTATGGCAGAAATCAATCAATTTGTGACCGGCACCGTTCTTGTTGTCGGTGCGGTTTTACTGTACTTTTTTATGGTGAATAAAATAAGCGATAAAAACTACTTATCTTTTTCAGCCGTATTTAATGCCGTGTGGATTGCTACGATCGGCTTGGCGCAGCTTCGTTTATTATCATATCAAAAAATATGGAGTCCGCGGACTTGGATTAGTGTAATTTTAACCACTGTTTTTATGCAAATCGCAATACCGTTCGGCCATAAAATCGGCAAAAAAATTTTTAACCGTTTCTATACAAAAAAGAGTGTGGAAATCGGCAGAGTCAAATTTGAATTTAAAAAGCAGCGCTTATTTTGGATATGCTTGATTTCCACTATTGTTTCGGTGATTTTATTTGTTTGGAATATTTTTGTCAAAGGCTATGTCCCCTTTTTCTCAACAATGTTTAACGCCTATGCCTTTTTTTACACCAAAAGAATGGTCTTTGTGACCGCGGCCTGTGTAATCTCACCGATTGCCTATTGGTGCATTAAAAAGTGCGAATTGGCAAAAGGCAAAAAAATATGGATGTATATATGTATCGCAATCAATACCTTTATTGTCCCTATCTTGCAGGTAAACCGAGGCGTTTTTGTTGTTGCGGCACTTATGCTGACCGCTGCTATTTTCTTTTTAAACGGCAAAAAATTCTTAGTGCTGTTACTTTGCTTGGTTGTGACATTTGGGTTTTATGAGGTTGGTTCGGTTGCAAGAAATTATACAAATGAATATTTAATCAGCGTATTTGAGCCGACAAAATTCAATCCCTCCGATGAAGACCCTGATTCAAATGCGGAGGACCCCGACAGCAGTGACCCCGGAGATACAAACGCAGGCGGTTTCCAACTTCCGGCAAAGCTTTCGTTTTTATACGGATACTTCACCATTAGTCATGACAATTTTAACCATGCCGTTATTAACGCCTCGGAATACACCTATGGCGTGCGGCAATTGTCTCCCTTTAACGTAATTTTGAGAAGCCAAGCCATTTATGATGTGCTCGGTGATGCGGAATTTCATATGATAAAGCCCAATCTAAATACAGCCAACTTAATCAGTGGTGTATATTATGATTTGCGCGAATTCGGTGTAATCCTATTTGTAACGCTTTGGGGTTTGCTTTTAGGTGCTATCGAAATGCTTTACTTGAAAAGCAAGGGCGTATTTGCTTTGGCGGCACTCGGCAATGCATTGACACCGGTCGTGCTATCCTTCTTTGCATCCTGGTTCGAAAATTTCACACTATGGCTTTTCTGGGGAACGATATTCTTAATCATGTTGCTCGCCAGTATTACAATAACGCCGAAAACAAAAAAACAGTAGGAGTGAATTGCATATGAAAGGTATTATTTTAGCAGGTGGTTCCGGCACAAGACTTTATCCGCTTACCAAGGTTACCTCTAAGCAGCTTTTGCCGATTTATGATAAGCCTATGATTTATTATCCGATGTCGGTTTTAATGAATGCAGGCATTCGTGATATTTTAATCATTTCCACCCCGCAAGACACACCCCGATTCGAGGATTTGCTCGGCGATGGACATGCCTTTGGTGTCAATTTATCCTATGCGGTTCAACCCTCGCCTGACGGCTTGGCACAGGCATTTCTTATCGGTGCCGATTTTATCGGTGATGATACGGTTGCCATGGTTCTTGGTGACAACATTTTTGCCGGACACGGCTTGAAAAAGCGTCTGAAAACCGCAGTGGAAAACGCGGAAAGCGGAAAGGGCGCAACGGTTTTCGGTTATTATGTTGATGACCCTGAGCGTTTCGGCATTGTAGAATTCGATAAAAACGGACGGGCTATATCCATAGAAGAAAAGCCGGCGAAACCCAAGAGCAACTACTGTGTTACCGGTCTTTATTTCTATGACAACCGTGTGGTTGAATACGCAAAAAACCTTACCCCTTCGGCGCGCGGAGAATTGGAAATCACCGATTTAAACCGTATTTACCTTGAAAACGGTGACCTGAATGTTGAGCTTTTGGGTCAAGGCTTCACCTGGCTTGACACCGGAACACATGAAAGCCTGGTTGAGGCTACAAACTTTGTTAAAACGGTTGAAACCCATCAACACCGCAAAATTGCGTGTCTTGAAGAAATCGCTTACCTTAACGGTTGGATAACCAAGGATGATGTTTTAGAAGTTTATGAGATTTTAAAGAAAAATCAGTACGGTCAATACTTAAAGGATGTCCTCGACGGCAAATATATCGATATTCTTTAATGGATAAAAAGGAGAAAAGGTTATGAATATTATTGTTACGGGCGGCGCAGGTTTTATAGGAAGCAACTTCGTTTTCCATATGTTAAAAAAATATCCCGATTACAGAATTGTTTGTCTTGATAAGCTGACCTATGCGGGCAATTTATCCACCTTGGCACCGGTTATGGAAAACCCCAATTTCAGATTTGTAAAGGCGGATATCTGCGACAGAGAAGCCGTATATAAGCTTTTTGAAGAAGAAAATCCCGATATTGTGGTAAACTTTGCGGCCGAAAGCCATGTGGACCGTTCCATCGAAGACCCCGGTATCTTCCTGCAAACCAATATTATGGGTACCGCTGTTTTGATGGATGCTTGCCGCAAATACGGAATCACACGCTATCATCAAGTTTCTACCGATGAAGTGTACGGTGATTTACCGCTTGACCGGCCTAACCTTTTCTTCACCGAAGAAACACCCATTCATACTTCTTCACCCTATTCAAGCTCTAAGGCAGGGGCTGACCTTTTGGTTTTGGCATATCACCGTACCTTCGGTTTGCCGGTTACCATCAGCCGTTGCTCGAACAACTACGGTCCTTACCATTTCCCCGAAAAGTTAATCCCCCTTATGATTGCCAATGCCCTGAACGACAAACCGCTCCCTGTTTACGGTGAAGGCTTGAATGTTCGCGACTGGCTGTATGTAGAGGACCACTGTAAAGCAATTGACCTTATTATTCACAAGGGCCGCGTGGGTGAGGTTTACAACATCGGCGGTCACAACGAAATGAAGAATATTGATATTGTTAAGATTATTTGCAAAGCCTTAAATAAGCCCGAAAGTCTTATTACCTATGTCACCGACCGTAAAGGCCATGATATGCGTTATGCTATCGACCCGACCAAGATTCACAACGAGCTTGGCTGGTTGCCCGAAACTATGTTTGCGGAGGGTATTCAAAAAACAATTCAGTGGTATTTGGATAATAAAGAATGGTGGGAAACCATTATTTCGGGCGAATACCAAAACTATTACGATAAGATGTACGGTAACAGATAATGAAGGTTTTTGTAACAGGTGTAGGCGGTCAATTGGGATTTGATGTCATGAACCAACTGACCAAGCGCGGATACGAGGCAGTCGGAAGCGATATTTTAGATTCCTGCGGCTTTGAAAACTATATAAAGCTTGATATTACCGATGAGGCCGCCGTAAAGCAGGCTTTACTGAAAGTCAAGCCAGACGCGGTCGTGCACTGTGCCGCTTGGACAGCAGTGGACGCCGCCGAGGATGAAGAAAATCAGCAAAAGGTATATGCTATCAATGCCGGCGGTACCGAAAATATCGCCAAAGCTTGTAAAGAACTGGACTGCAAGATGGTCTATATTTCTACCGATTATGTCTTTGACGGGCAGGGTGAAGCCCCCTGGCAGCCCGACTGCAAGGATTATGCCCCTTTAAGCGTTTACGGTAAAAGCAAGCTGGAAGGTGAATTGGCTGTAAGTCGCATTTTGGAAAAATACTTTATTGTCAGAATTGCTTGGGTGTTTGGGCTGAACGGCAAAAACTTTATTAAAACCATGTTGAATGTCGGCGCAAAGTATGATACGGTGCGTGTTGTTTGCGACCAAATCGGCACACCCACCTATACCTTAGACCTTTCGCGTTTGCTTGTTGATATGCTTGAAACCGAAAAATACGGTTATTACCACGCAACAAACGAGGGCGGATTTATTAGCTGGTATGACTTTACCTGCGAAATTTTCCGTCAGGCAGGATACAAGACAAATGTTGTACCCGTAACAACCGAGGAGTACGGTATTTCCAAAGCGGCAAGACCTTTTAACAGCCGTCTTGATAAATCAAAACTTACAGATAAAGGGTTTAAACCTTTGCCCGTTTGGCAGGATGCCCTTTCTCGTTATTTAAAGGAGATAGAGAAAAATGGGACAAATTAAGGTTACAAAGTGCGATATAGAAGGTCTTTACGTCATTGAACCTGCGGTTCACGGCGACGCAAGAGGTTATTTTATGGAAACCTACAATCAGCGCGATATGCAAGAAGCGGGACTGAATATGGTTTTTGTTCAGGATAACCAAAGTATGTCGGTTAAAGGTGTGCTTCGCGGGCTTCATTTTCAAAAGCAATATCCGCAAGGCAAGCTTGTGCGTGTAATTAAAGGCAGAGTTTTCGATGTTGCGGTTGACCTTCGTAAAGACAGTAAAACCTACGGCAAATGGTACGGCGTTGAACTCAGCGAAGAAAACAAAAAACAATTTTATATTTCCGAGGGCTTTGCTCACGGTTTTTTGGTGCTTAGTGACATAGCAGAGTTTTGCTACAAGGCAACCGATTTTTATCACCCGGGTGACGAAGGCGGCGTTGCTTGGAACGACCCCGAAATCAACATTCAGTGGCCGGAGCTTGTGGGTGAATATAAAGGCACCGCTTCGGCAGAGGGTTATACCCTTTCTGACGGCACTCTCCTGAATTTAAGCGAAAAAGACCAAAAAATGGTAGGTTTGAAAGAAACTTTCAGTTTTTAAGGAGACTATACATGGAGAACCCATTGATTACCGTAATCGTTCCGGTTTATAAGGTGGAACCCTATTTAGAGCGCTGTGTTAAAAGTGTAATTAACCAGACCTACGAAAATCTTGAAATCATTTTAGTGGATGACGGTTCGCCCGATAATTGCGGTAATATGTGTGATGCATTTGCAAAGCAAGACCCACGAATCCGTGTTGTCCACAAGGAAAACGGCGGCCTATCATCTGCAAGAAATGCAGGACTCGATGTTGCAACCGGCAAATACATCGGTTTTGTTGACTCCGATGACTGGATAGAGCCGGATATGTATGCACAATTATATTCTCTTCTCTCTCTGCACAATGTGAAAATTGCAGCCTGCGGATTCCGGTGTGATTTTCCGTCCGGAAAAACGGTTTATATCAACCGTGATTACCCTGCAAACAAAGAGATTGAAGTCTTTTCAAAAACAGACGCTTTGCGCGAGCTTATTCTTGCGCGTAAAATTACCAACAGTGTATGTGATAAGCTGTTTGAAAAAAGTCTTTTCCAAACCTTCCGTTTTACGCAGGGTATCGTAAATGAGGATTTTGAAATGATGCCATTATGCGTAGAAGCTGCTGAAAGCGTGGTTTTTTGCCCTTCTCCGTTCTATCATTACATGATGACGGCGGAAAGCATAACCAGAGGGGCTTTTAAAGAAAGCCGTTTTACCGAAACCGATATAAGCCGGCGTCATCTGCAATTTTACAAAGAGAAATACCCCTCTCTTTATGCTTACGCTTTGGCGAAACATATTGGGTTGTGTTTAATCATTATTGATGACGCATCAAAGGATAGGGCGTTTTCCGAAAAAAGGGCTTCCCTTATAAAGGAAGTTAAAAGTTTCAAAATATCCGATTTTTTCAAGGTCTTAGATAAAAAGAGTAAAATCAAATTTTTACTTTTAAAAATAAACGTGCGATTATATATATTGTTTATGGATTTATACCGTATGTATAAGCACGAATAAAAGGTTTTGATTCAATGCAAAAAAACGATATATTGGTTTCTGTAATTTGCACAACCTATAATCATCAAAAATTCATCCAAAGTGCTTTGGATGGATTTGTTATGCAAAAAACAAATTTTTCTTTTGAGGTCTTGGTTCACGATGATGCTTCCCCGGACGGTACGGCACAGATAATTAGGGAATATGCCGAAAAATATCCGGATATCATCGTTCCTATTTTGCAAACTGAAAATCAATATTCCAAAGGCGTATTAATCCTCAACGACATCCTTTATCCGAAAGCGCGGGGAAAATATATCGCATTTTGCGAAGGCGACGACTTTTGGACCGACGAAAACAAGCTGCAAATGCAGGTGGATTTTCTCGAAAAAAACCCGGATTGCACAGCATGTGTTCACAATACCGTAATGCACGATTGCAGCGGGTTCGCTAAGGACGAACTTATGGTACAAAATACATCGGAACATGACGTGGCATTTGAAGATGTGATTTGGGGTATGCGAAATGCATATCAAACGAGCTCCTTAGTGGTAAAAAAAGAGGCCCTTTTTAATGTCCCCTCTTTTTGCCAAAATGCCTACAAGGCCGGATTCGGCGATTTCCCGAATGCCATTTGGTTTACAATTATGGGTAAAATCCACTTTCTGCCTTATACCATGTCTACTTATCGATTGATGAGCAGCGCAAATTCATGGTCGGCAGATTCCTTTACAATAACAAAGCAAATCAAACATACAAACCATATGATTGATATGTTTGAAGATATTAAACCGCATGTATCCGATGAAAGAGTCTCTTTGTTGGACAAGGCAATTCTATCACAGAAATTTCGCTTGTTAGAATTCAAAAAAGAGTATGACAAGATGAGAAAACCGCCATATGATAAAATTTGGCGTGCCCAACCTTTGATGTTTAAGATTAAAATTTATATAAAAAAGCTTTGTCCTTGGCTTTATAAGAAATTCAAAAGGTTGGGAGACTAAATGAAAAAGGCATTGATATGGAAACTTCTTGAACGCTTTGGTGTGCAAGGTGTACAGTTTGTTTTGCAAATCGTTTTAGCGCGCATACTCTCACCAGACGATTACGGCGTTCTTGCCATAATGGTCATTTTCACAACGATTGCAAATGTTTTTATACAAACCGGATTTAATACCGCACTGATTCAAAACAAGGATGTAACCGAAGAGGATTACTCTACGGTTCTTTGGATAACCTTAGGTATTGCCGGTATTCTTTATGGGGTTATTTTTTTCACCGCTCCCGCGATTGGCGGTTTTTATTCTAAGCCCGAGTTGATAACGCCGCTTCGTGTCTTGGCGTTAATGCTCTTCCCCGGCGCCCTTAATTCCATTCAGCTTGCAAAAGTAAGCCGAGAAATGGATTTTAAAAAGGTATTTTACAGCAATGTGGGTGCCATTATCGTATCGGGTGTTGCGGGTATTGCCGTTGCCGTACTCGGCGGCGGACTCTGGGCGCTTGTAATTCAAACCATGCTGAATATTTTTACTGCAACGGTTGTAATGCTATTCACTGCTAAGATTAAAATTTATTTTAAAATCAATTTTAATCGAGCAAAAGTGCTTTTTTCTTTTGGATGGAAATTACTCGTTTCAGCAGTTATAGATACCCTTTATCAAAATTTACAAAGCCTTGTAATCGGTAAAAAATATAATAGCGAAACACTTGGCTACCATAATCGTGGACTGCAATTCCCTCAATTTTTAATTACAAGCATCAGCGGTGCCATTCAAAGCGTTATGTTGCCGGCATTATCTGAAAAACAAGATAAAAAAGATGAACTAAAACATATGATGCGTAATGCGGTGGCGCTCAGCTCCTATGTTATTTTCCCTATGGCCTTAGGACTTGCAGGCGTAGCGACATCTTTTGTAAAACTGGTTTTGACAGACAAATGGTTGCCCTGCGTTCCGTATTTGCAAATCTATTGCTTTTCTTTTATTTTTTATCCTATAAATGCATGTAATTTGCAAGCTATCAATGCAATCGGCCGAAGCGACTGGTTTTTAAAGATTGAGATTATCAAGAAAATATACGGCGTTATTGCGCTGATAATTGCCATTTGCTTTTTCGAATCACCTATCGCTATTGCGTTGTCCGCAGTAATTACTACCGTTATCAGTTGTTTTGTAAACGCCGCGCCGAACAAAAAATTGATATCCTATTCTTATATGGAACAAATCCAGGATATTTTACCGTCTTTTGTTATTTCGGTCATTATGTTCCTTGCCGTATGGGCTGTTGAATTGTTAGGACTTGGCGATTTTGTTACCCTTATTCTTCAAATCATTTTGGGTATAGCGTTATATTTGTTGATGTCCATTATCTTCCGTGTAAAACCTTTTGTACAACTTTTAAGTATTGCGAAAAATTTTAAAACCTCTTTGTTCAAGAACAATTGAATTTTACAAAAATAATCCGTAAAAGAGTGATGTTTAATGAAAATTTCAAATGCTGCAAACGCTGTTGAACCTTCGCTTACACGCAAGTTGTTTAATATGGCAAAAGCATATGACGATGTTATAGACCTTACCTTGGGGGACCCTGACATTGTGCCTTCTGAAAAAATCCGGGTGGCCGCGTGCGAAGCTATAATGGCAGGCAAAACGAGATATTCTGCGAATGCCGGTATGGCACCGTTAAGAGAAGCAATTGCTGAAAACTTTAAAAGTGAATACGGTTTGGACATTGATGCTTTAAACCAAGTCGTTGTTACCGTAGGCGGTATGGAGGCATTATATCTTAGCCTTGCCTGTATGATAAATCCCGGTGACGAGGTTATCATTCTTGCGCCGTATTATGTGAATTATAAGCAAATGGTTTCTATGTGCTCCGGTGTACCTGTTATCGTAAATACCAAAGAGGAAGACGGCTTTTCTGTTTCGGTTGAAATGCTGGAAAAGGTAATTACTGACCGTACCGTGGCTATCATTATAAATACCCCTTGTAACCCGACCGGCTCTGTGCTTGACCTTACATCATTAGAGGCCATTGCCCAGTTGGCTGAAAAGCATGACATCGCTGTTATTTCAGATGAAGTTTACCGCAGTCTGATTTATGACAACGCCGAACACCAAAGTATCGCAAAATTGCCGGGCATGCTTGAACGCACTGTAATCATTGATAGTTTTTCAAAACGCTTTTCTATGACAGGTTATCGTGTCGGCTATGCCATTGCGCCTGCCGATTTTGCCGCTGCAATGATTAAGCTTCAAGAAAATGTTGCCGCCTGTACCGCTCTCCCCTCGCAATATGCCGCCATAGCAGCTTTTGAAAATTGCAGAGAGGATACCTTTATCAAGGATGAATTTCAAAAACGCAGAGATTATATTTATAACGCAATCAATAACATTAAAGGTTTATCCTGTATAAAACCCAAAGCTACATTTTATTTATTTGTAAACATTAAAGAGACCGGGCTTGATGCGCTTACATTTGCTTATAAACTTTTAGAAAGCGAGCACGTAGCCGTAGTACCCGGTATCGCCTACGGAGAGGAATATACTGGCTATATTCGAATTGCATACACGATGAAAATCGAAATTCTCGAAGAAGCCGTAAGCAAAATAAATAAATTCGTTTCAAGCCTTAACAAATAAGTATTTGGAGGTTGCTCTATGAAAA
>JAFTLL010000009.1 GCA_017456015.1 Clostridia bacterium | reverse complement strand
AATTTCTTCTAAATGGAATTTTGTCAATTTACCCCATTCCTGGAATGCCATTGACGGCCAGGACGGTGAGAACGACTATTTCCGCGGTACGGCTTATTATGCAAAGAAGCTAAGTAAGGCCGATTTGCCCGAAACCGATTGCTATTATTTAGAGTTACGAGGCGCCAATTCCTCTGCCGATGTTTATATCAACGGTCAGCATCTGGCTCACCATGACGGCGGCTACTCAACCTGGCGTGTTAACGTGACCGATGCACTGGTTGCTGAAAATTTATTGGTTATTGCTGTGGACAATGCCCCCAACGAGCAGGTATATCCCCAAATGGCAGACTTTACCTTCTATGGCGGTCTATATCGCGATGTGAACCTGATTGCTGTTTCTGCTTCTCATTTTGATTTGGATTATTGCGGTGCGCCCGGTATCAAGGTCACCCCTATCATGGACGGTAACAATGCCAACGTAGAGGTGGAGGTTTTTGTTACCAACGTTAAAGCGGGCCAACAGATACGCTATACACTTACCGACAAGCAAGGCAATCCGGTTGCGGCAACCGTTTCGGCCGAAACCAAGGTTTCCTTTACGATTGAAAATGTCCACAAGTGGCATGGCCGCAAAGACCCTTATCTCTACACCGCTACCGCAGAATTGGCGGAAGAGGACACGGTTATCGATGCCGTTTCTGCCCGTTTTGGCTGCCGGAGTTACAAAATCGACCCGGATAACGGTTTTATCCTTAACGGAGAAGAATATCCCCTGCGCGGCGTTTCCCGTCACCAAGACCGTTGGGGTATCGGTAATGCTTTACTTCCGGAGCATCATGAAGAAGATATGGAACTGATTTGTGAAATGGGTGCCACCACTATTCGGCTGGCCCATTATCAGCACGACCAGTATTTCTATGACCTGTGTGATGAAAAAGGTATGGTTATCTGGGCAGAAATCCCGTACATTTCCCAGCACATGCCCGGCGGTCGTGAGAACACCATCAGCCAAATGAAGGAATTGATTTCTCAAAACTACAACCACCCTTCCATTGTGGTTTGGGGCCTGAGCAACGAAATCACCATGAAAGGTGAAAAAGACCCTGACCTATTGGAAAACCACCGCATCCTCAATGACCTATGCCACGAAATGGACAAAACCCGTCTGACCACCATGGCGGTTGTTTCCATGTGCCCGATGGATGCAGAATATTTAAACATCCCTGACACCGTTTCCTACAATCACTACTTCGGTTGGTACGGCGGCGAAACCTCGATGAACGGCCCCTGGTTTGACAAATTCCATGCAATGCACCCCCATCTTCCCATCGGTTGCTCCGAGTACGGTTGCGAGGCTTTAAACTGGCACACCTCCAAGCCCACACAGGGAGATTACACCGAGGAGTATCAGGCTTACTACCATGAGGAACTGATTAAACAGCTTTTCAGCCGTAAATATATGTGGGCGACCCATGTATGGAACATGTTTGATTTTGGTGCCGACGCCCGTGCAGAGGGCGGTGAGAACGGCCAAAACCACAAGGGTCTAATCACCTTTGACCGGAAATATAAAAAGGACTCCTTCTATGCCTACAAAGCATGGTTATCCGATGAACCCTTTGTTCATCTTTGTGGCAAACGCTACATTGACCGGGTAGAAGAAGTGACCAAGGTTACCGTCTACTCAAACCAGCCTACCGTAGAATTATTTGCCAACGGTGTTTCCCTGGGTGTTAAGGAAGCTGCCGACCACTTCTTCTATTTTGAAGTGCCCAACGTGGGCGAAACCCATCTGGTCGCTGTTTCGGGTGAGTTGAAAGACGAGGGAATCATCCGCAAGGTAGAAACCCCCAACGAGGCCTACCGCTTAAAAGAAAAGGGAGCGATTCTCAACTGGTTTGACATCACCGAACCGGAAGGTTACCTTTCTTTGAACAGTAAAATGAGTGATATTATGGCAACCGTCCGCGGCAAGCTTTTGATGGGCAGTTTGTTCTTAAAATTGATGCCCAAAGGAAAGAAGGGCGAGTCGGCCAGCGCTATGGGCTTTGAACTTACCGAAGACATGATGCAAATGATGGGCGGCTTTACCCTATTGCGTTTAACCAGCATGCTGGGCATGATGAACATCAGCTTCACCAAGGAAGAGCTGCTGGAAATCAATGCCAAGCTCAACAAAATCAGAGCCAAGGACTAAAATGGAACAAAAAAAGACATCCGTAGGGATGTCTTTTTTTGTTGAACATATTGGCGTTACGAAGCTTTGAACCCATCGCCCACGATTTCGTTTGAGGTTCCGACGATAATAAAAGCGGATGGGTCTATATTCTTAATTTTATGCTTTAATTTTACCGATTGCCGTTTGTCAACCACCGACACAATCATCTTCTTTTTATTGTTCGTATAGGCACCGACACAATCATTTACAACACTTGCGCCTCTTTCTAAATCCTGCATTATGTAATTGAGTATTTCGGTTTCCTTATCGGTAATGACGATAAAGAATTTTGAGGAATTAAATCCGTCAATTGCACCGTCAATAACCAAGGCTCTGATTACAATCGCAAACAATGAAATCATACCCAATTCTGTTCCAAAAATAGCAAAGGCCATGACAATAACGATAGAATCCACGATAAAAAGCGCTTTTCCCACATTGATTCTCGTGTATTTTTGAAGTATCATTGCAATAACGTCTGTACCGCCTGAGCTACCCTCTTCATTGAATATCAATGCCGCCCCAAGCGACACCAGAACCATATCAATAAAAAGTTCCAGCATAATTTGGTTGGTAAAGGGTGCGGTCATTGGAAAGCATTGTTCAAAAAGGTTCAAGAGGAAAGACAACAGCAGAGAACAATAAACCGTTTTTATCGCAAAAGACTTGCCCAATATTATGAATCCCACAATCAGCAAGAATATGTTTAAAATAGTTGCAAGCTGCGCCGGCGAAACCCAATGAAAAAGGTTGCTTAAAACCAATGCTATACCGCTTGTTCCTCCGGTTGAAAATTTATTGGTAAATTCAAAAAAATAAACGCCGACAGCCATCAGAACGGTTCCGAGCGTAATAAGAAAATAGGATTTTAGAGTTTTTAAATTCATAAGTACACCGCCTTTGTGCCTATTATAGCATAAAAGTAATGGAATCGCAAGACAAAAACCCTGTGATTCCGCCCTTTTTTTCACCACGTTCGCACGCCGTCTATATGAATAAATCGGGCAACATCATAATGATAAGAAGACAGCGGTCTGTCCAATGCATCATATGTGTGTGCTGCTATGAGTATAGTTGGTCTTATTGCTGTGATAACAGGTGAATGATAAAAACTGCCGTCATATGTTCCAAGCTGTACAATATCACCGGGTTTAGCCTCACTTTGCGGCACGATATGTCCATACGGACCGACAGACCGGTTGTTCACAAGAAAACGGTAAAGGTATTCCACACCGGTCCATGAAGCAGTACGGTCAGAAGCGGAGCGATAGTACCATCCCGTAACCGGTGTAAAATTCATCACACCCGCACCCGCATAAATACTTTGCGAAGCAAAATTGGTGCAATCCCCTCCAATATTCTCAAAATCATAGTAAGCGGGATTTCGGTTCAATGCCCATTTGCGTGCATATGCCATAGCCGCTTCCCTATTATAAGGTATCACTCTCATGCCTTTGCCTCCTTTATATTATACTATAATGGTTATCGTATGCCGAAATTGTGGAAAATGTCACTGTTTTAACTCCAAATCTTTAATTTAACCGTGCCATTGCAAAGCATATGAGACAGGTTTTATTCAAAAAAAATATTTACCTATTGATAAAGTAGGTAAATTATGCTATGCTTATACCAACCTAATTAGTAGGTAATTCAAAAAGAACCGAGAAGGCGTCATGCAAAAGCTTCATTCCATGATGATTATGATGATGGAGATGTGTATGTGGGCTTGCCAGATATGCATGACTTTTGCGCGTCTGTATTCGATATGTTCTCCATCTCAAAGGCTACGGTCGGGAGACTTTATCGAAATTTCCCGACTTATTATTTTGTAAGGTGGGTAAACCCTATGGAAAACGATTTTGAAAAGCTCGTCAGAGCAAATTTCCGATTCGGACGAATGTGTCGATGTATGATGCAGTAAAAACAACCCATAAAATATAAGCATACATCCAATATTCCATAACGAAAGGAAATCATTATTATGTCAGAACTTAAATTTGAAACATTACAATTACATGTGGGTCAGGAAAAACCCGACCCTGCAACCGATGCCCGTGCAGTACCGATTTACGCAACCACCTCTTATGTGTTTAAAAATTCTGCTCACGCAGCCTCCCGTTTCGGTCTTGCTGACGCCGGCAACATCTACGGCCGACTCACCAACTCCACACAGGATGTCTTGGAACAGCGTGTAGCAGCTCTTGAAGGCGGCGTAGAGCAAGCGCATAAATTTATAGACAGTCTGAAAATATTCTCTCTGCTCGCCAATGTTGCCGATGTTAAGAGCCTTGTCATTCACCCGGCAACGACCACCCACAGCCAGCTGACCGAGAAAGAACTGGTCGAGCAAGGTATTAAACCCAACACGATTCGGCTTTCCATTGGAACCGAGCACATCGACGATATCCTCGCTGACTTACAGCGTGGTTTTGACGCAGTAAAGGAGGCATAGTTATGAGCAATATTTATACATCTGCCGACCAACTTATCGGGAAAACGCCCCTTTTGGAGTTGACACATATTGAAAAAGCCTTGGGACTGAAAGCAAAGGTGGTTGCCAAGCTGGAATACTTTAATCCGGCCGGCTCGGTCAAAGACCGTATTGCAAAGGAAATGATTGATGAGGCGGAGGCGAGCGGCAAACTGAAACCCGGTTCGGTTATCATCGAGCCGACTTCGGGCAATACCGGTATCGGTCTTGCAGCTGTGGCTGCTGCAAGAGGTTACAGAATTATTATTGTAATGCCCGAAACCATGTCGGTGGAACGCCGTCAACTTATGAAGGCATACGGTGCAGAGCTGGTTTTGACTGAGGGTGCCAAAGGTATGAAAGGTGCCATTGCCAAGGCGGAAGAACTGGCCGATGAGACGCCAAACAGTTTTATTCCCGGACAGTTTGTGAACCCTGCCAACCCCAAAGCGCACAGAGAAAACACCGGCCCTGAAATTTATGAGGATACTGACGGAAAGGTAGATATCTTTGTTGCAGGCGTAGGTACCGGCGGTACGGTAACCGGTGTCGGTGAATATCTGAAATCCATGAACCCTGCTGTCAAGGTCGTTGCCGTTGAGCCTACCGCCTCTGCGGTGCTCTCTACCGGTGTTGCTGGTCCTCACAAAATTCAGGGTATCGGAGCCGGCTTTGTTCCCGATGTTCTCAACACCGAAATCTACGATGAAATCATTCCTGTTTCCAACGAAGATGCTTTTGCCACCGGAAAGCGGATTGGCAATAGCGAGGGCATTCTCGTAGGTATTTCCTCCGGTGCTGCTGTCTTTGCGGCTATCGAGCTTGCAAAACGCCCCGAAAATGAAGGAAAAACCATTGTTGTACTTTTGCCTGATACCGGTGACAGATATTTATCCACCCCACTATTTGCAGATTAAACATCAAGGCTCCGGTACGATTGTTTTTGTATCGGAGCCTTGAATCCTATTTTATTGCGGCAATTTAAAAAGTCGAAATTATGATAATTATGCGGCGTATTACTTGAATTGCATACCAATTTCGTAGTATAATAGGTTGATGAGAATATAGAGGTGAAAAAACAATGATGATATCAACAAGAGGCAGATATGCATTACGAGTTTTGATTGACCTTGCGGAACACGCCGGTGACAGTTATATCCCTATGAAAGAAATTGCGAACAGACAAGGCATCTCGTTAAAATATTTAGAGCAAATTGTTCCTGCATTATCTAAAAACGGATTTGTTGAAGGTGTGCATGGAAAGGGCGGCGGATATCGTCTTGTAAAGGCTCCCGAGGATTGCAAGGTAGGAGATATTTTACGGCTGACAGAAGGTGACCTTGCCCCGGTTGCCTGTCTTGAACGCGGAGCAAAGCCCTGTGCGCGGGCCTATGCCTGCCGTACCTATCCCATGTGGACGGAATTTTACAGAATCGTCAACAACTACTTTGACGGAATAACCCTTGCAGATATTATGAAAACAGATATGTCAGATAATTATTCGATATAGTGATTATTATAAACGGCGGCAGTGAGAAGTTAATCTCTCTACCGCCGTTTTCTGTTTTATAGCCGATATTCTTATTGCTGCGCACTCCGTCAAATGGGAATTGGTGCGTCAATACCTTGCCAAGACCGGATACAACGCCTCCCGTTACAAATATATATTTCGTCATTTCGTTTTCTCCTCAAACGGTTATTCAACCGTAACCGATTTTGCCAGATTCTTCGGCTTGTCAATATCGCAGCCGTTTTCTTTGGCTACGTAATATGCAAGCAATTGCAGAGGGATAATTTCTACAACCGCTGAAAATATCGTTTCTACATTCGGCACGAAAATCACATCATCCGCTAAGGATATTATTTTTTGATTGTTTTTAAAGGTAACCGCGAGAACCTCCGCACCTCTTGCCTTTACTTCCACAATATTGCTCATGGTTTTATCCATAATCGAATCGTTGCAACACAGCGATATCACGGGCTGGTGCTCCTCTATCAGAGCAATCGTGCCGTGTTTTAATTCGCCTGCGGCATATGATTCCGCATGAATATAGGATATTTCCTTCATTTTCAGCGCACCTTCAAGCGCAACCGCATAATCGGTATTTCGTCCAATGAAAAACATGGAGTCGGTTGCATGGTACTTTTTCGCCAAATTTGAAATCGACGAGTTCATATCAAGTGCTTCTTGAATTCGCTTTGGCAGTGCTTTTAAAGTTTCCAAAAGGTTGCTGTAAAGTTCATTGTCGATGCGATTCATTTTCTTGGCCGCGTACAAGGCAAACAAATACAAAACCGATAGTTGGGTGGTGTAGCCCTTTGTTGTTGCAACGGCGATTTCGGGACCCGCCCAAGTATAAAGCGTGTAGTCGGCCGTTTTCGCAATCGTGCTTCCGAGTACATTGACCACCGCAAGTGTTTTCGCCCCGCGATTTTTGCACTCTTTCATCGCTGCTATCGTATCAGCGGTCTCACCGGATTGCGATAACACGATTAGCAAGGTGCGTTCATCGATAAGAGGATTGCTGTAACGCAGTTCGCTTGCTAACTCTGTCTGTACCGGAATACAGCAAAGTTTTTCAATGGCGTATTTGCCGGCACATCCGGCATAATAAGCAGAGCCACAGGCTGTAATAACGATTTTATCGATACGGTTCAAATAATCGGCGGTAAGCTCGGTTTCATCAAGAACAATCTCCCCTTCTTTGATTCGGGGAGCTATCGTAGCTTTTACAGCTCTCGGCTGTTCGATAATCTCTTTGAGCATGAAGTGCTCATAGCCGCCTTTTTCGGCCGATTGGATATCCCAGGTGATATGGTTTATTTTTTTTTGAATCGGCTGTCCTGCGGGGTCGTAGACCTTTATGGCATCGGGCGTTATTTCAGCAAACTCACCGTCATCCAAATAGATTGCATTTCTTGTGTAAGGGACCAATGCCGTAACATCGGAGGCAAAGTAGTTTTCACCTATACCCACACCGAGAATCAGCGGACTCGATTCGCGTGCCACATATACTTTTTCGGGTTCATCGGCACAAACTACGCCAAGCGCATAGGAACCCTGCAATCTCGCCGATGCTTTGATTACCGCTCTTTTTATATTTCCGGTATAGTAGTTCTCAATCAGATGTACGATGACCTCTGTATCGGTTTGACTTTCAAAATGATATCCCTTTTGCATCAACTCTTCGCGAAGGCTCATATAGTTTTCAACGATGCCGTTGTGGACTACCGCAAATTTTCTGTTGTTGCTCATGTGCGGGTGTGCGTTCGTATCAGTAGGAGCACCGTGCGTAGCCCATCGGGTATGACCGATACCGACTGTGCCCGGACAGGATTTTCCGTCATTTGTCTTTTCACACAGATTTGCAATTCTTCCAGTAACCTTGCTGACCGAAATCAGTTCATCACAGACAACGGCAATACCGGCGGAATCATAACCGCGATATTCAAGTTTCTTTAACCCTTCTAATAATATCGGTGCTGCTTGCTGAACACCTGTATATCCAACGATTCCACACATATGTCAAAACTCCCTTTCCTTATTGTTATTCCCATTTTACGGTTTTCTCAAACGCTTTTGAATATTGAATTATCAGTCCCAGGTAGTTGTATTCTGAGCAAGTTCGGTTTCACTCTTATCCTCACCGAAAAGAAAGGCCCTTTCATAAAGAGGATGGCGCTTTTCTGCGCCGATGCATATTTCAGGAGTCAGCTCATTAAAATCTATCCATGGAGTAAATCTGACTTTTTTCTTTTTCATAGGTGCCATTTCCACAATAAAAATCTCCTTACTTAATTTATGCGCCAAAAATCAATTCTCGCCGTGTCAGAGTCAAAAAAACAAAGGCGTCTTTTAATGAAAATCACTAAAACGACGCCTTTGCCTTTACAATATTTATTTGAGGTATCCAATACTACACAATGCCCTGCGTTGTCATTGCGTCTACAACCTTTTCGAAGCCTGCGATATTCGCACCAACCACATAGTTGCCATCGAAGCCGTATTTCTTTGCGGCATCGTCAATGTTATGATAAAGGTCAATCATAATTTCCTTTAATCTCGCATCAACCTTTTCAAAGGACCAGCACAATCTTTCGCTGTTTTGCGACATTTCGAGCGCCGAGGTAGCAACACCGCCGGCATTTGCAGCTTTGCCCGGCAGGAAGTATACGCCGTTTGCCTGCAAATATTCGGTAGCTTCCGCTGTTGTCGGCATATTTGCACCCTCTGCAACGGCAATTACACCATTTGCAACCAAAGTTTTTGCATCCGAAAGGGTAAGCTCATTCTGGGTAGCACAAGGAAGCGCAATGTCGCTCTTGATACTCCAAACGCCCTGGCCGTCATGATACTCGGCATTCGGTCTGTAATTTTTATAAACGCTCAGTCTTTCACGCTTAACCTCTTTAATTTCTTTAAGAGCGGTAACATCAATGCCCTCCGGATCATAAACCCAACCGGTAGAGTCAGATGCGGTAACCGCTTTGCCTCCCAGCTGCTGAACCTTTTCAATTGCATAAATTGCAACATTACCGGAGCCGGAAACAGTGACTGTCTTGCCCTCGATAGTCTCGCCATGACATTTAAGCATTTCTTCTACGATATAGAGTAGACCGTAACCGGTAGCCTCGGTTCTGGCAAGGGAGCCGCCGTAGGAAAGTCCTTTTCCGGTCAATACACCTTCAAACAGACCGCGGAGCTTCTTATACTGACCGAACATATATCCGATTTCACGGGCGCCTGTGCCGATATCTCCCGCAGGCACGTCGGTATCGGCTCCGATGTATTTACAAAGCTCGCTCATAAAGCTCTGACAGAAAGCCATGACCTCCCGGTTGGATTTGCCCTTGGGGTCAAAGTCCGAACCGCCCTTAGCACCGCCGATAGGAAGCCCGGTAAGCGAATTCTTAAATATCTGCTCAAAACCGAGGAATTTAATAATACTAAGATTGACCGAGGGATGAAGTCTGAGTCCTCCCTTATAAGGGCCGATTGCGCTGTTAAATTGAACACGGTATCCGGTATTGACATGCACCTGACCGTTATCGTCTATCCACGGAACACGGAACTTAATCTGCCTTTCCGGATTTACAAGCCTTTCAAGCAGCGCATCTCTTCTAAAAGCTTTCTCATTGGCATCCACGACCGGGCGGAGAGAGTCGAGGACCTCTCTGACCGCTTGGTGAAATTCAGGCTCATTGGGGTTTTCTTTTACTACCCGCTCAATTACTTCATCTACATATGACATATTTCTGTTTCCTCCTTCATATACAGAAAAAGGCGACTTTAATGGTAAGGTCATACCGTTAAAGACGCCATTGCCTTATTACATAATATTTTGTTTTTTGAAATCTGTGAAAAAAACAGCGTCATCGAGCATGGATACGCATCACCGAACGCCATATAGAGGAGCCGGAGACACACCGTTATATCGAAAAACATGCAATGGACCGTTGCATATCAATACATATTCATCATACGTATTTTTTCCTAATGATTATTAAATGTTGACATGCTGAAAAGTGTTTCATATCTATTATAACCAGGTGACTTTCAAATAACCGTATAAAGGCCGAAAATATGCGGCCTTTTTTGGATTATGTGTGCAAACTTCTGCATATTTTATAATCACGGCGAAGCCGTGTATATCATCAACAAAGGCGTAACCATTGTTGATGATATACAGCCTTACGGCTGATGATATGCCATTGCTTTCGCAATGGATAAAAAAATCGACTTGTTTTCACAAGTCGATTTTTTGGCTATGGGCTACAAAAAAGATATTTTTTTCGTTTTTTCGTATGAATTCGAACTCTCGTAGATTCTAGTGAAGTAGCGGCTAACGCCGATGTGAAGTTATATCTTGCGGCATAATGAGGTTTTGTGCGGTCGCTCAAGGCGATGTTAAGTTCCCTATTTTGATACAAAATACACACCCCAACCGATCTTTTGTTAAATGGTACAGGCAATCGTGAAAAATTATCACTAATGGCAAAATCTTAGTACTGTTTATCTAAAAAACAAAATGCTACTTATATTCTGCATACTTTTTGTGACAAATCTTATATAATGAATTATATAAGTATCGTATTAAGGAGTGATCTTATGGATTATTTCAGTATCCTTGGCGCCAATATAAGAGCTTTGAGAATAAAAAACAAACTCACTCAAGAGCAACTTGCCGAAATATGCGATTTACATAGAACATATATTGGAGCCGTAGAGCGAGGCGACAGAAATGTTAGCCTGAAAAATATAGTTATCATTGCTAGCGCACTAAACACCGATCCCGCAAGTCTACTCTCAATTAATACAGAAATAAAGGGGTGAATTACTATGCAATTTTGCAATCGAATTATTCCAACAAGATCTCAATATGCCGACGCAGCAGATCACAGATGTCACTGCCGAAGAGGGCATACTGGCAGATGTGATGAATTCCCTTTTTTGCGACATCTGCAGTCTGTTGATAAGCAAGTAGCCGATAAGATAAAACGAGATGCTACAATGACCACCGGTGCAGCTTGGAAAAGTGCAGATGCCGGTCCTAACCGAATTTTACGGTGGGTAATGCTGTTAAGTGACGAAGCCTTGGCTAGCTATGGAATTAACATGGCAGATCTAAAACCAGGCGTTGTAGCAAAACTTAGAGAGAAAGCCGCTGACTACGATTCTTGTATTTTAGTTGCTGCTAAACTCACTTGGTTGGTGTATCAAATGGAGGATGCGCCTCAACCTACCCTCGAAATTAAACAATATCTTGAAGAACTTTTTGGTCCGATGACATCTTCTTCAACTTGTTGTGTTATCTGTCGTTTGCCTTTGAATTATGGATTGTTCTCAATGGCAGCCAGAGGAAAGGCAGCCATTGAGACCTGTCATAAAAACCCTAGAATGCATAATCCTGATAATGTAGGATTTGGTCACCGCGAGTGCAACATCGCCCAAGGTGCGAAAACTCTCGACGAATTCTATGAATGGATTCGCGACATTTTAGGAAGGGCGAACAGATAATTTATTTGTTCATTATAATTCGAATGAGTTTTCGCTTTCCTTCAACGCAAATAAACACTCTGCACGCATTTCAATGTTATGTTGAAATGCGTGTATTTTTTTAGTCCATTCCTCGGTCTTGTCAGGCAAACGAATAGCAATTTCATTAATTCTATTACCTATCGTTCCCAATGTTGATTGAATAAATATTAGGCTTCTTACTTGGTTTTGAACTTCATCTGTGTTTAAGCAATACAGAAACTCATAAGGTGTTAATGGTGCATCTGGTGTCAGCGAAAGAATTTCAATATGACTTTGTATTAGACTTTTAATATTATACTTAGTTATTATTGCTGTCTTTCCAATCCTGTATCGACCATCCGCTATAAATAGAATATCCCCTATTTCAAGATTCTGCTGTGCGGCATATTGTTGATAGATTTCTTCACTAACTGCATTAGTAGGATCGCTTGAAATCTCAAAATTAATTATATCAGATGTTCTAACAAACGGAATATTACCTGTTCCATATGCTTCACTGCCGACTTCTTTACCGCTCTTTTTTCTTAAATATCCTCGCTGAATCATTTCGCCAATTGTAATATATTCACCAGGTTCATGTCTAACGGCTTTTTCGGACAAATACCGAGGAACATAATAGTTACCAATCAATTTAGCTTGTCGCCAAAACTCTGTATAGTTTCCGCTAGTATACTCTTTGGCAATTGCTGCAAAATCATTAGGAAGCACTTCATTCGCAGAGTTTGTTACCCGTCCTCTCTTATCGTGGCCGCAGTTTTTCGAAACAGCAACAATAATGTCCTCCGAAAAAGATTGACCTTTTTCGAATATCAAGACATTTGTCTTAGTATCGGTAGATGGCTGGAACGTGTTTCTCGGGCAATCAATCAACGCAACAACTCTGCCGTGTTTTTTTAGGTATGCCCAAACAAACCCCAAGGTTTTATTGCCGAATATCCCTTCAGGAAGTACAATTGCCATCTTGCCGTATGGCTTTAACAATCGAACACAAAGCTCAATAAACAAGATTTGCGGAGCCTGGTTTTTTGCTACTGTGTTTAGCTTATACCAACATTTATCGGTTTCGGAATAAGACCAATTATATCCAAACTCATACAAACTTAGAAGTGACTCATCTGTAATGCCAATTTTTGCACCAAATGGGGGATTGGTTAAGATTACATCTGCACTGTTTAATAAATAGTGTAAGTCACTCTTAGGCGATACGATCTCAAGTGAATTCCGATTAAAAACTTCCGATCTTCCGTGACTGATAATCTCTGTTGTTGCGAGAGCCATATCCGCCATATCTCTATCTTTATCTACGCCAATCAGTTTGATAGAAGATGCATCTGCATCCGGTGAGGCCTCAGCATATGCGTAGGCTGCAGTCAAAAAACCGCCTGTTCCGCAAGCTGGGTCTACTATGGTACTATTAGACGAAGGCGAAATGATTTCAACTAAGCATTCAACCAACTCTTTGGGTGTAAAAAACTGACCTTTGTCTCCTCTGATTCTTGGGCCAATAATCGCTTGAAACGCATCTCCGATAATATGTGATGGCGCATCAAGAAGTGAAATGTTATTAAGAACATCTAAGACCGCAGAGATATCGTTATCACGCAAAGCGAAATCATCAAAGTTTTCACAACTCTGCGGATATTTCTCCTTTAACAAAGAAATGAGTTCTTTCTTCGTGTAATTAGAAATATCTACAATTTGCTCTTGTTCGGCAATAAGTTTACACAGTAGAATTTTCGTTATATCGGAGACAATCCGTTCTGCTCGACTAGTACTACTATTCGAATAAAGTTGATAATATATGCTCTTGAAACATGCATTATAGTCAAATGACATTTGCGAGATGGTATCCACTTTTTTCCCTCCCAATAGGTTATATGAACATTATAGTCATCATTGCACATCGTGTCAAGATGCGCAATGCAAAATAATTTCTGTATATAGAAAATTATCGTAGAATTGTTTCAATGCATTCAATATAGGAGTTGAAAATATGAGAACTTATACTAAAGAAGAAAAACAAGCGGTCATTGACCGTGTTATATCCGGTGAACCGTCGGCACATATCCTTGCTGACACCGGTATACCCAAGAGTACCTTTTACAGTTGGCTACGCATTTACCAAGAGGAACAAAACGCTGCCAATAGGAGAACGGTGGATATCCGCAATTTCCATTTGCTCGAAAACAAGGTCGCACGCTTGGAAAGCATCGTTGAAATCCTTAAATCCGCAACTTGCACGCCGAAGTCACCATTAAAGCAGCGATTGTATGCCGCCGAGCAGCTTTATGGAAAATATAATGTGCACGTGATCTGCGATGCGTTTGACATTCCCCGCGGAACGTTTTACAACCACGTTCTCCGCAATAAGAAAGACAACACTTGGTATGCGAAACGTCGGGAGGAACTACGGCTTCGCATACAGGAGATCTACGACGAAAGTAATCAGATCTTCGGTGCCGCTAAAATTGCGGCAGTTATGAAAAGTGAAGGCTTCAAAGTCAGTAATGAAATGGTACGCACGCTTATGCGTGATATGGGATTGTTCAGCATCCGACAGTCATCAAAGAAACTTTACGAGGACGAAGGCCGCAAGTATAAAAATCATCTTAACCAAGAGTTTGACACGTGCAAACCGAACGAAGTGTGGGTTAGTGATGTTACCTATTTCAAGTACGGCGAAAACGCTTATTACATTTGCGTGATTATCGACTTGTATTCCCGTATGGTCGTGGGCTATAAAATTGGAAAGACGAACAGCACGCAACTTGTAAAGTCGACTTTTCAAATGGCCTATAAAGCACGTCAACCGGATTCAAGTCTGATATTCCATACTGACCGCGGTGGCAACTATCATTCCAAAACGATGAACGACTATATGCGGTCACTGCACATCACGCACTCCTTTTCAAGAGCGCACGTGCCGTATGACAATTCTGTAATGGAATCGTTCTTCGCTTCTTTGAAGCGTGAGGAATTGTATCGCACGAAATACCGTTCGGAAGCAGACTTCCGAAGTGCAGTTGACAAGTACATAATTTTCTACAATACAAAACGTCCGCACAGGAAACTGCAATACAAGACTCCCGAACAGAAGGAAGAGGAATATGCCTTGAAGGACGCGGGTTTATAAGACACGTGCAGATAGACTTATGGGTTCGAAAAGGTTTGCTTTTAAATCTTCGGATTATAAAATTTGCGTTTTTCTGTTTTTAGTCCAGCTGACAAAAAGAAAATGCGACCTTGAAAAGCCGCATAAATACTGGGGTTTATAATAAAAACACCATTGAGTCTGAACTTGAGGGTTCAGATTTCAATGGTGTCTTTAGATGGCAGGGGCAGAAGGATTCGAACCCTCACCAACGGTTTTGGAGACCGGCATGCTACCATTGACACCATGCCCCTGTATACGATATAAAACTTGTCGCAATTGACACCTCAAAAAGAAACCTCTTGGGTGCCGAGCCTTGCGGCTGGTGGGCCATCAGGGACTCGAACCCCGGACCGACCGGTTATGAGCCGGTTGCTCTAACCAACTGAGCTAATGGCCCCTATTGAGAGTATTTTTATTGCCGTAACAAAAGTATTATAACACAAAATGGTGGTTTGTCAACCACATTTTTTATCTTCCCTCCCCTTTTATTTTTCCAACTTACATTCGGGGTAATACCAACTTAAAATCTCCAAAAATGTACTCCCCTGCTTTGCCATGTAATTTGCACCGTTTTGGCTCATGCCGGCGCCATGCCCGTAACCGCGCACCGTAAAGGTAAACTTGTTTTCAGCAAAGGTTAAATCAAAATTTGCGCTACGCAAACCAAAAGCTTTGCGCATATCAGTTCCTGCGACCCGTTTATCGCCCAGTTGGTATTCCTTGACCATGCCGGTTTCTGTGCGTGAGGGTTCCCGCAACCATGTTGATGCATCACCGCTCATGGTTGCATTCAATTCTGCTGCCTTGGCTTTAAATTCTTCCGGTGTAAATGTGACCGAGCTTAAATACCCCTCAGCCAACAGGTCGCCGATGCTCTCCACAGAAGTAAGATATTCATAATTATCTCCCCAAACATTTTTTCCGGTTTCGGTTTTACCCGAAGATATGGCGTGATACGCCGCCAGAATCAGTTTCCCGTTGTAGGTGATTTTATACCCTTGTACAGACTGTACGGCAGATTGTATTTTCTTTGTGTATTCCTTGGCCTTATCTCCCCATTTTTCAGCCGCTTTTTCCATAGTAACATAGCCCTGGTCACTTGTTGAATCGGCCGACACATCGTACGCCTCGTTTTTCCTTGATTCTCTGCGAAAACAGGCATATGTATAGGCCGCAACAGCCTGGGCTTTTAATGCTTCCGGTTCGTAGACCGCCGGCATTTCCGCCGCCACGACCGAGCAAATATAGTCTTCTTCCGGTATGTTTTGCACCTTACCGTCTGTAAACTTTACCCGAAAACAGGCCTCATTCGTTTTTTTGCTTTCCGACGATTGGGCAGAGGAGGTTTTTTCTGTTTTTTGTTCGACCTCCTTCATTGCAATCAGGGGTATTAAAAGAATGGAAAGAAACATAATTCCCAATACGATTAGATGCACATACTTCATTTTTGCTCCTCCGTTTTTTTATTGACTTTTATTCCTGTTCGGTTTAATATAAATAATATATATTAAATATTTATGGAGAAGTGGACAAATATATGAAAACAAAATTGCTCTCTTTATCCTTTGCGGCCGCAACAGCCCTTATTGTCCTTTTGAGAATTGTAGAAATGATATATTTTATTGATTCTTCCACCGGATTTTATTACACCGGATTTGCACCCTTTGCATGGATTACGTTTTTCTTTCTTCTTTTGTTTGCTGTATTGATTTTTGTGCTTGTACATCTGGATAAACCGAAATACAAAGGTGCCGGAGAATTGCATCTTCCCAACCTTCTCGGTGCCATTCTTTGTTTGGCCGGTTTTTTCTGTGATTTGGTTGTGAAACTTTGCTCCCCAAATGGCACACCACCTATGCAAATCTTTTTTTCTGTATTAATCCTGGTCTTTTTTGTTGCGCTGGTTGCTTACGGCATTGCCGGAAAAGCCATTATGCCGATTCTCTGTTTTTTGCCCCTGCCCTACTGGATTTACATGCTGATTACCTTCTTTATTGAAATTACCGACATGGCCATTATTTCGGAAAACCTATATCGTATGGCGGCCATCATTTTGATGCTCGTTTGCTATACCCTTCTCGCAAAAGTGATATGTTATGTCAACCTGAGAAAAAATGCGCGGCGGCTAACGGTTGTCGGTTTAACCACCGCTGTGATCGTAGGCATCACCCATCTTTCGGAATACATTCTGATTCTTTTTAAAAAATCCTATGTTTTACACTATACCGAATTACCGGATATGACCTTGTTTATTTCTGCAATTTATATGGTTATCTTTATTTTCACTCTAAACAGCAAGAACAACACCAGCAAGGGTCCCAACCAAGCTGTGCCGTTACAGAAAAATAACACCCCCGTAGTCTTGCAGAACGGATTTTAAGATGAAAAAGCCGGTGACTTGACCGGCTTTTATTGTTTTTACAAACTGTTCAACATTTTTCCAAAATGTGTGGTACAATGTATATAAAAGAAAGTGAGGTAGAAAATGAATATCATCAATAATATCGAAAGAGATTATTCCGCCATCACGCCGCAGATTGAAAACTATGCTGCACTTTGTATGGAGGATGGTAATATAGAGCCACAGTTATATTCCGAGTACAAAGTATATCGCGGCCTGCGCGATTTAAACGGCAAGGGTGTTTTAACCGGATTGACCGAAATTTCCGAAATCATTTCCAAGCAAACGGTAAACGGGCAGGAACTTCCCTGCCCTGGCAAACTGTATTATCGCGGATACGATATTGAATCACTGGTATCCGGCTTTTTAGAGAGCAACCGTTTTGGGTTCGAGGAAATCACCTATCTGTTGTTGTTTGGTAATTTGCCAACCGTACAGCAGTTGGAGGAATTTAAGCAGGTTTTAACCGATTACCGTTCCTTGCCGGAATCCTTTGTTCGGGACATTATCATGAAAGCCCCGTCTACCGATATGATGAATTCCCTCGCGCGCAGCGTACTTACACTATATTCTTATGACAACAATCCCAATGACACCAGCATTCCCAATGTGCTGCGCCAATGCTTACAGCTGATTTCCACATTCCCCATGCTATCGGTTTACAGCTATCATTCTTATAATTATTACAAGTGCAACAATCGCAGTTTCTTTATTCATGAACCGGATGCTTCGCTCTCTACGGCGGAAAATATTTTGCACATGCTGCGCATTGACAGCAAATACACCCCTCTGGAAGCCAAAATTTTAGATTTGGCCTTGGTTCTGCACGCAGAACACGGCGGCGGCAACAACTCCTCCTTTACCACCCGTGTCGTTTCCTCTTCCGGAACCGATACATATTCAGCCATCGCGGCCGCGCTTGGCTCACTCAAAGGCCCGAAACACGGCGGTGCCAATATTAAGGTCTGTGCCATGTTTAATGACATTAAAGAAAATGTGCGAGATTGGAATGATGAGGAAGAAATCAGCACCTATTTAAAGAAAATCTTGCACAAAGAAACCTTTGACCGTGCCGGATTGATTTACGGTATCGGGCATGCCGTTTACTCTATATCTGACCCACGCGCCACCATCTTCCGTTCTTTTGTTCAAAGCCTTTCGGAAGAAAAGGGATTAAACGCGGAATACAAACTTTACGCTTCGGTTGAGTCACTTGCCCCGAAAATAATCGCCGAGGAACGCAAAATGTATAAAGGTGTCAGTGCAAACATTGACTTTTACAGCGGATTTGTTTATGACATGCTGGATTTACCGCCGGAATTGTATACCCCCATTTTCGCTATGGCTCGCATTTCCGGTTGGAGTGCCCACCGCATTGAAGAATTGGTTAATTCCGGAAAAATCATTCGACCGGCATACAAAAGCGTGCACCCTCGCAGAGAATATCAGCCGTTACAGAACAGAAAATAAAGACAAGGCCACCCGACGGGTGGCCTTGTCTTTATTTTATAATACGTTTCTGCCCTCCAAAGCGCGCATCAGCGTCACCTCATCGGCGTACTCTAAATCTCCGCCTACGGGAATTCCGTAAGCCAGTCGGGAAACCCGCAAGCCCATTGGCTTAATTAAGCGGGAAAGATAACTGGCGGTTGCCTCCCCCTCCACGGTGGGGTTGGTGGCAATGATAACCTCTTTTAAATCGGGGTCACCCAGGCGAGCCATCAGTTCTTTAATGCGCAATTGTTCGGGACCGATGCCGTCTAACGGAGAAATGGTGCCGTGCAAAATATGATACAGCCCGCGGTATTCACGCGCACGCTCAAAGGCAGCGACATCCTGCGGTTCCTCCACAACACAGATGGTGGTACGATCACGCGTCGTGTCCGCACAGACCGAGCAGGTATCTCCGTCGGTTAAATTACAACAGACCTTGCAATATTTGATTTTTTGTTTTGCATCGGTTAAAGCCTCGGCAAAATCCTTTGCATAGGTGTCGGGCATAGAAAGCACATAAAAGGCCAGCCTTTGGGCGGTTTTTTTACCGATTCCCGGCAATTTTTCAAACTGTTCAATCAGCCGCTGTAACGGCACTACTTGATAGGCCATGGCTTAAAACATTCCCGGAAGATTCATGCCGCCCGTAATCGCCGCCATTTCTTCCTCTGCGGTTTTTTCTGCGTTGGATACCGCCTCATTCACGGCAATAGTGATAAAATCTTCCAGCATTTCAACATCGTCAGGGTCAATGGCTTCGGGATTGATGGTAATTTTCTGTATTTTATGCTTACCGGTCACCGTAACCTCTACCATGCCGCCTCCTGCCGATGCGGTGTACTCACGCGCCTCTAAATCCTCCTGCAAGGCGGCCATATCCTCCTGCATTTTCTGGGCTTGTTTGAGCATTTGGTTCATGTTCCCGGGCTGCATATTTTGCGGCAATCTTGCTTTCATTCCTTTATTTCTCCTTACATCTCAAATGTTTCAAGTTTTTGCATGATTTCATCCAGAGGGTCTTTGCTGGCACCCTCATTTATTTTCTTTTTATAGGGGCCGAGCTTATATTGCTTACCCAGCACATTTTCGGCTGCGCGACGAAGCGCGTCACGGTAGGTTGCCTGACGAATTAAATCGTTGAATTGCGTATTTTGAGAATCAATTAACAGAAAATCTCCCTGCACATACGCGGCAGAGGCATGCAGATAGCCCGCCAAAAGGGGGTGTGTTTTCCCCAACTCACGGACCACAGCCGCCCAATTTTCCACCTGACCGGCGGCCGGAGATTCGGTACGGGGTGTTTCCGGGTTTTTAGGCTTTTCCTGCACGACCGGTGCTTTCGGTTCCGGTTCGGTTTGCGGCGGTTCGGATACAGCCTTCGGCACAGGCGTTGCAACCGGTGCGGAATGTCCCTTTTCCAATGCGGCCAGTCGTTGAAGAATGTTTTCGGTTTCGCCTGAAAGTGCCGGTGTGCAAATTTTGATGACCGCCATTTCCAGTTCACTCCGGCAGTTAGATGTGTTCATACGATTTAACGCATCCGAAAGCTGACGAATGGACATCATAATATCTTCCAACGCATATTTCTCGGCAATTGCCTGCAAACGGGAAAGCTGTGCTTTCGGGCAGGGCACCAGTGCGACTGCATCCGGTACCGAGCGCAAAATCATCAAATTGCGATACGCGCCGAGCAACTGTTCACACAGATGCTGAATATCGACCGCACCCTTATATACTATATCAATCAAACGTAGAGCGGCAGGAATGTCCCCTTGCTGCATGGCTTCCACCAACCGAAAAAGCGCATCATGACCTGCGATTGCGGTGGCATCCTCCACCGTTTGTTCGGTAATTTTTCCTCCCTTGGCGGCACAGACGTCCAACATGGAAAGGGCATCACGCATACCGCCATCCGCCATCATGGCCATCAGCATAGCCGCATCCTGTTCAAGTTCCAGTCCTTCCAGGTCGGCGATTTTCAGCAGACGGCCGGCAATCAGTTCCGGCTCGATGCGGTGAAAATCAAACCGCTGGCAACGCGAAAGAATGGTCGCCGGCATCTTATGCACTTCGGTGGTTGCCAATATAAAGACAACGGTTGACGGCGGTTCTTCCAGCGTTTTCAGCAATGCATTAAAAGCACCCGATGAGAGCATATGCACCTCATCTATAATATAAACTCGGTATTTGGATTGTGCCGGCGCGTAGGCTACCTGTTCTCTTAAATTGCGAATGTTTTCCACGCCGTTGTTTGAGGCTGCGTCAATTTCGACGATATCAAAGTTTTCTTCATTTTCAATCCGGCGGCAGGACTCGCATTGCAGGCAAGCGTCCCCTTCCTGTAATTGCAAACAATTTACGGCCTTTGCAAGAATCTTCGCGCAACTGGTTTTGCCGGTACCGCGAGAGCCGGTAAAAAGATAGGCATGCGAGATTTTACCGTTTTTCAATTGATTCTGCAAGGTTGTAACAATATGCTCCTGTCCGACCACATCGCGGAATGCAGACGGACGGTATTTCCGGTAAAGTGCCCTATACATGGTATGCCCTCCCTTTATATGCCTATGGCGAAAATCTAAAAAACACGCCCTTTGGTGTACGAACGACCGGATGGACTGTGGCGCATGGGCAACACCGCTTAATGCTGCTCGGTTCCCCGCCTGACATGGTTCACGGGTACCCATCGCACAGGACCCGACCGTTCGCACGCCAAAGGACGCATATTGTGCTGTATAGAAAAGCCACTGCCCACCATACTATGAGCATTATACAACATTTCGGTCGTTTTGGCAACCGAAAAACAAAAGTTTTTTAATTTTCACTTGTATATACAGTCTAAATTTGATAAAATAAAAAAAAACAGCAAATCTACGGAGGTATCCGCATTGGAACAACTTACCATTCACGCCCTGCTTTCTTTGCAACATACGGTTGCGGCAGGGCTCTTTGCCGATAAGCAGTACCCCTGGGAGGTACTCTCCGAAATCGGTGCTTATATTCTAACCCTTGGCCCAAAATTGGATTCTGCCCGTTTTACCGAAGTTAAGAAAAATGTTTGGATTGCCAACAGCGCAACGGTTTTTGAAAGCGCCAGCATTACCGGCCCCTGTATCATTGACGAGGAAGCCGAAATCCGGCATTGTGCTTTTATCCGCGGAAACGCAATCATCGGCAAGGGGGCCGTTGTCGGTAATTCTACCGAGGTGAAAAATTCGGTTCTCTTTGACCGGGTACAGGTTCCCCATTACAACTACATCGGAGACGCCTGTCTTGGCTATAAATCCCACATGGGTGCCGGTTCGATTACCTCCAATGTTAAATCGGACAAAACCCTTGTGACGGTCAAGTGCGACAGCGGCAGTATTCCGACCGGACTCAAAAAATTCGGTGCCATGTTGGGTGACGGTGTAGAAGTCGGCTGTGGCTCGGTTCTCAACCCCGGTACGGTCATCGGGAAAAACTCCAACATTTATCCACTTTCTTCGGTTCGCGGTTTTGTTCCGGCAAACTCTATTTTTAAAGCCGCCGACCAAATTGTCGGCAAAGAACCGAGATAACGCTATGGAACAGTGGGATATATTAGATAAAAACGGCAACCCGACCGGAAGAACCGTTGCACGCCGCAATGTGCGCCTGGCGCATGGTGAATATCATTTGGTAGTGCACATATGGGTTGTCGGCTCGGACGGACGGGTTTTGATTCAGCGCCGGTCTGATGACAAGCCGCTGATGCCGGGTGAATGGGCGGCAACTGGTGGTGCCGCAATTTCCGGGGAGGATTCTTTGACCGCCGCGCACAGAGAATTGAAAGAGGAACTGGGACTGGACGTTCCAACCGAGAAGTTGCTTTTAATCAAGCGTATTATGCGCAAAAATTCATTTCTGGATATCTATCTTGTCCACCATGATGCGAATATAGAGGACCTGCACCTGCAAAAAGAAGAGGTTGCCTGCGCCGAATGGGTGCATCGCAACAAATTGATGAGCATGGTGCGCAAAGGCGAATATCATAACTACGGCAAGGAATATTTCAACACATTATTTGCGGGTTTCCGGAAATATAAACGGTCACCCCGAAAGGAACAAAGGCATGAATAACAGATACGAAGGGGTAAAATGCCCCGTATGCAACGGTTATTTGTTTGAAGATGCAGACGATATTGTTGTGTGTCCGATTTGCGGTGCTCCGCATCACAGGGCCTGTTATCAGTCATTAGGACATTGCGGCGTAGAAGCACTGCATGGCACTGAACAGCAATACGACCGCGCACAAAATGCCAAGGCAAAGGCAGAACATACCGAAAAGCAAGGTTTGCATTGTCCCTCCTGCGGCAGGTCGTTAAGTGAGGAAATGCTTTTTTGCCCTCACTGCGGTAAAATGCGCGGTGAACCCGCACAAACCGCAGATAAATATCCGTTTTTCGTACACCGAGCCGACCCGTTGGGCGGTGTGCATCCGGCAACCGATTTAGGTGAGGGTGTAACTGCCAAACAGGCGGCGGAATTTATCAAGGTCAATACCATGCGGTATATTCCCAAGTTCGCGTCGGACGCCAAGGCGTCCTGGAACTGGTTGGCCTTTTTATTGCCGCACAGTTTTTTCTTCTTCCGCAAAATGTACCGGCTCGGTTTTTTGGTTTCGGCCATTTACCTCGCCGCCATCATTTTGGGCTTGCCCATGCAGGCCGAAATACTCCGGTTGTCCGACGCGTTGCCGATGAACGCAACCTTTTCGGATATTCTTACTGCAACGATGCAAAACGGTATTTCGGTTTCCTCATCGGCTTTGTGGTTGTCCCTCGCCAGTTCCTTGCTCATATTGCTTCTGCGTATTCTTTGTGGTGCTTTTGCCGACCGTTGGTATAAAAACCATGTGATTCACTCGGTAAAAAAGCTCTCGGTTTTAGAGCCGGAAATCAAAGAACAGGAATATATGAAAAAAGGATTACCCAATGTGTATTTGCTGTTGCTGACTACATTAGCGGCTTCTTGGTTACCCAACATTTTATATGTTTTATTCTTTTAGGAGGTAAATACAATGGAGGAAAAAAGAACCTGTACCGCTTGCGGTACCGAAAACCGTGAGGATTTTCAATTTTGTAAAAACTGCGGTGCCAAACTACCTGAGGCCGCACCTGCTCCTGCGCCCGCACCGGTCGCACCTCCCTTTTATGCCCCTGATGCACCCACAGAGGAACCTTCTGAACTGGACAAACTCTCTGCCTTTATCGGCACCAACGGATACGAACGCGCACAAAAAATGCTGAGCATGAGAGCTCGTGCCAAAAAAGCGTCCTGGAACTGGCCGGTCTTTCTTTTCGGATTTTTCCTCGGTCTGCCCTTTGTTTGGTTCTATTACAGAAAAATGTACAAACAAGGTACCGCCGTTCTGCTCGTAACACTTGCCATTCTTTTGGGTACTGTCGGCTGTGCCGCCGGATTTCTTTCACCGATTTTCGATGCTGTTGCAACAATTGATTTTGCAAGCGTCATGGAAAGTGACGACCCCTATTCTACGGTTGTAGGGTATACAACTGCCGATAACTCCGACTGGTTAAATTCGGATTTTGAAGATTCTTTTGAAGACGGCTTTCGCAGCGGTGCCGGCGAAGATATATCTGATGAGCAGGTCGAAAAAATGCTTTCGGTATTAGGGCCAAAGTTTCCGAAAATGGTCTTTTGTATACTGTCCGCTTCTCTTTTGAGCGTTGCAAATCTGGTTTTCATAATTCTCCTGTCGGTATACGCCGATAATATTTACAAAAACCATTGCGAAAAGAAGCTTGCTCTTTTGAAAGTCTCCGGACAAGACGAACTTTATGCTTTGCGTAACGCCGGTGGCACCTCTACCTTGGCTGCTGTACTTTCCGGCATACTCTTTACCGTTGGCACAAGCATTCTGTCGGTTGCCATCGTTTTTTCCAGCATGGCACCCTTGTTTTCTTTATTTTTGTTAGATTAAATTATCACAAACGAAGGAGGTGGAAAAAATGCAAATCAAAAAAGCCATTATTCCCGCCGCCGGCCTGGGCACCCGTGTGCTTCCTGCCTCCAAGGCCATTCCAAAGGAAATGCTTCCCATTGTGGATAAGCCTGCCATTCAGTATATTGTAGAAGAGGCGGTAAGGGCCGGAATTACCGATATTTTAATTATCACCAACCGCGGAAAAGGCGCCATTGAAGACCATTTTGACCATGCCTTTGAACTGGAACAGACCCTGCGAGAAAAAGGAAATACCGCCGAAGCAGAACAGATTGCAAAGGTCGCTTCTTTGGCAAACATCTATTTTCTGCGGCAAAAACAAACCGCCGGCTTAGGTCATGCTGTGCTCTGTGCCAAGCGGTTTGTAGGCAACGACCCCTTCGCAGTTCTTTACGGTGACGATGTCATTATCGGGGAGGACCCGGCCATTGCCCAGCTTTGCCGCGCCTATGAAAAACACGGTAAGGGCGTAGTCGGTATCAAGGAAGTATCGCCGGAGGCCATCCTCAAATACAGCTCCATGAAAACCACCCATCTGTGCGATAACCATTATCTGATTGACGATATGATTGAAAAACCGAAGCCGGAACAGATTATGTCCCTCTTTTCTATCCTGGGGCGATGCGTTCTGCCGGCCGAGATTTTTGAAATTTTGGAGCATACCCAGCGCGGTGCAGGCGGCGAGTTACAGCTGACCGATGCGATGAAGACGCTGGCCCGTCGTGACGGTATGATCGGTGTCGATTTCACCGGCACTCGGTATGATATGGGCAATAAACTCGGTATTTTGCAGGCCAATATTGAAGTGGGACTGCAATATCCGGAGGTTGCCGAGGGTCTGAAAGCCTATTTAAAAGATTTGGTTGCAAAATTATAAACATAAAAACACAAAACCGCCTGTGCTGTTGGCACGGACGGTTTTCATATTTTTATCATTCACCGTCAAACTGTAAAAGCTCGTTTTCATTTTCTTCCCAGGCTTCTAACAGTTCTTCATATCGGTTTTCTAAGACCGCGATATCGGTGGTTATCCGGGTGATTTCCTCGTAATCGGCAACGTCAACTTCCTCACGCAGCCTTCGATTCCATTCCGCCGTTTTGTTTTCAAGCTCAGCAATTTCTTTTTCCAGCGTGCGTTTCCGATTCTGCATTCGGCGCAGCTGCGCCCGTTCTTCTTTACGGCGCAAATAAACCTCCTTGCCTGCGCCGACCGTCTTTTCGGCCTTTTGTTCTACCGGTGTCACAGAGGCTTTGGCAAAATAATCGGCACTGTTTGTATATTCGGTCAGTCCTTCGGGTGCCAATTCTAAAACCCGGTCAGCCAAAGCATTGATAAAATACCGGTCGTGCGAAACGGCCAGTACCGTACCTTCAAAAAGGGCAAGCGCTGTTTCCAGAGCCGACACCGAATAAATATCCAAATGGTTGGTCGGCTCGTCCAAAATCAACAGATTGGCACCGGTCAGCACCAATTTACAAAGCGATATTCGCGCACGCTCGCCGCCGCTTAAATCGGCGATTTTTTCAAACACCTCATCACCGCGAAAACCAAAAACGGCCAAAGTATTGCGCAATACGGTATCTCCAATGTGCGGAAAGGCATTTCGCAATTCTGAAAATGCCGTGTTTTCAAGGGTCAAATTTTGCTGATGCTGTTCAAAATACCCGACCTTCACACCTACACCGTACAGCACCGGCGCCTGTTCAGGATGCAACAATGTACGCAACAGAGTGGTTTTTCCGCAGCCATTTGCGCCGACCAAAAAAACCTTTTCCCCTTTTCGAATCTCCAAATCCACTCCGCGGTAAAGTGATTTATCTTCAAAAGCCATTGAAAGACCTTCGGCCTTCAAGACCTCCTCACCACAAGGGGCAGGCGCAACAAACCGAAAAGAAATGGCATTGTTTTCGCTTTCCGGCTTATACAGATTATCGGTCAGTCGAGCGATTTGCTTTTCCTTGCTCTCGGCCATACGAATATTGCGTTCTCGGTTCCATTTTCTCTGCTGTCGAATGATATTTTCCAGCCGATGCACCTCTGCCATCACATTATCGTAATGCCGCTGTTCAGAGAGTAATCGTTCCTCTTTGAGTTCTTGATAACGAGAATAATTACCTTTGGTAAAATAGAGTTTTTTTGCATAAATCTCAGCTGTGTGGGTAGTAATACGGTCCAAAAAGTAGCGGTCATGCGAAATCAGCAGGCAGGCACATTTGCTTTGCTGTAAAAACTCCTCCAACCAAATTACAGAGGGCAGGTCAAGGTGATTGGTCGGCTCATCCAGCAGCATAATATCCGGTTCGCTCAACAACAGTTTCGCCAAGCCGATTTTGGCCTTTTGCCCACCAGAAAGCATTTGCACCGGCAACTCCAATTCAGCATCTGTAAATCCGAGTCCTTTTAAGGTAGCCCGTGTACGGGAAGCATAGGTCAACCCACCGGCATTTTGAAAGGCTTCCAGCGTTTTGTTGTACTGTTCCAGCGTTGCCGCATCATTCTTTACCGAAAGCATTTCGGTAAGGGCGTTGAGGGTGCGCTCGGTTTCCTGTAATTCACGGAAAATTTGCAAGGCTTCGGTATAGGTTGTACGGGAGGAATCAGCACAGGTATGCTGTTCCAAATAGCCGATTTTTACTCCGCTGCCCACAACCACTTGACCTACGTCGGCCTGTTCTTTCCCGACAATCATGCGAAACAATGTTGTCTTTCCGGCACCGTTTGCCCCAATCAGTCCGATTTTCATGCCCCTCTCCACCGACAGCGACGCGTCAGAAAAGAGCAGGCGTTCTCCATAGGACTTCGACACCGCAACCAAATTTAACAGCACACCCTCACCTCGTTTCATTTTGACATTGTACCATATCCTCCAAAAAATAACAATTGTAATTTTCTCCATAATCTATTATACTGTTGATAGAGTATCGAAATTTGGAGTAAAAGAATGAAGAAACGATTATTTGGTCGAAAAAAGGTATTCAGCATCATATGTATTGCCGTCTTTATTGCCGGGCATTCCTGCTCTTTGTATTTTTCACTTTTTGCAGACGCCCTCCCCGTTTTCAATCCGCAAGACAGCGACATCTCCATATCAGAAACTTTTTCTGTTCCCTTTGAAGCCGATAATTCTTTTTCTTCTCTCCCCTCTTCGACCGATGTATCTTCTTTGGCCGAGAGCTTTACTTCCATTGTAACTGCATCCTCCATTCCAAATGTTTTGAATAATTCCACATACAAGGAAACCGAAGAGGATAAAAAGCAAGATCCTACTTTGACCAATAAACCGGTTGACGATGACCGAAACAATAGTTCTTCGCTGACCGATACCGTACCTAAAAAAGATACCGTTACCGAGGTGACGCCCTATGTTGTGCGGGTGACCGGTAATGATGTACGGTTGCGTACCGTTATGTCGACCGCAAGCGATTCTTCGATTTACACAAAGGTCAACAGCGGACAACGTCTGCTCTGCAATGCCGAATGTACCAGCAAAACCGGAAACAGTTGGCGGCGCGTTGTCTATGAGGGCAAAACCCTTTATATTTCGGCGCTATACACTGAGGCAACCAACGAAAGTATTGACTCGCTGAATTCCAAGCCGCAAAGCAGCAGTTCTTCGGCAGTCTCCTCCGCCATTTCCTCTGCGCCCTCCTCTTCGGCATCTTCTACCGGTTCATCGGTATCCAGTTCAACCGTTTCTTCACCCAGCAATTTGCAAGGCTGGCAGGTTATTGACGGCAAAACCTACTATTATGTAAACGGCAAGCCGATTACCGGCTGGCAGGTTATCGGCGGTTTGCGACACCTGTTTGACAGCTCGGGCGTAAAAATCAGTAAGGTGGGTATTGATGTATCCCGCTATCAAACCAACATTGATTGGGAAAGCGTAAAAGAAGCCGGTGTTGACTTTGCCATTATCCGCGTCGGCTACCGTGGCTATGGTACCGGTAAATTGACACTGGATACATATTTTGAGAAAAATATAAAGGGAGCAACGGCGGCCGGTGTTCCCTGTGGCGTTTACATATACTCCACCGCAATCAACACCGCCGAAGCCTTAGAGGAAGCTGCTTTTGTCCTTAGTGCTGTAAAAAACTACAAACTGGACTATCCGATTATGTACGATGTGGAACGGTATACCGACCGTTGTGCCGGCATGACAAAAAAGCAATTCACCGATAATACCATCGCTTTTTTAGAGGCTATCAAAAGTGCCGGCTATAAGGCAATGTATTATACCTACCGCAGCTTTTTGCAAAATCATTTGGAATATGAACGCCTGAAAAACTATGATTTATGGCTTGCGGTATACTCTAATGCGGCCGATGACTCACCTGTAAACAAATACAATTATAAAATTTGGCAGTATTCGGATAGTGGCAAGATCAACGGCATTTCCGGCAATGTCGACCTCAACATTCAGGTTCAACCCGTTTGATTTCATTATAGAAAACAAGTCCATTATTTTACCTAAAATGAAAAAATTGCAAAAAACATATTGACAAATTTATCATTTCAACATATTATTTTATAAACAAACCTATTCAATCGATTCAGTGTACGTTTTAAAATACGGAGGGAACAATGATGATTTTTGAAAAAGTAAGAGATATTTTGTGTGAACAGTTGGATGCCGATGAAAGCGCAATAACCATGAATTCCGATATTGCCGATGATTTGGGCGCAGACAGTATTGATGTTGTAGACTTAATCATGTCCTTGGAAGATGAATTTGAATTGGAAATGCCGGATGAAGAAGTAGCCAATATTAAAACCGTAGGCGATATTGTCAACTACATTGAAGCCAATAAATAAAAATTGTTTTTATTAAAAAAATCAAAAAGGTGCCGTTTTCCGTATAGAAAACGGCACCCTTTTATTTACATAAACATATCATCAATCCAGTTTGTCTGCAAAGCCTTTAACAATTTCTTTTACTTGGGATTTAAGTTCTGCCGGCAGAATGCGATACAGCATCAACAGTTCACTTTCATCAGCATTTTTCTGCGTGATTGCTGTGACATATTCCGATTCCGGCTGCCCCACCTTTAAAATCTCCGGCCCCACCGGCTCGACCAAAGGATATTCTCCCGTGAGCGTATCCAGCGAAATATTATACATATTTGAAAGCTTTTTCAAAATAGCAATCGGCGGACAAACATCAATTTCATAATAACCGTAGGTCGAGCGTTTAATCCCCAAAATATCCGATACTTTTTGCTGTGTAAAACCGAATTCTTGGCGATATTCAATCAGTTTTTCCGCCAGTTGTGTTTTCGGGCGCTTGCTTTTCGGCATTTTCTCATCTCCTTAATTTTACGCTTGACTATTTTTAAATATGTTGCTATAATATAGCGTGTCCATTTGTGCTGAAGTGGCTCAGTTGGTAGAGCAGCTGATTCGTAATCAGCAGATCGTGGGTTCGAGTCCCATCTTCAGCTCCAACGGTTTTCGCCGCAGAAATACGCATCTCATGAATGATGAGGTGCGTATTTTTTATGGATTATTGCGGGTCGCTTTTGATACGGGTTTTTGTCAATTTTTCCATAATATCCACATAAACCGATTCCGGGTCCTCTAAAAAAGACTCCTTGATGCGGTTGCCGCAGATACGGTCAGGTACAAGAAGGCTGACCTTCATGACGGTGCGCTCGCCTTCCATTATACTGCAATGCACCATACAGCCATTCCCTACCGACTCAAATTCCACCTTGTTTTCTTTTTCATTTCGCATACGGGTAAGAATACGCGCAACAAGCTGTGTACCCTTTTGTAAAACTGTTATGGGTAAATCTCCGCACAGCGTGTCGGCCACCATTTTCCCCGAATCGGTAATGGCATATAACTCCTGCTCGGCTTCTACCAACTGTATATTTCCGTTTTTCAGCAAATCTTCCATGGCATACGCCACTTCAAAATAATTGACAAGGCCTTCAAAATGAAGTCCTTCTTTCAGCAGGCGCGCAGACACCGGATGCTTCGCATTTGCGAGCAAGCAACAAAGCAATACACGAATTTCGGTACGGTTGTTGAGTCCGCCCGGCGCAACATTGGCAGTTAATGCGTCAAAGTCCATAATATACCTCTGATGGTTATGATTTTATTGCACCCGTCAAGACCATATACACCATGCAACGGATACTGTATATTCTCTATTATATAATTATTTGTCAGCGATTACAAGAAAAAAATTAAATGGGCAGACTAAAAGATGAGGTGAGCCGATGTACCCATACCACAATCGTATCAAACAACGCATTAAAAACGGTGAATTGGAGGACTTTTGCTTTGTACACAGTTATAGGCAAATCGGCGCGTGCCTGCTCCTGTTTTTTAAAACCGAGCCCTATGTCCGGCCTATCCGCCCGCATAGATACGAGGACTACACCGCCCTTTTAAAGAAATACGGGTATATAAAAAGCAACCAACCCGAATAGGTTGGTTGCTTTTGGTGAGCTATCGGAGATTCGAACTCCGGACACCTTGATTAAAAGTCAAGTGCTCTGCCAACTGAGCTAATAGCTCGCTTTTGCGACCTTGATATTATAGCAATTAAAGATTGAATTGTCAATACATTTTTATATTTTTTGTGTTGAAATCCAAAAAAAAGTGTGGTATTCTAATCTTGTACCTATTTTAATTTTAAAGGAAGTGAAACACAGTGAGTCCTGAACCTGGACGAAGTAGTACCAAAAAACAAAACAAAAAAGCAGGGCGCGCTGCGTTTACTTTCGGTAAGCTTTTCCGCGTCCTGTAATAGGAGGCGTGAAAATTGATTAAATTCTATCATTCTATCCATGGCGCTATTCACGAAATTCCGCAAAATGAGCCCGGCTGCTGGATTAATGTTTGTGCGCCGGATGAGGCCGAGCTGGATTGGTTGATAACCAACCTTGAAATTCCGCACGAATTTCTTGCCGCCGCATTGGATGAAGAGGAGTCCTCGCATATTGAGGCAGAGGACAACAAAAAACTGATTATTGTGGATATTCCCTTTTCGCAAAAGGTGGATGATGACATTCGATATTATACCATACCGATTGGCATTATACTGACCGAGAACAATATTATTACCGTATCCATTAAGGAAAATACCGTAATCAAGGATTTTACTGACGGAAAAATAAAAAATATAAATACCGCCTATAAAACCAAGTTTGTTTTCCAAATTTTGTTGCATGCAACCGCGAGATACTTGAATCATTTGAAACTGATTGACAAGCGCACGACAGAGCTCGAAATGAATTTGCGGCGCTCGATGCGAAATAAGGAATTGACCGGTATGCTTGATTACGAGAAATCCCTGGTTTATTTCCAAACCTCGCTCAAATCCAATGAGTTGACCTTGCAAAAAATTACAAAAAACAACTTTATTAAAATGTATGAAGAAGACCAGGAATTGCTTGAAGACGTTATGATTGAAATCAAGCAGGCGTTGGAAATGTGTAACATTCATTTGAGTATTTTAAGCGGCACGATGGATGCCTTTGCTTCGATTATTTCCAATAATCTGAACATTGTCATGAAGATACTTACCTCACTGACCATCGTCATGGCTATACCAACCATGGTTTTCAGCTTTTACGGTATGAATATCGGAGAATTTGCAGGTGCATTGCCCGGTGCGCAAACGGTTGTTGTCCCTCTCGTTGTTGCTTTTGCTATTGCAATTATTGCCACAATCGTGCTCATAGCAAAAGGTATGTTTAAATAATTCAAAAAAACACTTGATTTTATTCTCACTTTATTGTATAATGTTTTGCGTCGATTGATTCGGCGCACACCATGCCGGTGTGATGGAATTGGCAGACGTAGTGGACTCAAAATCCACCGCTGGCGACAGCGTGCCGGTTCGAGTCCGGCCACCGGCACCAAAGCATTCAAACCCGAACCTTTTACCAATCGGTGAAACGTTCGGGTTTGTTGTTTTCTTAAAAGATGTTAAATAAGCCTTTGTTTGTGGCAGTACAAAGCGTTTTGCTCTGTACTACCACTTCTTCGTTTCAAAGAATTTTCGCACATAAAGGAGATTTTGAAATGAAGACTAAAAAAGAAACTAAAACTAATACATCAAGAATTATTTTCTTTACTATTGCACTTACATATAATTTAATATTGGCATTTTACTTGAGAGATTTTCTTGTTCTCTCTCCCACTTTACAAGTTTTCTATCTACTATCGGCTCTACCCACTTTGTTTTTAACTGTTAATATAAATTCAAAAGCAATGAGATCGACGGTTTATATTTCGCTGATACTCATTGCTTGTATGAATATTGCTCATGCGATTTATTGTCGAAGAGTATTTCCCATTTTAGCAATCATATCACTTGTTATCGTTTTTATGTATTTTATCTGCTTTGCCGACAATAAAGGGAAAGATAATCTATTGACGAAAATTTATGTGTTGGTGGTATCCACGGCAATTGTGGCATTGCTCTTCTCAGCATACATTTTAGTCTACAAGCAAGATGATGTTTCTCTTACCAATGGTCAGGAAACCTTGTGGGATACGAACACTGTTGCACTTGCTGACGAAATTTGCGTCTATTGTGATACTGATGAAGAAAAGGTAAAAGCAATATACGAATGGATGATACATAATTTCGAGTATGACTACAATTATACTCCCATAGTCCAATATTTTAATGTACATAAAACAATCGAAACCCGAAAAGGAATGTGTTATGAATTTTCCCATCTGTTTGCCACGCTTTGTCGTAGTCAAAATATCCCCTGCTATGTAGTTGACGGTAATAAACGAGAAAATGTTCAGTATCACCATACCTGGAATAGAGTTTATTTTAATGATTCTTGGTGGAATATAGATGTAACTTTTGACACCATTCAAACTATTAATCGAGAGTGCCTTTACGGACTCCGTAAAATTGATTGTGCATTTGTTACGGATGAAGAATTTTTCATAACGAAGATATATTAAGAGCATTGTAAAAGCCGCCCGAGTGGGCGGCTTTTACTACTTATTAGAGTTAATTGTGCGGATCATCTGCATGACCACTTTTTTCTGTTCGGCTGTGAGGCTAACCCAAGAGTCAAAGAGTTCTTTAATTTCGGGTGTCATCTCAACCATATCTCCATCTGCAAAGAACTGGGATATTGTAATGCCGAATCCGGCGCAAATTGCTTCTAATGTGCTTATTGAAGGCAAAGTATTTCGTCTAAAAATATTAGCAAGAGTAGATTCGGATAACCCGCATTCTTTTGACAGGCGATATTCAGTCCATCCACGCTCATCCAATAACTGACGAAGCCTCTTATGTGTATCCATAGCCTCACCACCTTTCTTAACTATATTTTACCGCTTAACTTAATGGTTTTATACCCAAGACTTGTAATGTGTATACCGTTATGTTAAACTGTATTATATAATTAAGTTGAGGGGTAATGAGTGCTGTGTTAGAGAATATTTGTTGTTTTATCGGTCACAGGGAAATAAATGTGACTGATGAGTTAAAGGAAAAACTACGTGTAGTAATCGAGCATTTAATTACTGATGAAAGTATTGACACTTTTCTTTTTGGGAGCAAGAGCCACTTTGATGATCTCTGCTATGATATAGTAACCGAAACAAAGAAAAAGTGCCCTCACATAAAAAGAATTTTTGTGAGGGCGGAATATCCGTATATTGATGAAAGCTATAAAGCATACCTGTTAGAAAATTATGAGGATACCTATTTCCCAAAATCGGTGCTCGGCGTTTTAACCATCTTTTAATTCCTTGACCGTTCTTATTTTATTAACCGGAGTTTCAACATAACGAAGCAAATCATCAAGTTTATCCGTTACATAATATAGCTCTTTGCAATTATCACGAATAAAGTTTTTCTTCATAGCTTGTTCCATTGCATAATTTATATCATCGTAATATCCCATTATATTATAAAGAGCAATCGGTTTATTGTGTCGGCATAATTGTTTCAGCGTTAGGATTTCAAAGAACTCCTCATATGTTCCAATGCCACCCGGAACTATAATAAATGCATCTGCATTATCCTCCATTAACTGCTTACGTTGACGCATTGTGTCTGGCTGTATAAGTTCGTCGCAAAAATCACATATGGCCTCAACTTTTTCTTCATCGAAGAATTTAGGAATAACACCTAAAATGTAACCTCCGCCGGATTTAACACCTCTTGCTGCGGCACCCATCAGACCGTTACCGCCGCCGCCAAACACAAGTGAATGTCCACGGTTTGCCATTTCTTGTCCCATTTTTTCAACCAAATCAATATATTCCTTATCGATTGTTGGGGATGCTGCTCCATATACACATATCCTCATTGGATTACCTCTTTTCTAATCTTTATATTTTTCGCAAAGTTCTCGAATTTGAGAAGTCAGTCTTGCGTTTTCTTTATTTGTCATACCACGGCGCCCTTTAGCAATAGTCAATAGTTTTTCGGCTGTTGCGACAAGCTCATTGAAAATTATATCAGCACGAGTATTGCCCTTGTAGGTTATCACTCGGTCAATGGGTTTACCTTCGGTATAAATTGTCATTCTTCCCGTGGCCAAATCGTATTCAGTTCCGCTGAATGGCGCTTCGGCGCGATAACCCTTTTGAATGAGCAAATCTTTAAAATCCTCGCAGGAATCTTCATTACCGTGATTCACAAAGATAAGCTCGGGCTTTGTTTCGTATCCCTCTATCCAAGAAAGCAAACCTGCTTGATCTGCGTGACCGCTTGTTCCGTGGAGTGAGCAAATTTCTGCATTCACCGAAATTTCTTCACCGAAAAGAGTTACAGATTTTTCTCCGTTTAAAAGTATGCGACCGAGAGAGCCTTCTGCCTGATAACCAACAAAGAGAATAATGTTGTTTTCTTTCCATAAGTTGTGCTTTAAATGATGACGGATACGACCGGCTTCACACATTCCACTTGCAGAAATAATGACTTTGGGCTCATTGTTAAAGTTGATTTGTTTTGATTCCTCAGATGTCATAGACATACGGATATCGTCAAACCAGATAGGGTTAATGCCTTGCTTAATTAGAGCAAGAGTTTCTTCATCAAAACAAACGGGATTACATTGCATAAAGATTGCAGTCGCTTCTGCAGCAAGGGGACTGTCTACATAAACAGGAAAATGTTCATGTCCCTTTACAAGTCCGTTTTGCTTAATTTCACGAATAGCATATAGCATTTCCTGTGTACGACCGACAGCAAACGAAGGGATAACAACATTGCCACCACGGTCTAACGCTTTTTGAATATATCCTGCAAGTTCGTGGATTACATTGCTTCGGTCAGCGCTATGCAGACGATTACCGTAGGTGGATTCAATCACAAGATAATCCGTTTCAGCCACTTGCTGTGGATCTCTGATAATTCGTTGATTGGTATTACCGACATCGCCGCTGAAAACAATCTTTTTACTCACAGTACCTTCGGTCATCCAAAGCTCTATACAGGCTGAGCCAAGAAGATGACCAATATCTGTAAAGCGTAACTCAATTCCCTCGGCCGGATATATAATCTCGCCGTAGTTGCATCTGCGAAATAGTGAAATGGCTCCAACTGCATCCTGCATATCGTATACCGGCTCATAGGTATCCAGTCCTGCACGCTCTGCTTTTCTGGAACGCCATTTTGCTTCCGTTTCCTGAATGTGTGCGGAATCACGCAACATAATGTCACATAAATCGCAGGTTACATCGGTTGCATAGATTTTTCCTTTAAAGCCATCCTTATATAACTTTGGCAACATGCCGGAATGGTCAATATGTGCGTGTGTCAAGAAAACGGAATCAATTTGATTTGCGGCAATCGGCAAGCTGATATTTTGGAAAATATCCTTACCTTGCTCCATTCCGCAATCTACCAAAAAGTATCTATTGTTGATTTCCAAAAGAGTACAACTTCCTGTAACTTCGTGAGTCGCTCCAATAAATTGTATTCTCAATTGCTACACCTCCAATGCTTCTGATTATATTATACAATATAATTTAAGAATTACAACTCAAAGAAAATACACTTTACACTGTTCTAAAATGTTGTCATTAAAACTATTGACGAAAAACGATAAATATGTTAAAATAATTAAAATTGAATAATTATTTTAATATTAATGGATCCAGCTGTCTGCAGAGGAAGTCGGATCCATTTTGTTTTTTTGCAGCAAAATTGACTAAATATAAAAGGAGATAGAATTATGGAAGTTCAACTTCAGGAGCTTATTGAGCAGATTAAGAAGGATGGTGTTGAAACCGCTGAAGCAGAAGCTAAGGCTATCGTTGAAGCGGCAAAGTCAGATGCCGAAAAGATTATTGCCGATGCACATGCACAGGCAGATAAAATCTTGAGCCTTGCAAGAACTGAAACCGAGCGAATGACGAAATCAAGCGAGGATGCTATTCGTCAGGCGGGTCGCAATCTGCTTATTTCTTTCAGAGAAAGTGTAACGAGAGAGCTTAATGCTATCGTTAGCGAAAATGTTACTGCTGTATATTCATCGAATGCATTCGCAGAGCTGATTATCAGCATTGTTGAAAATTGGGCAAACAAGCCGGATGCAGAAGATATCGCAGTGATTTTGAATACTCAAGACCTTAATAAGTTGGAAGAAACCTTACTGGCAGCACTTAAAGAAAAAATGTTAAAGGGTATCACTTTGAAGGCGAATGATAATTTTGACGGTGGATTCCGCATCGCTGTCAATGACGGCAGCGCATATTACGATTATTCGGCAGAGGCAGTTGTGGATATGCTTTCAAATTATCTTAGCCCTAAGGTTACCGAGCTTTTGAAAGAGGCGAA
>JAFTLL010000008.1 GCA_017456015.1 Clostridia bacterium | reverse complement strand
ACAAAGGTATTTCATCACCTTTAAGTCCATCAGGGTAACCCGTGCCATCATATCTTTCGTGATGATAACGTGCAATTTCTGCGGCATATTGTTTTATTTCAGAGCCTACAGAACTAAAATCACTGTTTTTTATAATCTCTTCACCAAAAAGAGAATGTTTTTTCACTATATCGTATTCTAAAGGTGAAAGTTTGCCTGGAAAATCAAGTATGCTCTTCGGGATTTTTGACTTTCCTATATCATGCAAAGAAGAAGCAATAGAAATCGCATTTATTTGCTCTTTTGAAAGAGAACAACAACCTGTTTCACAAAGCTGAGTTAAGATTAATTCGGTTAGCATTCTCACATGGTAAATGTGGAAACCGCTCTCCCCATTTAACTCTTCAGGAATGGAATTTTCACTAACACTTACAAGTGCCAAGGTGTTAACGTTATCTTTTGAGTTAAGCACCAAAATATTATTTTCACGTTGCACAAAATCCACTCCTTTGCAATTAAAAAAGTTATATTTTCCCTAACATAACATTATAATTCAAAACCTAATATTTGTCAACGCAACTATTGTAAATTAATATGTATGCGATTATAATGGTATAGGTTAGGCGAAACAAGATTGTTTCGCCGCAAAATCTTTGATTTTGCGACAAATTTTCAATAAAAATTTGTCCTATTCCATTGCAATGAGTGTTGTGCAAAATTAAATATTAAAATTTAATTTTGCTTAAGCCACTTAAAAAGTGGCTTGTCGAAGCGCTTTTTAGCGTTTCGACAAACTACAATCATTATAGCAAAAAAGCCAGCCATCTTAACTTGATAAAAGATGACTAACTTAATATTATTTCCATTTTTGTAAAATTAATGCAAAATTTTTTATGGGGAAAATGTCAAGAGAACACCATAAATTTTTTGAAATTTATAGTGTTCTCCTTAAAATTATCCTTTTAGAATTGGTATTTGAGCAGAAAGAAACATTTTTGGTTAATCCCCAAATTCTGCTTTGATTTTTTCGTTAATTCTTGCATCCATGCCGTTGGGCAATAACATTAAATCTTCTTCTTTAACTGAAATTTCGGCAATGTCCGGATTATCACCGTATTGTGGGAAATATACATCCCACTCATCGCCAACGCGCTCTTCTAACCATATGACACCTTGCATTCCTTTGTGCACACCGTGCTTTGCGTATTTTTCTTTTTCAACAATTACTTCAACACAATCGAGTTGTTTCATTTTAATTCTTCTCCAAAAAAACATTAGATTTAATAAACACGCGTGGTAGTTTAATCACCAAATTTCGCTTTTATTTGTTCGTTAACAATAGCGTGCATTATTGGCACAACTTCCATATCATCTTCGTGTATCGAAATTGTTGCAATATCGTCTTTCTCACCGCATTGAGGGAAATTAACTAACCAATAGTTTTGAACTCTTTGCTCCAAACATATCCATCCGTACATACCCTTGTGAACACCATCTTTGGCGTATTCGTTTTTTTCTACTGTGATACGCACAGCATCCATTTCTTTCATATCATTTACCTCCATATGGTGTTATTAATTGTATTTTTCCATTTGGATAAACCATCCATCCGGTAATAAAAGATACATTTTCCGCTTTATCTTTTCTTGGAATTTCAATTCGAATACTAATTCGTTGCCCGTCTTTATTCAATTTACCTAACATATAATTGCCCGAAATATATTTTTCTAACCCTTGTTTATTAATTTCACTCTGCAACCACTTTGAATCTATAACTGTATATCCCCATTCTTTAAATAACTTTTCTTTGTTATGAGGATATTTTCCTTCGGTATTGAACAAGTACGGATCAAATTTACTGTAAGCACTGTCGGATGTACTTTTGGTTAGTACATCGTTGTATGGAATGCCTTCCAAAATACAATGACAAAATGGATGGTGCGGCCATTTTGGCGTTTTCTCCTGTTCAAACCAGCATTCGTGAAGCATTAAACATTCTTCACAGTGATTATCACTTAAGTTTCGATGCAACCATTTATTCCATTTGGGTGCTTCGGGTAGTTTTTCTCCCCAAATTGCCGCTTTAATAATTTCTGATAAGTAATCCAATTTTTTCTCCTTTCGTATTATAACATTCTTTAGCACAAAAGTATAGATTCAATCTTTGCGCGCAAAAAGCTTGACAATTTATACTTTTGTTGCTATTATATATTATATGCTACTTTCGTCAATTTGTCAATGTTTTTGTAGCATTTTTAGCATTTTGCTACGAATATGTACTTTGGGAGGTTTTTAATATGGAAATGCAACAAATTTTTGGACAACGATTGGAACAACTGCTTTCGGAAAAAGGAATTTCACAAGGAGAATTTGCCGAGGCGGTAAATTGTTCTCGTCAAAGTATTAATTTTTATATTTTGGGAAAACGCAATCCCGATATCGCTCTGGCAGGAAAAATGGCTGAGTATTTAGGCGTTTCTTGTGATTATTTAGTAGGACTTAGCGATATTCGCGAGGATAAAAGTTCAAACTTAACTGCCGATCAACTTGGACTTACCGATGATACAATGAAATTCTTTGCCGGCTTGCAACTTATCGCAACCGGTAAAACCAATTTTATGAAAAAGGATTATGAGGCAATTGGTTTCGACTACGAAAAAGAAATTGTTCCATATAATATGGCACAAGGCAAAATTACTCTTAAACTTTTGAACGACTTAATTTCGCACGAACGATTTGGCATATTACTGCAATATATTAAAAGATATAAAGATATTGCGTGCGGTAATGATACAATGGCAATTTTACAAGATTTTATGGTAGAATTGGAATCTCCTATCACAGGCAAAATCTATGGTGGCAAAGAAGAAAATATGGAAATGATGAAGGAATTTTGCTTACATATAGCATCAAAGTATTTTGATGAAATTGTAAAAGATATTGTTAAAAAATAGAGAATAGCAAAAGCGTGTGACAGTTTACTGTCACACGCTTTAACTTTACGCCGACTTTTTCTTTTTTCGTAGGCTTTTCGGGTTCAATTAGATGCTTGTTAAGTTCAATATACTCAACCACTTGCAGATAGGCATCATAAAACTTGAATACAATCTCGATATCTCCGCCATCGTGTACGAAAATCTCCTCTAATATACCGGTTTTTATAAAAACTTTGGCAAATCTAAATAAATCGCACTAAAAATTCACCCTGCGGATTTTATTCCGTAGGGTGAATGTATTCATGGTTGCAAATTTTTCTCACTTGATTTTCACCATTAAATATGATACAGTATTTACATCTCAAAAATTTTTACTTTCGGGGGGGCGTAGCTCAGCTGGGAGAGCGTACGGTTCGCATCCGTAAGGTCGAGAGTTCGAACCTCTTCGTCTCCACCAAAAAGAAACGACAGTTTTCATGCAAAAACTGTCGTTTCTTTTTGTTCTATTCATTTTGGGCTATTCCAGCATCGATTTAAATGCGGCTTCGTCGATTACCGGTATTCCCAGTTGATTGGCTTTTGTTAATTTACTGCCGGCTTCCTCCCCCGCTAATACATAACTGGTTTTTTTCGATACGCTGGAAGATGTTTTACCACCCAGCGATTCAATCATTGCAGAGGCTTCACTGCGTGTTAAGCTTGGCAGTGTCCCGGTAAGTACAAAAGTGAGCCCGGCAAATCGATTATCGGTTTGGCGCTTGGCCGATTGCGGATTGACGCCACATTCTCTAAATGCCTGAATTAAATCCCGATTTTCCGGCAAGGCAAAGAATTCGCAAACGCTCTCGGCCATAATTTCGCCAAAACCATCGATTTTCGAAAGTGCTTCTTTATCCGCATCAATAATATCATCTATGCTTTCAAAAGCGCCGGCCAATAGTTTCGCGGCTTTTGCGCCAATATGCCGAATGCCCAAACCAAAGAGAAAGCGGTCCAGAGATGCCGTTCTTGATTTTGCAATCGCAGCCAGAATATTATCTGCGGATTTTTCGCCCTTGCGGTCAAGAGCCAATAGTTGTTCCTTTGTCAGTTTATATAAGTCAGCCGGCGTTTGAATATATCCGGCATTAACCAGCTGTTCAATAACCGAAGGCCCTAGGCCTTCCAAATCCATGGCATCGCGCGAAACAAAATGCACCAAATTACGCAGCAGTTGTGCCGGGCATTCAGCATTCGTACAACGAATTACAGCTTCTGACGGGTCACGACTTACCGCAGCTCCGCAGGAAGGACAAAAATCCGGCATTTGATAAGGCGGATTCTGACGACAATGCTTTGAAACACCTAATACCTCGGGAATAATATCCCCCGCTTTACGAACCAGTATGCGGTCCCCGATAGCAATATTTTTTTCTCTAATAAAATCCTCATTATGCAGAACCGCCCGGCTAACCGTTGTACCCGCAAGCTGTATCGGCTCAAATACCGCTGTTGGTGTCAACGCGCCGGTTCGGCCTACCTGGATTTCAATATCCAAAAGGGTTGTTTCTTTCTCTTCCGGCGGATATTTATAAGCTACTGCCCAACGCGGGAACTTACTGGTACTTCCCATCTCTTCACGCTGCGAAAAAGAATCCACCTTAATTACCGCACCATCAATATCAAAGCCCAGTGTGCCGCGCGATGCACCAATTCGCTCGATTTCAGATACTGCATTGTCAATGTTCGACACCTGCTTATAACTGGGCAGCACATGAAAGCCGAGGCTTTTCATAAAATCCAAAGATTCCTTATGGCTGTGCAGTTGAACGCCATCTATCTTTTGAATATTAAACACAAATATATCCAAATTTCTCTGTGCTGTAATTCGGGCGTCTTTTTGGCGCAAAGAACCGGCAGCAGCATTTCGGGGATTTTTCGGTACCGGTTGTTCGGCCAATTCCTGTGCCTTTACAAACTCTAAAAAACTTGCGTGCGACATATACACCTCGCCGCGCACCTCTATATTCCCATTAAAATCGCTGAGCTTTCGCGGAACACTCCGAATCGTGAGTAAGTTTTCCGTAATATCCTCGCCGACCTCGCCGTCACCGCGTGTAGAACCGCGCACAAAAACACCGTTTTCATATTCCAACGAAACCGACAAACCATCAATTTTCGGCTCGACAGAATAGAATACGTTTTCCCCTACCGCCGTACGGACACGTGAATCAAAAGCATACAATTCCTCGTAGCTAAATGCGTCTTGCAGACTCTCCATCTTCACTTGATGGCGAACCGGAGAGAATTTTACGCTGGCAGTTCCACCGACCTTTTGTGTAGGTGAGTTTGCCGTGATAAGTTGCGGAAATTCGCCTTCGAGCGCCTTTAATTCATTCATCATCATATCATAGGTGTAATCGTCAATTTCAGGCGCATCCATATTATAATACAGTTCTGAATGGTGCGTTATTTCGCGGCGCAACGCTTCAACTCTTTTTTTAGCCTGTTCAAAATCCATTTTTTACTCCTATTACTTTGTTTTTTGTGATGCAGCATCGGTCTGCAAATTTGCAACAACAGACGGAATTTCTCCTACGATTACGGTTTGTGCTGCAATATAGGTGTTTTCTGCCTCAACAGAGGACTGATAAAACTTATTCATTAGATAAATTTGGGCAGTTATAACAAAATTTATACTGTGCAAGGTCTGGTTGATACCGGCTTCTGTGAAATCAGTAAAAAAATCCGCAGAAATGTTTGCCGTAAGTCCCATCTGAATTGCAAACCTTGGTCCGCGTCCCACCAAAAAATCAATTCCCGTGGCGGTACCGATTGGTATGTAAATCGTCATTTTGTCGGTTTTGTCAAAGCTGTCATTTACGCGCCGCATGATGTTTGCAGCCATCGAATTGATTTTTACAGAGTCAATTTCTATCGACTCAATTTCATTATTTGTGCCTCGAATAATGTGCGACAAGTCTGAATATGTATAAGAACAGTTGTCAAGATAATCATAGACCGCGTAGTTAATCAAATTGTCTACCATGTTTTGCGCTTGTGCCGCTGTGTGGGTAATAATTAAAGGACGCAGCGAACGGTCTAACAAAAGCAAAGAACAAAAAGCCGCAACCACAATACACAGCAGACGAATATGAAGAATCCGTCTTTTGTGTTTAAAACCTCTACGCATAAAATCACCTCTTCTTATCTTACGGCAAAGAAGGGGTTTATGTTCATAGAGCAAGAGATGATAATGCTTGATTTTATTATAACGGAAAATGTTTTTAAAGGCAACAATTTCTTGACAAAATTGCGAAAGTGTTGTAAACTATCGAGTACGTGCGGGTGTGGCGAAATTGGCAGACGCGCTAGACTTAGGATCTAGTATCTTTGATGTGCAGGTTCAAGTCCTGTCACCCGCACCATTTTTTTTGCGGGCATAGTTCATTGGTAGAATATCAGCTTCCCAAGCTGAGGAGGCGGGTTCGATTCCCGTTGCCCGCTCCAACCCAAGTAAAACTAAATTATTTTAATTTGAACATCTAAGAAAAATCTTAGATGCTTTTTTTTTTTAATATGTTTATTCTATTATATCTAATGGTAAATAATCATGCAAGTTGGGGTTATCTCGCTTATTATTTGAGATATGACAAAATTATTTATAATTTATGTGCATTTTTAATCTTGACAAATTTTTCTTTATATTATATCTTTATATTATATATTATTTTAAATTGTAGGAGAGAATTGTAAAATGAATATTTTAGCAATTGGTGCTCATCCGGACGACGTTGAAATCGGTTGTGGTGGAACATTGGCAAAATATGCCGCACAAGGGCATAAAATTTTTATTGCTACTGCTACCAGCGGCAATATTGGCTCAGCTCGTCATTCAATGGAGGAAATTGCCCGTATACGCAAGCAGGAAGCGGCAAACTCCGCTGCCATCATCGGTGCAGAGTACATATGTCTTGACTATGACGATGAAATGTTCTATGAAGACAAGTCGGTTCGTCTGGCTTTTATCAATCTGGTTCGGCATTGCAAAGCTGACGTTATTTTTACGCACAACCCCAAGGATTATAATCCCGACCATGAATTGACATCGAAAATTATTAACGATATTGCAGTCATGATTCCCATAGCGCATATCAAAACCGAGGAACCTCCTCATGATGTTATTCCGTCGATTTGGTATTTTGAACCGGCTCTTTCTATGGGCTTTGTTCCTACCGATTATGTGGACATCACAGACTTTTATGAGACGAAAATGAAGATGTTCAGCTGTATGGAAAGCCAAAAAGCATGGATGGCTGATAATTATGCATCTTTAAGAGATGACGAAGATAAGTTTTTTGATTCCATTCGCATTGCGAGTGAATTTCGCGGTATGCAAGCCGGTTGTAAATATGCAGAAGGATTTGTCCGTGCGTTAGACGGATATCGTACCCGATTAACCGAACGTGTTCTTCCCTGAGTAACCAGGGTAAACATAAATATTTTTAATTAATTTTGGAGGTAAAAATTATGGCAGGCGGTCCTGGATCTTATGTATTCGGTGCAGAAGAAAAGAAAGAATTGATGGATGTTATTGAGGCTGGCTCTCTGTTCCGTTACGGAACTCCCGGTGTTGATGGCTTCCAGGGTAAAGTCGCTACTTTTGAAAAGGAAATGGCTACACAGTTGGGCCACAAGCACGTGGTTGCTACCAGCTCTGGTACTGGTTCGTTGATGTGCTGTTTGGCAGCATTGGGTATTGGTATGGGCGATGAGGTTATTGTTCCCGGTTATACTTTTATTGCTTCAATCTCTACCATTGTTATGATGAATGCGGTTCCTGTTTTGGCTGAGATTGATGATTCCTTAACCATTGACCCCACCAAAATCGAGGCATTGATTACGCCGCGAACCAAGGCAATCATGCCGGTACATATGCTGGGTAACCCCTGCAAAATGGATGCCATCATGGAAATTGCCAAAAAACATAATCTTTATGTTATTGAAGACTGTTGCCAAGCTGTCGGCGCTTCCTATAAAGGCAAATGCTGCGGTACCATCGGTGACATGGGTGCATACTCCTTGAATGTATTTAAAACCATTACCACAGGTGACGGCGGCTTTGTCGGCTGCTCTGACGAAACCTTATATGAGCGTGCATTTGGCTATCATGACCAAGGTCATAAGCCTTCTCGTACCGGTGTTGAGGTTGGCAATCGTTCTATCGTCGGCGTTAATATGCGTATGAACGAGCTGAGCGGTGCTGTCGCTGTTGCCCAGGGCCGTAAGCTTCCCATGGTTCTCAAAACCCTTCGTGAAAAGAAGGCGCTGTTAAAGTCCCAGTTGCAGGATTTGCCCGGCCTTGGATTCCGTACTATCAATGATGAGGGCGAGTGTGGCACCCTGCTGACACTTCTTTTTGACACCAAAGAAAAGGCTGCTGCTTTCTGTGAAAAGGCCGGTACTTCTGTTATTGCTCGTTCCGGCTGGCATGTATACAATAATATGGAACAGATTTTGGACAAGAAAACCTGGACCGATGCACACCCCTTCCACCAAGACAGCAGAACCTATACCAAGCATATGCTGCCTGTTACCGATGATATTTTGGAGCGTGCAGTTAACATTTCCGTCGGCGTTGTAGACAAAGGCTTAGGTGCCGGTACCGGTATCAACATCAACTCCACCGTAGAAGAAATCAATTCTGTTGCTGCAAACATTCGGGAAATTATTCTCTCCCTGTAAAAAAGAAAGGCATATATCATGGAAAAATTGAGAGTTGCAGTCATTGGCTGCGGTAGCATCAGCGACATTTATATGAGCAACATCAAAAGTGGCAAATTCCAAATTTTAGAATTGTCCGCTTGCTCAGACCTATCCTCTGCCGCTATGCAAGCCAAGGCCGAAAAATACGGTTGCAAAGCGATGACAACCGATGAAATCTGTGCGGACCCCTCCATTGATATGGTCATCAACCTAACCGTGCCCGCTGCGCACTATCCGGTTATCAAACAGTGTTTGGAAGCCGGCAAGCATGTCTTCTCTGAAAAAATGATTGCCGTAGAGCTTTGGCAAGGCAAAGAGCTGTTGGAGCTGGCCAATAAAAAGGGCTTGTATCTGGGTGTAGCGCCCGATACTTTCCTGGGTGCGAGTATCCAAACTGCCAAATATATTGTGGAATCCGGCCTTATTGGAAAACCGGTTTCCTGCCATGCTTCCATTAGCCGCAACTATGGTATTTACGGTGAGTTCCTTACCCACCTGTGCAAGCGTGGCGGCGGCATCGGTTTTGATATGGGCGGTTATTATTTGACGGCCCTGGCCGCTATTCTCGGTCCCGTCAAAGCAGTTAGTGCCTTTACCGCAATCAACGAGCCCAACCGGGTAAATTCCCGCATCGGAGCTCCCAATTATGGCCAAGCCTATACCTTAGAGGATGCCAATGTAATTACAGCCACCATGCAGTACCAAAACGGTGTTTTAGGGACTCTACATATGAATTCCGATTGCATTCTTGATGAAACTTACGGTCTGGAAATTTACGGCACCGAGGGTATTCTTTACATGGGCAATCCGAACGAATTCGGCAATCCTGTTTATATTCAGAAAACCATGGGCGGTAAGGTCGAATTCCCTTTAACGCACGGTTATGCTGAAAACTCTCGCGGTGTTGGTGCCGCTGAAATGGCCTGGTCCATCGTTAAAGGCCGCCAAAACCGTGCCAGCAAGGAAATGGCTTTCCATGTGTTTGAACTGATGCATGGTATCATGACCAGCGCTGAATCCGGCCGTTTGGTGACCTTGGAATCTACCTTCGACACCCCCAAAGCTCTGCCCGCGGGCTATATGGGTGACGGCGGTTGGACCCGTAAGGAAGAAAGCGCACTTTCATTATAACTTTATAAATTTATTTTAGGAGGAAATAAAAATGTCAAGATTTAAGTTTACCGCAGGTCCTTGGAATGTTAACGAAGGTGTTGAATCCTTCGGCCCCGGCGTCCGTCCCACTGTGGATTTGGAAGAAAAATTCAAAAAATTTGCTGAAATCGGCATGTCCGGTGTACAATTTCATGATGATGACGCTGTTCCGGATATGAACAACATGTCTGAAAAAGCTATCATTGACTACGCAAAGGATGTACGTGCTACATTAGACAAGTACGGCTTGGTTCCTGAGTTTGTTGCTCCCCGTCTTTGGATGGACCCCCATACAACCGACGGCGGCTTCACTTCAAACTCCAAGGAAGACTATGAATTTGCTATGTGGAGAGCAAAACGCTCCATCGACATTGCAAACGCTATGGGTGCAAAAAACATCGTTCTTTGGTTAGCTCGCGAAGGCACACTCTGCGCAGAAAGCAAAGACCCTGTTGAGAAAATCGGTCAATTGATTGATTCTATCGACCAAATGCTGGCTTATGACGACAAAATTAAGGTTTTGATTGAGTCCAAACCCAACGAACCCATTGACCGCAGCTACTGCGGTACCATCGGTCACGTTATGGCCGTTTCCGCTGCATCCAAAGACCCCAGTCGTGTTGGTGCTGTTTTGGAATCTGCTCATGCTATTCTGGCTGGTCTTGATCCTGCCAACGAAATGGCTTTTGCTCTTAAATTCGGCAAATTGGGCAGCGTTCATTTGAACGACCAGAACGGTTGCCGTTACGACCAGGATAAGAGCTTTGGTGTTGAGTCTCTCCGTGGTGCTTTCAACCAGATCAAAGTTCTCTGTGACCACAATTACGGTGCAAACGGCGAAATGGTTGGTATCGACGTAAAAGCTATGCGTACCCAGAAACCGGAAGACCAGTACCGTCACCTGCAAAACTCCATTAAAATTGCTTGCATGTTGGAAGAAAAGGTTGCAAAATTTGACCGTGCTTTCCAAGCAAAATGTATTGCTGAGCGCAACTATGAAGCTTTGGAAATGTATGTCATGGAGCTTTTGATGGGTTGCTAAACTCTGCTCTGTATCTAATAAACAACAATTGGGGACGGCGTTTGCCGTCCCCTCTTTCAAAAAACAAAACAAGGCGGATTATACTATGCAAAACTGTGTAAAGCATCACCCAAAATGGGGCCGTGTTTTCTGGCTGTGTAATGAACATATCGAAATCGGAGTCGCACTTGATTTTGGCCTTCGCATTGTACATGTTTCTTGTACGGGAATGGAAAATCTTTTCTACGAACAACCAACCGACTTATCAGATGGTTTTTGTAATACCAACGGTTGGAAACTTTACGGCGGTCATAGACTCTGGTTAGCGCCGGAAAGTGATTCTTCCTATGCACCGGATAACGCTCCGGTTATATGGCAAGAGGAACCGGACGGCAGTTTTCTTTTTAGGCAGGAACCGGATATGCTTCAAAATACTGAAAAATCTTTTCGAATTCGCTTGCTTGACGATGGTATTGCAGAATTGGAAAACCGAATTAAAAACATATCGAATACGCCTTTGACCGGTGCTACATGGGGTGTTAACACTTTTTCAGGCGGCGGAACGGCCGAAATTCCTTTTTCCACCGATACGCAAAATCCCTATTCACCGCATCGCTTGGTGTCGCTTTGGGGAGAAACCAATCTAAGTGACGAGCGCCTGCATTTTACAAAGGATAGCTTGACAGCGCAGTACCTACCGATTCCCGATTACCTCAAAATCGGAATGTACTGCCGTGACGGCTATGCAATATTTCAAAACAAAGGGCAGCGTTTTCGATTGGAGTTCCCTGTAAACGTAATCTCACATCTGCCCGATAACGGCTGCAATTTTGAGTTGTATATGAATCAAAGCTTTATGGAACTTGAAACACTGGGGACCGTGGTTTGTCTACAACCTGGTGAGACCGCCTCACATATTGAAACCTGGCAAATCTCCCCGATTGCCTAAATAATTTGATGCATAATTAAAGCCATCCAAGACATTATCTTGGATGGCTTTTTGCGTTTTATACGATTGCAGCCAGTCGTTCATTGATGGCTTTCAAGAAATCCTCTGTCGAAACCTTTTGTTTATTTTCAAGTGTGGAAAGAAGGTAAAGGTCACCGGTCATGACGCCTTCCTCAATTGTTTGAATTGTAGCTTTTTCCAGTTTGTCAGCAAAATCGCAGAGCGCCGGTGTATTGTCGAGTTCGCCGCGCTTGCGGAGCGCACCCGTCCAAGCAAAGAGTGTGGCAACCGAATTGGTGGAGGTGCTCTCCCCTTTCAAATGCTTATAATAATGGCGTTGCACCGTTCCATGTGCTGCTTCATATTCATAAACTCCGTCGGGAGAAACCAAGACCGATGTCATCATCGCCAAAGAGCCATACGCTGTCGCAACCATGTCTGACATAACGTCACCGTCATAGTTTTTGCAAGCCCAGATATAACCACCGTTGGAGCGAATCACGCGGGCAACCGCATCGTCAATTAAAGTGTAAAAATATTCGATACCGGCTGCTGCAAACTTCTCTTTATATTCTTCTTCAAAAACCTCGTTGAAAATATCTTTGAAACGGTGGTCATATTTTTTAGAAATCGTATCTTTACTGGCAAACCAAATGTCTTGCTTTGTATCCAGAGCAAAATTAAAACAGCTACGTGCAAAAGACATTATCGACTTGTCAGTGTTATGCATACCCTGAATTACGCCGGCTGTATCAGCAAAATCGTGAATCAAGCTACGAGTTTTTTGTCCGTCGCGATCGGTACAAACCAATTCGCATTTTGCCCCTTGCGGAACCTGCATTTCGGTATTCTTATAGACATCTCCATAGGCATGACGGGCAATTGTGATCGGTTTAGTCCAAGTCGGGATATAAGGCGTAATGCCTTTTACAATAATGGGCGTACGAAAAACAGTACCGTCCAAAATCGCACGAATCGTACCGTTGGGTGATTTCCACATTTCTTTTAGATCATATTCTGTCATACGGTCTGCATTCGGTGTAATGGTTGCGCATTTTACAGCAACACCGTATTTTTTTGTGGCGTTTGCACTGTCGATTGTAACCTGATCATTGGTTTCATTACGGTGTACTAAACCCAAATCATAATACTCTGACTTCAAATCAACATAAGGCAATATAAGAATATCTTTAATCATTTGCCAGATGATGCGGGTCATTTCGTCCCCATCCATCTCAACAAGCGGGGTTTTCATTTGAATTTTTTGTTGCATAAGAACCATCCTTTTCCTTTTCTCTTGTAAAGTATACATGATTAGACCTAAAAAGTCAATGCGGTTTACGGCTTATTCTATTCTTACAAAAAAAGACGGGAAAGCAATCTGAACTTCTCCCCCGTCTTTTAAAATTATTTTTTTATAAAGCGTTTTGAGCAGGAATTTAAGAGCACGACGGCCAAAATAATTACCGCAGTGACGATAAAAATGCCCAACATGCCTTTTAACATATACGGAATACTGTTAAAGAACTGTTCAATATTCATAAATAACTCTCCTTGTTCTATTTTAACCAAAGAACTTTAATATCAATCCACCTGCAATAACCGAAGCAATTTGCCCGGATACATTTACGCCGATAGAATGCATCAGCAAGAAGTTTTGATTGTCCTCTGCCAATCCTAACTTATGCACAACGCGTGCAGACATCGGGAAGGCAGAAATGCCTGCTGCGCCAATCATCGGATTGATTTTTTGTTTTAAAAACAGGTTGAGTATCTTAGCAAAAAGCACGCCGCCGAAGGTGTCAAAGATAAAGGCAAAGAGGCCGAGGCCTAAAATTAAAAGTGTTTCTTTGCGAAGGAATTCCTCTGCTTGCATTCTGGAAGCAATTGTGATACCGAGGAAAATCGTTACCAGGTTTGCTAAAACCTTTTGTGCTGTTTCGGAAAGAGAATTCAAAACGCCGCATTCGCGAATGAGGTTACCGAACATTAAAAATCCAACCAAGGAAACCGAAGCAGGTGCAACCAGACCGGCAATTACAGTAATAATAATCGGGAACAAAATTCTTGTCAGTTTGGAAACATCCTTCTGCACATACGGCATTCGGATAAGGCGTTCTTTTTTGGTGGTCATCAACTTGATAATCGGTGGCTGAATAATCGGAACCAACGCCATGTAAGAATAAGCTGCAACCATAATTGCGCCAAGGTAGTTGGAATCCAATTTCTGCGCTACTACGATGGAAGTAGGACCGTCAGCAGCACCGATAATGGCAATCGAAGCCGCGTCATTCATATCAAAGAAAAGCGATGCCAAAGAAAGCGTGAAGAAGATACCAAACTGTGCCGCGGCACCAAAAATCATAAGCTTGGGATTCGAAAGCAATGGACCGAAGTCAATCATTGCGCCGATGCCGATAAATAAAATCAACGGAAACAACTCGTTGGATATGCCCGCATCAAAAAGCACGCTCAATGCGCCGGGTTCATCGCCCTGCGTAATCGCACCTGAAAGCGGCAAATTAACCAAAATTGCACCAAAACCAATTGGCAAAAGCAATGTCGGTTCCATGTCTTTTTTGATTGCCAAATAAATCAACAAGCCGCCAATAGCCCACATAATGACCTGTTGAATCGTAATATTGGCAAAATTTTCATACAAAATTTCCATTCAAAAACCTCCAAAAAATAAAGACTTTTACGGTGATGAGCACTGTAAAAGTCTTGCTGTTTAATACATAAGCGGGTTACAAATCAATGTTGCAACCGTAATGACGCTAATGTAACGGCTAAAACCGCCAGCTACTCCCTTTATAACAAAGATATATTATCATAAAATCAAAGGAAATGCAATCCTTATTTTGCCAAAGGGTGATATTTTTTATAGGTTTGTGCATAGCGATTTCGCATGATTTGCGTATAGAGTTGCGTTGAAGATATATCGGCATGGCCGAGAATTTCTTTGATATCCTTTAACGGCGCACCGTTTTCAAGAAGATGTGTTGCAAAGGAATGGCGCAGAGTGTGCGGCGTAATTTCTTTTTTTATATTTGCCGCTGCTGCATATTGCTTGATGATTTTCCAAAATCCTTGACGGGTCATTGGTTGTCCATTCATATTAGTAAATAAGGTCTGAACTTCCGGAGAATATGCAACTACGCATCGCACTTTATTTATGTAGGTAGCAATTGATTTCAGTGCGGAGGGATAAAGCGGAATAATACGCTCGGAAAGTTTGGATTTTAAGCGCAAAATTCCAATTTGCAAATCAATGTCGGTAACCGAAACATTTACCAGTTCGGACACACGAATGCCAGTTGCGTACAGCAATTCTAACATTGCCTTGTCACGCACGCCCTTCATTTCGGTACAGTCCGGCTGCGCCAATAGGAGTTTCACTTCATCTCCTGTTAGTATTTCCGGGAACTTTTTTTCAAGCGGTTTCGCCGGTTTTGCAGAAATATCTGGCACTTTTTGTATTGCATTCACATGAAATAAATATTGAAAAAACGATTTAAGCGAGGCAATACTACGCAAAATCGTTGCATAAGACTTTCCGCTTTTCTGTTCAAATTCAATAAATGCATTCACTATATCAGAATTGACATCGGCAATTGCATCAATCGGGTATGACGAAAGAAACTCAAAAAATCTTTTGATATCCCGTAAATAGGATTCCAAAGTGCTTTTTGAGCAGTGTTTTTCATTATTTAAATAGACGGAAAAACTTTTTAAATAGTCTATTTGCATAAGAAAACGACCCCTTAAAGTTCAAAAAATCGAATGAATGCAACCGAAAAAATCGTATCAGTAAAAGAACAAAGCAGGATAAGAAAAAGAAAAAATATATAGCGGCTAATGTATAGACGGAAATTCCCGGCAAAGGAAACCGGCTCAGCTTTTGGCGAAAAGGCTCGGAGCATAGAACCGGAAAATTTAAGAGAATCACATCCAGACAGCAGCAGAATATAAGATGAAAATAAGAAGACCGGCAAAAGAATCAGTAAAGAAAAAGCAATGCCTTTAATTTCATAGTTCTTATACAAGTATCCGAAAATCAAACCGATACCTGAACCTCGCAAAAGCATCGTCAACGGAATAAATATGGGGCCGATGGGAGACAAGCCCAATACAAAAACCGAGAGAAAAAACGGCATAAGCGATGCCAATGATACGCAAAAGATTTTAAAAAAGGAATATTCCTGACGCTTTAACAGATGGTTGATAATGTAATCTGAAATTGAAGATGAAATTTGGCTGTCCGCGTTACGGAAAAGCAACGTGCCGCATAATAGCCCTCCAATAAAGCAGAACAGCAAGAGCAGTAGCGAACGATAGCGCTTAAAATCAGCTAAATAACTTTGAAATGAAAAAATTCCCACGGTTGTCCTTTTCATGTTATCCTCCTGAATTTTTTAGTTCTGTTAGATAATATGTAAAAGGTGGACAAAATATGTTATTTTGTTAATTCTATTGAACGGCGGTAAGCAGAGTTAACCGCGCCTTTTACAGAGGCGTCAAATCCAGCGCTGTCCAAAGCAGAAAGTCCCGCCTCGGTCGTACCGTTCGGAGATGCTACCATGCGAATCAGCTGATCAGCGGTTAATTCGCTTTTACACAACATAACTGCGCTGCCAATAACCGTTTGAATCACAAGCTGTTCTGCTACGGCTTGCGGAAGACCTTGTGCCATGCCTTCTTCTATTATGTCTCGCATAAAGCGGAAAACAAAGGCCGGCGAACTGCCGCTAACAGCAGTAACAGAATTGAGCAATGTCTCATCGACCTGTGCAGCATAACCACTGGATGAAAAAACCTTTTCAACAAAGGCCGCTTGGGTGGAAGTGACAGATGCGTTGACAGAATACGCCGCGGCACCGTTGCCATACATAAGTGGCGTGTTCGGCATTACGCGAATCACCGATGTACCCTTCGGCAGATGCGAACCAATAAAGGAAAGTGAGATACCCGCCGCAACACTTACTATGCATTGACTCGAAACGACCGGAGAAATTGTTTTCAAAACACTTTCCACAACCGATGGCTTTACTGCAATAATAACACAATCACATTGTTTTACTACATCTACCGCAGCTGTGGCAACTCGCACACCATATGCAGTTTGAAAGCCGGCTGATTTTTGTTCATCCGTATCAAATAAGCAGATTTTGTCTGGTGTTATGTAACCTGAATTTAAAACAGATTTTATAATCGCTGTGGCAATATTACCTACACCGATAAAGCCAAGTGTTTCCATTTTTTGTTAATACCCCTAAATATCAATAAAAATTGACTATATAATATATTTATACAATATTTTTCTTTACTTGTCAATGAAAAACGCAAAATAAAAAATATTATGTAAACATATTATGTAAACCACAGTATATAGAAATTATTTGGGTAAAAACACACAACGGATAGTGTCCTATTTTGGATACCTATTGCTTTTTGTTTGGTTTAATGTTATAATAAATCAAAACATCGGTGTGGGTTTGCACTATGCCTCCCCTACCAGCGATGCAATTTGCTTATTCGGCATTTGAGGTGTAAAATGAAAACAATTTTAATTACCGGAGCTTCCAGCGGAATCGGTTCCGCTACCGCAATTCTTTTTGCGCAAAAGGGCTACCAAGTCGTCATCAACTATTTTCGTTCCGAAGAATCAGCAAAAATTCTTTGTGATTCTCTAAATGAAAACGGATGCCGCTGTATCGCCTTGCAGGCCGATGTAAGCGACCGCGAACAAGTAAATTCGATGTTTATGCAAGCAGAAAGACAATTCGGCGGTATTGATATATTGGTGAACAATGCCGGCGTTGCATCACAAAAACTTTTTTCTGATATCACAGTTTCCGATTGGGAACATATGATGGCAGTTAATTTGACCGGTGTTTTCAATTGTTGTCAAGCTGCACTTCCCTATATGATTCACCAAAAATCGGGAAATATTGTAAATGTATCCTCTGTATGGGGGCAAACCGGTGCTTCCTGTGAAGTGCATTACTCCGCGGCCAAAGCCGGTGTTATTGGCTTAACCAAAGCGTTGGCAAAAGAAGTAGGACCAAGCAATATCCGTGTAAATTGTGTTGCACCCGGTCTTGTATCCACCCGAATGAATTCCTCGCTCTCCATTCAAGCCCTATCGCAGCTAACCGAAGAGACGCCCTTAGGGCGTATTGCCGATGCCGGTGAAATCGCAAAAACAATTTACTTTTTAACAAGCGGTTATTCCAGTTTCATTACCGGACAGATTATTGGTGCCAACGGCGGCTTTTATATATAAAGCGGAGGAAGTCCAACCGACTTCCTCCGTTATTTTTTATAAAATCGGCAGCATCAACGCCATATCTTCGTGAATCACATCTTCCTCTAACGCATTGCATTCCATAACCAACGCTTTTGCGGTATGATGTTCCTTTGCTATATTCCATACGCGGTCACCGTTTTTTGCAAAATAGAGCACGGCACCGATAGAATCTGTATTTTTTATCGGGTTATCCTCGCAAAGTTCCAATATATCAAGGCACTCTATGGAACGGTCGCGGAAAATCCGGCAAGTGATTTTAAGTTCCACATGTACCTCAACACCATTATTACTCAGGTTGCACCTGATGTTCGAAACATAGGCGTTTGCACAAATTTTGTATTCCATTGCATCTTCCCGGTTTAATGCTTTTGCCCAATTGAAATCGATGGTCCGTTCTATAATTTTACATTGTTTGTTTCCATCCCGAACCAATGCACATATCAAGAGATTGCCGCTTATCTGTGCTTCTGTCCCCTCTGTTTTCACAGATAGGTTCATTATTTCTCCCCAGCAATTTTCAATATCCATAATTTCATCGGGATAATCTATCTCTTTTTTACAAACAAACCGTTCCTCCATCTCTTCTAAGAATTCTCGAAATGCCATTTCCTTTTTGTTCATTTTCATTTCATATTTGGTGGAGTAAGCATCCGAAATATATTTTATTTCACTACCAAGATAAGCTTCGACTTTAACGCAGGCTGTTGCGGTCAAGACCAAGGTGCGCGTTTCACCCTCATAATTTGTTTTCGGTGTAATGTCAAAGCTGCAAAGTTCAACATCGGCAACACAAACACAGGTATCGTTCAAGCCATCAAAATCTAAAATTTGATTGAACGGAATCTCAACCTGCAATTCTTCAATTTCTTCTTCGGTTGTGCAGTAAATCACCCGGCAAGACAGCAAGCCTTTCACAATGACTTTATTGCTTATAACCTTACAACTGTCCACCTTACAGTCTTTTACAACCTTTAAGATGCATTTGATCGGCGGTTTCGTGTTTTCGATTACCTGTTCTTCTTCTATGAAAACATTCTGCTCTGTGTTACCAAAAAATCGCATTCCCTGCATAGTTTCATGCATGGTTTCAAGTGTCGGTTCTTCTGCATCGGCCAAAATTTCTATTGTGTCCTTAGCAAAAATCTCCAATAAAATATTGATAGCGCCTCGAACATTCACCTTTTTTGGGCTACTGGCTTTATAATTAAAATACGCAATCGCCGGCTTTGCACTTATCATATAGCTTTGCTCTGTTAAATTTAATTCAATTTTTTTGGTAAACGGGACTGCTGTTGTAAAAGAATTTATCTGTCCTTCAGCATCTCGGTAAATGAGCAAGGCACTATTTGTTCCGTTTAGTATCAATGTGTTGCCTTCAACGGCTTTTGAGACGACAAAGGTCTCGGCCTTGCAGGACAATATTTTTTCAATATCCGGATAATATTCCGGCAGGTTTATGCTCATTTCCATAGGTTGCTCGAAATTCTTTTCCATCAAAGCTCGCTTGGTATTGACTTTCTCTTTCATTACCGCTATTTCCATCTTTCATTCTCCTTCAATCAGCTTTGTGTTTTGCCGGACTTCGCTCTACAAAATAAATATGCGTTCGTCGTTATATAAAAACACTGTATATTTCAATATATTCATTTCCAAAAAGATATATGCCAGCATAACGCTTATCAATGAAAACAAAGCCGCCGGATAGACCAATCTATCCGGCGGCTTTACTCTATATGTAATTTAAGCTTCTTTTTTAATTTTAAACAGCATGCGCAAAATACCTTTTAAAAATCCGGGAGAGCGAACCACAACTACTTTCATTACAACCACCCTAACATTTGGCACAAGTAACGCCCAAGCAGATTACCGCCAAAGATAAAATAATAATCAATAACTGTGATGGACAAAAGGACGCAAACAAAAATCCCACGCCGAATGAAATGGCAAGAACTCCTCTGTTTCGTTTTCTGAATTTCATTTGACCACCACCTTTATTGTACACTATCATTATACACAAGAGGTGAATTTTGGTTCCATACTATTTTTTCTTCTTTTTAATTTGCCATGGTTGCAGATTTTTAACCTCATCAAAAATGGAAATATAGCTATCGTGTCGCGATTTTCCAATGATACCGTTTTGCACAGCGGAAAGAACGGCACAGCCCGGTTCGGTTGTGTGTGTACAGGTAGCAAAACGGCAATTGCCGACAAATGGCGCAAACTCACGAAAGCCGCGTGGCAAATTCTCTTTATAAAAGGTTTCATAGGCCTGCATATCCAAAGTAGAGAAACCCGGAGTGTCTGCGATATAGGTGTTATCGCCCAGTTTCACCAATTCTACCTGTCTTGTTGTGTGGCGGCCTCTGCCCAATTTTTGGCTAACATCCCCGGTATGCTGACGATATTGGCCAATAATCGAATTCAGCAAAGTGGATTTCCCCACACCTGAATTGCCTACGAAGGCAGATACTGCGCCTTTAATTTCCTGCCGCAACGAATCAATGCCCAGATTGTCTTTGCAAGAAATGACATAAAATGTTATACCCGACTTTTGATACGCATCAAGAACATCTGCATCGAAATCACCCAAATCTGATTTATTAAAAACCAAAATCGGTTGCATTTCTTTCATTTCGGCAATTGCAATCAACCGGTCAATCAAAAGAGCGTTTGGCTTTGGTGTGGATTGAGAAGAAACAATAAAGAGCTTATCAATGTTTGCCATTGGCGGTCGAACAAAAAAGTTTTTGCGCGGATAAATTTCATGAATGACAAGCTGCTCATTTTCAAATGTAGCCTCTACCCAATCACCAGCCACCGGCGACATACCGTCGCGCTTTAATACACCGCGGGCTTTTGCCTCAAATACGCCGTCAGCGGTTTCAAGATAAAAGAATCCTGAAACCGCCTTCTGCAATAAACACTTCATGACCTACTCCCCTGCGTAATGGGTTTTGGTAACCGAAACCTTATTGTTCTTTGCATCTACCGAAAGGGTTTGATAATGCATCTCGCTGTTTCCGATATAAAGATAGACTTCGGCCGTCAAAGTTTTTTCGTAGGTTGTTCTATATTTAAAATCATAAGAGCCTTTATAATTGATATTCTCTTCCTTTACAATATCGCCATTGGAAAAACGAATTTCCAGTTTGCCGCTTTCTTCGCTTAAAGCGTCAATAAACTGAACAGATACATTACAGGTATATTCCGGTGCGACACCGTTGCTGACATCAATATCAATTGCCGAGCCGCGAGGAGCTGTCGATGTTGAAATGTCAGGACGCTGCGCGATAACGATTCCCTTTGGTAAGGTGCTGTTCACCTCATTTACTTCACCGACCTTGAAACCATTTTGCTCAATATCGCGCTTGGCCACATCCACCGACAAACCAGTAAGACTCGGAATCTTACCCATTTTCACCTCAGCACCGCTGCTGATATATAAGATAATGGCCGTACCCTCGGGGACATTCGTATTGCGTGCCGGCTCGGTTTTTACAACACTGCCCTTTGCGATAAATTCATCGGTAATTTCAATTGTTTTGTCAACCTTAAAATTATTGGCTTTCAAAGTGGAAACGGCCTCGGCCTCCGGAATTTCATAAACGTCGGGGACCGTAACCTGTTTTGCACCCAAGCTGACGGTGATTGTAATGGTTTGCGACGGTTTAATATTGCGGCCGGCCTTGGGGTCTTGGTCCATAATATATCCGGCTTCCACTTCACTGCTATGAATTTGATCCACCTTAATGTTTAGCCCTTGGTATTCCTCGCTTGTTGTTAAATCATCATATTTCTTGCCAACAAGGTTCGGGCAGGCAAAACTACTGGAAGAGCCGCTGAACAATTTCGGCAAAAACAGAACCGCCAAAATGGCCAGAACAAGCACCAAGGCCGAAGCAACACCGGCCAAAATCGGAATCACCGGTGGTTTTTGCGGTGCTTCTTCGTCATCATTCTCATCCTGGTCTGCCAGCCTGATGGATTCTTCCTCCATAAAATAGTTGTGCTCAAACAGCATCTCGGGGTCACGGCGGAACTCCTCCAAATCACAAAGCATTTCTGCCGCTGTCTGATAGCGTTTAAGGCTGTCTTTTTGCATAGCTTTCATTGTAATTTGTTCTAATCCCAACGGAATTTCCGAATTGATTTCCCGCAATCCCTTCGGTTCATTTTGCAGTTGCATAATTGCAACAGAAACCGCGTTTTCCGCCTCGAAGGGCAATTCACCCGTCAGCATTTCATAAAGCATAATGCCGATAGAATACAAGTCGCTTTTTTCATCGGTTACATCGCCGCGCGCTTGTTCGGGGCTGATATAATGAACCGACCCGATGGTTTTATCGGTCACGGTTTGATGCTCACTGCGTGCGAATCGAGCTATACCGAAATCGGTGACCTTGATTTTTCCATCCGGCAGAAGCATAATATTCTGCGGTTTAACGTCACGGTGAACGATGCCTTTGTCATGTGCATGCTGTAAAGCGCGCAATATTTGAATGGTAAAATGCACCGCATCCTTCCAACGCAATGCTCTTTGTTGTTCAATGAACTCTTTGAGCGTAATGCCGTCAATATATTCCATTACAATATATTGAATCAAATCACCAAAGCTGACATCAAAGACTTTTACAATATTAGGGTGTGACAAAACTGCGATGGCCTTTGACTCGTTTTTAAAACGGCGCAAAAATTCCTCATTGGAGGAAAATTCCTCTTTGAGTATCTTGACCGCAACAATTCGGTCCTCAATATTGTCATACGCTTTATAAACAACTGCCATACCGCCTACGCCAATAATCTCTTTGAGTTCATATCTGCCGTCCAGGCGTTTTCCAAGAAATTTATCCATAAATTGATTCACCTACCATAGATTCGTTACTTAAAAGCACCACGGTAATATTATCTCCGCCGCCACTGGCGTTTGCGCCATGCACAAGCGCATCCGTAAGCGACTCCGGTTTTGTGTTTGCAAAAAGAAATTCCATTCGGTCTTTTTCCAGATAATTGGTTAATCCGTCCGTGCAAAGTAGGAGCATGTCACCTTCCGAAAAAGGAACCGTTGTAAATTCAATATCAATGTCTTTGTGTACACCGAGTGCTCGCGTAATCACATTTTTTTTCGGATGATAGCGCGCTTCGCTTTCGGAAATCTGTCCGGTATCAATCATAGATTGAATTACAGAGTGGTCATGGGTCAAAAGTGTCAGCTGATTTTGTGTGAACAAATATGCTCGACTGTCTCCCAAGTGTGCAAGTGTAATTTGACCGTTGTCAATAAAAGCCGCAACCACCGTGGTTCCCATACCCTTATAATCGGAATTTTTAGCGGCGGCAGCAAGTACCGAGCTGTTGGCCGTTACAATTGCCGATTCCATCATCATGCGAATAGAATTGTCGGTCATATGATTACGAAAATTTCGCTGAAAACTTTCTGATAAAGTTTTTACGGCAATCGCACTGGCGATATTACCGCCATTGGCACCGCCCATACCGTCACAAACAACAGCAAAAGCTGCCGTATCGCTTAAATGTAGCGCGGCAAAGGAATCTTGATTACTTTCCCGGACACGGCCTTTATCTGTACGACTGTAAATTTTCATAACACACCTCCCTGACAAAAACTAATACTACAAATTTTGATTTCTAAGCTGGCCGCAAGAAGCATTGACATCTGAACCCAAAGTGCGGCGAACGGTTGCTGTAATGCCCCGTGTTTCTAAGCGCTTTTGAAATTGCAAAATACTTTTTTTGTTCGGCGCAATATATTGGTTTTCATGCACATTGTTTACGGGAATGAGATTGACATGACAGAGCATGCCCTTTAAAAGTGCCGCCAAATCATCTGCATCACGAACCGTATCATTTTCGCCGTGAATTAAGGCATATTCAAAAGAAATCCGGCGGCCGTTGTGTTCTAAAAAATAGCGGCATGCTTTCAGTAATTCGGCAATATTCCACTTCTGGTTTACCGGCATAATGCGACTGCGTGTTGTATCGTCGGAAGCGTGAAGCGAAACCGAAAGCGTAACCGGCAACTGCAAATCTGCCAATTTATATATATTTGGCACAACACCCGAAGTAGATAGAGAAATGTGCCGACAGCCGATATTCATACCCTCCGGTGCAGTAACAAGGCGTATAAAACGTAGTGAAGCTTCAAAATTATCCAACGGCTCGCCCATTCCCATCATGACAACATTGGAAACACGCACCCCTGCGTCCTGTTCGGCTGCCACAACCTGCGCCAGAATTTCCGAGGCGAACAGATTGCGTACAAAACCGTTTTTGCAGGAGGCACAGAAGGTACAACCCATTTTGCAACCGATTTGCGTAGAAACACAAACCGTATAACCATGGTGGTATTTCATTAAAACCGATTCTACGAGCTCACCATCAGGCAATTCATACAAGTATTTTATCGTATCATCAATAGCAGATGCAAGTTTTTTCTTTGTTTTAATAGTTACAATATAGAAACTTTTTTCCAGTTCTGCACGCAGTTTTTTTGGCAAATCGGTCATTTCTTCAAAAGATTGCACGAACTTTTGATGCAACCAAGAAAAAATTTGCTTGGCATGAAATTTCGGGAAGCCGCCTACGGCCAGCCAATCCGCAATTTCACATATATACATGGAACGAATATCTGTCTTGCCCAAGCACTCACCTCGTTAAAAGACAGTAGAAAAAACCGTCTGTTTCGTCAGTATGCGGCATCAGTTGCCGACCTGTAACCATTTTGTAATCTTTATTTTCCTTCAAAAAGCGATGAACAACAAAGTCATTCTCCGCAAAGCGAACTGTACAGGTAGAATACAGCAAAAGTCCGCCTTTTTTTAAATAGCGCGACGAGGTTTGCAAAATTTGATACTGTATTTCCGGAAGAGAAATGAAATCCTCGGTTTCCTTTTGTTTGATTTCGGGTTTTCGGCGAATAACACCATAACCCGAACACGGAACATCACATAGAATTTTATCAAACTCCCCCATCTGCGGAGCATAGTGACGCGCATCATTTTCTATGGCGCGAATGTTGGTAATATGCAAACGTTGCGCGCCCTGCTCAATCAAGCGCACCCGATTGGGATGGAGGTCGCAGGCAAGGATTTCCCCTGTGTTTTTCAGATACTGTGCCATGGTAAAGGTTTTCCCGCCGGGTGCAGCGCAAGCATCCAAAACGCGCTCTCCGGGTTGCAGTTCCAGCATTTTGCATGCCAACTGGCAGGCTTTATCCTCTACATGAAATAATCCGTTTTTAAAATCGTCGCTACGCAACGCTTGCTTAGCATCTGATAGAATATAGCAATCGGCAAGTTCAGTAGGCTCACAGTTGAGCGTTGATGATAAGGGTTGTTCTATTATCGTGTTTTTTCTTATATATACGGGTGGTGAATTTAGTGACGAGGATAAAAAAGCCTCCGCCTGTGTCCGGCCGTATTGTTCAACCAGTTCTCTAACGAACGAAGGTGCGCAGGAAAATTTAAATGCAAGGTTTTGGGTTGTCTGTAATTCGGATATCAAATGGCTTTTATCACGCACAACGGCACGCAAAACCGCATTGACAAATCCGCCTAACTGCCGGTATTTTCCTATCTTTGCAAGTTGGACGCCTTCATTTACAGCTGCGGAATCCGGCACCTTATCCGCAAATAAAATTTGATACAGCGACATAAGAAGAACGGAACGAATTTCCGGTTTCATTTTTTGTATCGGTAATTTGACATAGCGGCCAAGAATGGTTTCCAATGTGCGTTTGCGCTCAATTGTACCATAAAAAATTGCTGTAAAAAAAGCCTCGTTAGCCGCTGAAAGCGGATTGGATTTCAGCAAGCGGTCTAAAACCAGATTGCTGTATCCGCCCTGCTCTGCAATAATAAGTGCCTCAACAGCCAGTTGCCTCGGGTTCTGCGTCAAGCTTTAATCCCTCCGTTTGTTTCAAACCGTTTATAAACGCCTTTATCGGCATTCTTTTCTTGCCCTCAGGCTGAATTTCTATAATTGAAACGGAATATCCGTTACCGCAGGCGATGCAAACGGTTTCCTTGCCGATAAGCAATGTGCCAGGGGTAGCTTCGGTTTTTTCTGCCAATTCAGCCGAAAGCACTTTATACTTTTTCTGTTGCATTTCAAAGTATGCTGCCGGCCATGGGTACAATCCACGCACTTGGTTTACAATGGTAAGCGCCGGCTTTCGAGCATCAATTTTTCCGCTTTCGCGAGTCAGAATTGTGCAATAGGTTGCATTCTTCTCCTCCTGCTTACGAGGAACAATCGTATTTTCGACAAGCAGTTCCAGTGTTTCAACCAGGAGTTGTGCACCGGATTTGCTTAGTTTTTCAAAGAGTGATTCCGCCGTATCACTTTTTTCAATTTTTACGGTGGATTGTAAAAGAATATCGCCTGTATCCAGGCCTTCGTCCATTTGCATCGTGGTGACGCCTGTTTCTGAGTCACCTGCGAGAATAGCCGACTGAATGGGAGATGCGCCGCGAAATTTCGGCAAAAGCGAGGCATGAACATTGATACAGCCATACGGAGCAGACTTCAAAAGCTCCGGTGGCAATATTTTCCCGTAGGCCACAACAACAATCAAGTCGGGTTGGTTGGCGCGAACAATTTCAAGGGCAGTTCCATCACGCAGCGTTGTCGGCTGATACACCGGCAAACCAAGTGCTACGGCGGCCTGCTTTACAGGCGGAGCTACCAACAGCTGTTTGCGGCCAAACGCCTTATCCGGCTGCGTAAAAACAGCCGATACGGTATGACCGGCAGCCTGTAAAGCATGAAGGCAGGGCACGGAAAAATCCGGTGTTCCCATAAAAACAATGCGCATACCGATTATTCTTCCTCCAATTCATCCAGCATAATATCAATAAACAGTATGCCGTCCAAATGGTCAATCTCATGGCAAAATGCCTTGGCAAGGAGTTCGGTTCCCTCGTAGGTAACCGGATTTCCGTGACGGTCTTGCGCTTTGACCTGAACATAATTCGGCCGTTTGGTCGTTCCGCACCGACCAGGACAGGAAAGGCAGGCCTCGGGAGAAATCTGCTGGCCTTCTTCTACGGTAATGACCGGATTAACCAGCTCAATCGGGCCTTCGCCGATGTCGATAACGCAAACCCGCTTTAAAATGCCGACCTGCGGTGCGGCCAGTCCTACTCCATCGGCAGCATACATGGTTTCCAGCATATCGTCTATCAAAACAGCTAATTTTTCATCAAAGACTTCGACCGTACGGCATTTTTTTCGTAACAGGTCATCGCCCTCATGTACAATATTACGCATTGCCATAAATATTTATCTCCATTCTAAATGATTGACTCCGGATTGGCATCCAGAACAAGGGTTGCGTTTTTATACTTTGACTGCTCTGCAAAAGCAAGCATAAGTGCAGAAAACAACCGTTGCGCGGAGGCATTGATTTTGTGTTTAAATATTACGCGGTACCGGTATTTGTTATTGATTCTTGGGACACTGCACAAAATAGGCCCCAGTGCAATCATTTTTACATCGGCAAATTCGGCACCGATTTTTTCTTTTATATATTCGGCGACAAAGGAGGCACCCTCTTCCGCAAGCCGGCAATCGTCTGAAAGAACATAGGCGACCGTCAAATCGCAAAAAGGCGGATAAACCATCAAGCGCCGCGTTAAAATTTCATTTTCATAAAAACCTGCATAGTCTTGATTTGCCGCAAACCGAATGATTTCATTGTCCGGGTCATTGGTTTGAATAATTGCCTTGCCTTTTGCGTTGCCTCGTCCTGAACGGCCAACCACCTGCGTAAGCAGCGAAAAGGTTTTTTCAAAGCTTCGGAAATCATCGCTGTAAAGCGACTGGTCGGAATTCAAAACGCCGACAAGGGTTACATCAGGAAAATCCAATCCCTTGGCAACCATCTGCGTACCAATCATAATGTCATATTCCTTTTCGGAAAATGCACGAATCTTTTCTTCAAAGGCAGAGCGTGTCATTGTACTGTCCGCATCCATGCGCAAAATCCGAGCACTTGGATACATCGCCCGAAGCTCTATTTCTGCCTTTTGAGTACCCTGCCCTGCATAACGAACATGTTCATTACCGCAACTCGGACATTTTTGTACAAAAGGAATCGATTTACCGCAATAATGACATACCAACCGATTGTTGGCCGAATGATATGTCAGAGAAATGCTGCAACTATCACAGGTTAACACATGGTTACAAACCGAACAAGAAACAAAAGTGTTATGCCCACGCCGATTCAATAAAAGTATAGCCTGTTTTTTTGCATCCAATACCGTTTGCAATTCATCGGCAAGATAACGGCTGATAACCGAAGAGTTGCCGGCCGAAAGTTCTTTGCGCATATCTACCGTAATGACCTCGGGCAAAACAGCTCCGCCATATCGATTGGAAATCGTGGCAAGATGGTAAATGCCGGCCTTGGCCTTAGAATAGGTTTCTATTGACGGCGTTGCGGAGGAAAGAATCAAAAGTGCGTTATGATAACGCGTGCGGTACTTTGCAATATCGGCCGCATGAAAGCGAGGTGACTTTTCCGATTTGTAACTGCCCTCTTGTTCCTCATCCATAACAATCAAACCGATGTTTTCCAAGGGAGCGAATACCGCAGAACGGGTACCGATAACAATTCGTACTTTGCCTTCTTTTACACGGCGCCATTCGTCAAGGCGCTGTCCGCGGGACATCGCGCTGTGAAAAACTGCAATATCATCACCGTAACGCCGACTGAAAATGTGCAGCGTTTGCGGCGTAAGCGAAATTTCCGGAACCATTACAATCGCTGTTTTACCATCCGTCAGACAGCGGTCAACCATTTTTAAAAAAACCTGCGTTTTTCCGCTGCCGGTGACTCCAAACAAAAGAGAAACCGATGATTTTGGTTGCACATAATCCGATAGCAGTTGTTGATAAGCTTTTTCCTGTTCAGCGGTCAGTTGGATATCTTGCTGCTGCAACACACCGGCAAAATGATATGGCATTCGATATTTGGCAATATCATATGCGATGAGGTAACCTTTGTTCACCATATTGGTAATAACCGAAACACCAACACCGGTAAAGTAGCAAAGCTCCTTAATGGAGGCGCAACCGATTTTAGAAAGCGAATCGAAAACCGCCTGCTGTTTCTTGGTCAGTTTTACTTCCAGATTGCGTTCCGGTAGGCGAACCATTTTTACGGTGGCAAGACCGGTGTTTTGTTTTGTTGTACTTTGCCGAACCAACAACTCCCGCTTGCAAAGCTTTTGCAAGACTATTTCGCAATCTGCAATCCCGGTTTTTTCGGCAATGCGTTCTGCACTTAGTGGTGTCCCGGCAGAAAACAGACAGTCCATAACCGCCACCATTTCAGATGAAAGCTTCGGTAAGGTATTCGGGGTAATGTCTGCTGCCGGCAAATATTTCTGCGTTACCGTATGGCCTGCTCCGGCCGGTAAAAGCTGCTGTACCGCGCTATAAAAAGTACAATATGTCCGTTCTTTCAGAAAGGAGACCATTTGCAGCATTTCATCATTTAAAACCGGATTTTCATCCACCACCGAAAGAATGCTTTTCAACGGTGTCGCACTTTCTGACGGAGTCATATGCATAATCATACCCATTACCGCGCGATTACTGTTACCGAACGGCACCAAAACCCGTTTCCCGGGCTGTGCGGCAGTAACAAAAGACGCCGGCACAAGATAATCATACAGCTTGTCTATGTGGTAAATTTTTTGATTAACGGCAACACCGACAATCCAATTTCCCATACCGCAGACTCCTTATGTTCAGGTTCCTTATTTTTCAAGCGTTTCTGCCATCTCATTCATGGCCAAGGTTACAGTTTTTTCAACAATAATTTCTTTGCGTTCTTCTGCCTCTTTGGCAATCTTTCTGGCTTTTTTTGCGATATCTAAAACCAGTTTGTATCGACTGTCACACGAATGAATCAATTTTCCGATAGCGGGATTTAACATAATGAAAACTCCTTTAACAAATGGTTTCTTTTTTCTGTTTTACAGCGTTTGCTGAGAATAATGGAGGTCAGCTCTTTGCAAGCATTCTCCAATTGGTCGTTAATAACAATATAATCGTATTGATCTGCAAGACCAATTTCATTTAAGGCAATTTGCATTCTTCTGGAAATAACCTCTTCGGTTTCGGTTCCGCGTCCGGCAAGACGCGCACGCAACACCTCTAAGGAAGGCGGCAATACAAAAATGCTGATTGCCTCCGGGCATTTACGCTTTACCTTTTCGGCACCGTTCACATCGATTTCAAGAATGACATCTATACCTTGGTTTAGATATTCTTCAACCGGTTGTTTCGGTGTTCCGTAATATTGGTCAAGGTAAAGATTGTACTCCAACAAGGCGTCATCTTTCATCATTTGTTCAAATTCGGCTCGTGAAACAAAATGATATTTTTCTCCATCAACTTCTCCCTCACGCATAGCGCGCGTAATTGAGGATATAGATAGTTTTAAATCCTCGGTTTGTTCCAAAACAATTTTTAAAATTGTATCCTTGCCTGAGCCGGAGGGGCCGGAGAAAATATAAAGTTGCCCTCTACGCATTTTCATCCTCCCCTTCTAAATCTTCACTATCGGTTTCCGTAATTTTTGCGGCAACCGTTTCCGATTGAAGATATGTGAGGATAATGTGGTCGCTATCGGTAATAATAACGGCGCGCGTTTTACGCCCATGGGTTGCGTCAATCAATGTGCCTTGTTCTTTTGCATCCTGAATCATGCGCTTAATCGGTGCAGACTCCGGTGTAACAATCGCAACCAACCGAGCGGCAGAGACCATATTACCAAAGCCAATATTTATCAGTTTCATCGTTTCACCTACTCAATGTTTTGAACCTGTTCCCGGATTTTTTCAATCTCGGCTTTCATGTCTACTACGGTATGTGCAATGGTAATGTCCTGCGCTTTGGAACCGATGGTATTGGTTTCTCGGTTCATTTCTTGGACAATAAAATCCAGCTTGCGTCCTATCGGCTCACCACAAGCAAGCAAATCACGAAATTGCTTGATATGGCTACGCAATCGCACCGTTTCTTCTGAAACGGCAATTTTATCTGCAAAGACTGCCGTTTCGGTTAGCAAGCGCTGTTCATCTATTTGTGTGTCACCCAATAAATCTTTGATTCTCTGCTCTAACCTTTGCTGATATGCTGCCACTGTTTTTGGAGATTGCGCTTCAACAAAAGACACCTTGTCCTCAATCAAAGTGAGGCGACTGAGCAAATCGTCTTGCAGCTTTTTACCCTCAATTTCACGCATGGCAATCAAGGATTGAAGCGCGGCATCCGTCACTTCAAGAACTTGTTCGGTAATTTCCTCTTCATTTATCGCCTGCTTGGAAATATTGAAAATGTCACTATATTGAGAGAGGACAGAAACCGAAATATCATCCGGCAAATGATACGTCTCGGCCAAGGAACGAAGGGCCGAAATATATCCGTTCGCCATAGGATGATTGATTTCCACAGTTACATCCGCGCCACCGTCATGTAAAATCGTAAGGTAAGCATCTACCTTACCGCGGTTGACAAAGCGTTGCACATAGGCTTTCAGTTTTTCTTCCAAGAAAGCGTATCCACGCGGCAGCTTTGGAGTGAATTCCAGAAAGCGATGATTTACCGTTTTGAGTTCAACCGACACAGTTAAATCGCCGAAAACTTTTTCTGCGCGCCCATAACCAGTCATACTTTTCAGCATTTCTACACCTCACTATATAATATAAATGTATTCATATTATAATAGCAAATTTAAGCCGTCATTGTCAAGTTTTTCGGGCAAAATACTTGCCATTTCAAAGAATTACAGTTATACTTTTTTTAATGACTAAATTGAAGATGGTGATTCTATGAAAAAAATTGCTGTGATTACGGGTGCCTCAACCGGATTGGGCGCAGAATTTTTAAAGCAACTCCCGATACAATTCCCGGAAATTGAAGAGGTTTGGACGATACAGCGCCGTCCCATACAAACATCTTCCGGTAAAATTCCCGTTAAAGAAATTTTATTGGATTTAACTGAGCGCCAAAGTTTTACCCATCTAAAACAAATTTTTGCAGAACAGAAACCGGAAATCCGTTTGCTGATTAACAATGCAGGGTCTGGAAAAATCGGAAACTTAGCCGATTGTAATTATGAAGAACAGGGCTGTATGATTGACCTGAATAATCGTGCCGCCACTTTGCTGACCGCCCTTTGTTTACCTTATATGGCACGCGGTGCGATGATTCTCAATGTTGCATCCATTGCCGCCTTTGCGCCAAATCCCCGCATGACCGTATACTCCGCTACAAAAGCATATTTATTAAGTTTTTCCAAATCTCTGCGGGAGGAAATCAAACCGCTCGGTATTCATTGTACAGCGATTTGCCCCGGACCGATGTGCACAGAATTTCTGTCGGTGGCCGGTATTGAAAAAGGCACATCAAAAGCCTTTGACACCCTTCCCTACTGCATACCTTCAAAGGTCGCAGCGCAAGCGCTGAAATCCGTAAAACGGAACCGTATCTTATACACACCGAGATTATTCTACAAATTTTATTATATTCTTGCCAAACTGCTGCCACACGGCCTGATAATGAAAATAAGCAAAACATAGTATTAAAAAACGCAGGTTTATATCTGTTATAAATAATTTCATATATTTCCTCATATACTATCAATACAACTGCCAGCTAATAAAAAATTTGGGGAGGAAATTATGAAAAAAATAAACTGGAAAGAACTTATTGTCAATTTACTGATTGTTTATGCGGTAGCTGGACTTTCAGCATTTATTTCCAACCAAGGCATGAAAGACTATGCTGCACTGAATAAACCACCCTTGACACCGCCAGGCGTTGTATTTCCAATTGTATGGACAATTCTCTTTACTTTAATGGGTATTTCTGCATATTTGGTATTTGAATCCTTATCCGACCGCCGCGACTTTCCTTTTACCATCTACGCTTTACAGCTTATTTTCAATTTTTTCTGGTCAATTATTTTCTTTAACTCAAAGCAGTATTTCTTCGCATTGATTTGGTTGGTCGTTTTATGGTTCTTGATTCTTGGCATGATTATTGCTTTTTACCGTCACAATAAACTTGCCGCTTATTTGCAAATCCCCTATCTGGTTTGGGTCACTTTTGCCGGATATTTAAACGCGGGTGTCTGGCTGTTAAATAGATAAAAACCATTCGTAAAAATTTTACAATTGGCGGCCATCCTTTGAAAACAAAAGGATGTCCGCCTTTTTATATTTGTATGTCACTTGCAAAGAATCTAAATTTATGCTAAAATTTTCCTTGCAAAATAATTTTAGGAGGATGTAAATTGACATTTTTCAGTGAAGAGGTCAAAACAGTTCTTGAACACTTTTCTGTTGACCCCGCAAAAGGTTTATCTGATGCGCAGGTCGCAAAGCAAACAGAAGCTTTTGGCGAAAATAAGTTGAAAGAAAAAAAGAAAAAAACCCTTTTTCAGCGTTTTATCGACCAATTTAAGGATGCTATGATTCTAATCTTGATTGCCGCAGCGATGGTTTCCTTTGGCATCGCTTGTGTGGAGCAAAACCCGCGTGAGTTTTTTGAACCTGCACTCATCATGTTAATCGTCATTTTGAATGCATTCATGGGGGTTATGCAGGAAAGCAAAGCGGAAAAAGCATTAGATGCGTTAAAAAACCTTTCCGCGCCCCATGCCCGCGTCATCCGCAACGGCTTAGAAGGTGTGATTGAAGCCGCAGAACTTGTGCCGGGTGATATTATTCGCTTAGAGGCCGGTGACTTTATTCCTGCCGATGCACGCTTGATTAAAAGTGTTGCTTTAAAATGTGAGGAATCTGCCCTAACCGGAGAATCCGTGCCGGCTGAAAAGGATGCAAATACTTTACCAAGTGAAAACTCACCTCTCGGAGACAGAACCAATATGATTTTCTCAGGTTGCAGCGTTACCTACGGTACAGCGCTTGCCGTGGTTACCGGAACGGGAATGAATACCGAAATGGGTAAGATTGCCAACCTGCTCGACAATGAAGCTGATGAGCAGACACCTCTGCAAAAGAAGTTATCTCAACTTGGCAAATATCTGGGTATCATGGCAATTGCTGCTTGCTTGATTATCTTTATTGTCGGTGTTGTAAACAAGATTCCTGTAATGGAAATCTTTATGACCTCTATTTCACTGGCTGTTTCCGCCATCCCGGAGGGATTGCCTGCCATCGTTACCATTGTTCTTTCTATCGGCGTACAACGCATGGTAAAGAAAAATGCAATAATTCGCAGATTGCCGGCAGTAGAAACCCTCGGCAGTGCATCGGTTATCTGCTCGGATAAAACCGGTACACTGACCCAAAACCGCATGACATTAGTGAAAGCCTATCTTGACGGTGCATCCGCCTCTGAGGATATTACCGAAAACAATTCGGCCGAAATTAAACAACTCTTGCAATTCGGCACGCTATGCTGCGATGGTTCTGTAATATTCAACCAAGATGGTTCGGTTCAGCATATCGGCGACCCAACCGAAACCGCCATTGTTTATGCCGCACACAAAAACGGCATGACCAAAGAAGTACTGGAAAAAGACGCACCGCGCGTCGCTGAGCTGCCCTTTGATTCAGACCGCAAACTGATGAGCACAGTACACCAAATGGGAGATAAATTGGTTGTTATCGTTAAAGGTGCTTTTGATATGTTGGCTTCGCGTTGTATCCGCGGCGATTTGGAGGCCGCACGCAAAATGAACGACAGTATGAGCTCCTCTGCTTTGCGTGTTCTGGCTGTTGCTTATAAAGAAATCCAAAATCTGCCGGAAAACCTTACCAGCGAAAAACTGGAAAATGATTTAACCTTTATGGGTCTGGTTGGAATGATTGACCCTCCGCGACCGGAGGCCAAACAAGCAGTAGAAACCTGCCGTAAAGCCGGTATAAAACCGATTATGATTACTGGCGACCACATTGTTACTGCTTCTGCAATTGCTCGGCAATTGGGTATTTTAACCGACAATGACCGCGCCATTACCGGCACAGAACTGGATGCAATGTCCGACGAAGAGTTGGACAAGCAGGTGTCACAAATCGCTGTTTATGCCCGTGTATCTCCCGAAAATAAAATACGCATTGTAAAAGCATGGCAGAGACGCGGTCAGGTTGTTTCTATGACCGGAGACGGTGTAAATGACGCACCGGCACTCAAAGCCGCAGACATTGGCTGTGCAATGGGTATTACCGGCACCGATGTGGCCAAAGGCGCCGCAGACATGACCCTGACCGACGATAATTTTGCCACAATTGTTGACGCTGTGCGCGAGGGCCGCGGTATATACGCCAACATTAAAAAGGTTGTTGGATTTTTACTCGGCACCAATATCGGCGAAGTCATCACCGTATTTGCTGCCATGCTGCTCTGGCACAAAACACCTCTGCTCTCCATGCAACTGCTCTGGATTAACCTTGTAACCGACAGTATGCCGGCAATCACGCTTGGTATGGAAGCCGTAGAAGATAACATTATGGAGCAAAAGCCAAAACCGAAGAACGAAGGTGTTTTTGCACACGGATTGGGAATACGCGTTGTTTTGCAGGGCGTTATGTTTGCTCTCTTGACCCTGGTTGGTTTTAAGCTTGGCGAATTCATCACCGGTACACTTGCCGGCGGTCAAACAATGGCATTTATGATTCTTTCTTTAACACAAATCGTACAGGCTTACAATATGCGGTCGGAGCGTTCGTTATTTAAGATTGGCTTCTTCTCTAACAAAAAACTAAACCTGGCCTGCCTTGCCTCTGTTTTATTGGTGGCCCTCGTTCTCTTCACTCCGATTTCAACCGCATTTGGATTAGTTATGTTGCCTACCAAACTCTATTTGATTGGACTCGGTCTTGCAGTTGTGCCCTTGTTTGTAATGGAATTTTCCAAAGCCTGCGGCCTTATTAAGCATAAATATCATTAAAGTATTACACATGTTAAACGGCTACCGTTATTGCGGTGGCCGTTTCTGTATAATTAAGTATAAATTTATTCCATTTTAATATTGACCTGTACAGTTTTTCAAGCTATAATAAACATAATAAAGGAGTGTTGCTTTACGAATAAACATAATTTAAATAACGCATCTCCATTAACCGGAGGCATTGCTCTCGCCGGCAATATACTTGTGGATATGGTAAAAACCATAGAATCCTATCCCAATGTTGGCATGCTTTCAACGATAACCGATGTAAAATTATCGGTTGGCGGTTGCGTCCCAAATACCGGAATTAATCTCGCAAAAATCGACAGTACGGTTTCCTTGGAAGCAATCGGTCAAATCGGAAACGATGAAAATGGTCGTTATGCAGTTGCTCAAATGGAAAAATACGGAATGCGAACCGATAAAATTTCTGTCACCGCAGATGCACCCACGAGTTTCAGCGATGTTATGAGCCAACCGTCGGGCGAAAGAACATTTTTCCATTCGAGAGGCGCAAATGCCACCTTCTCCCCTGCCAATATCGATATTTCCAAAATCAATTCCTCGATACTACATATTGGATATATCCTTTTGTTGGATAGTTTTGACCAGCCCGATTCCGAATACGGAACCGTAATGGCTCGTTTTTTACACGATGTTCGGGAAGCCGGCATTAAAACCAGCATTGATGTTGTGAGCAGTAATGACGCCGACTACAATCGTACCATTTCCCCTGCATTAAAATATTGCAATTATTTTATTGTCAATGAAATTGAATGTTGCGGAATTTGGGGTCTTGACCCTTACAATGAAAATGGTGAGATTCAAACCGACCGTATTCGTCTGGCAATGGAAAAATGCGTAGAGCACGGCGTTGCGGAAAAGGTCGTGGTTCACAGCAAAAAGGTTAGTTTCTGTTTGGATGCAAAATCCGGTAATTTCACCGCAGTGCCCTCACTGAAAATCCCTCGTGAACTTATAAAAGGCAGTGTTGGCGCCGGGGACGCATTTTGTGCTGCATGTTTATACGGTCTGTATAATGCATTTGACGATAAATTCCTTTTGGAATTTGCATCTGCTGCCGCAGCTTGCAACTTGTTCGCTGAAAATTCAGTAGACGGTATGATGGAAAAATCCGAAATTTTGAAAATGGCTGAAAAATACGAAAGATTGCCGCTGTAAAATTTAATGGTTAGGGTGTAAAAAATGTTAGTAAATTTAAATCAAATTCTTATCCCGGCAAAAAAGAATAAATACGCTGTTGGATTGTTTAACGCAGTCAACCTAGAACTTGCGAGAGGCATTATTGCCGCTGCTGAATCCACCCAGTCCCCGGTTATCATGGGTACTGCCGAGGTATTGTTTCCATACGGACCGTTGGAAGAGGTTTCCTATTATCTCCTTCCGATGGCCAAAAAAGCAAATGTTCCTGTTGTTGTGCATTTGGACCACGGCTTGAAAAAAGAAACCTGCTTGAAGGCTCTTGAACTCGGATTCACCTCGATTATGTATGACTGCTCTACCGACCCCTATGACCTTAACGTGCAAAAAGTAAAAGAAATGGCAGAAATTGCACATTCTTACGGTGCAACTATTGAAGGTGAATTGGGTCACGTCGGTGATAATGAGGGCTCTGCCGAAGGTAGTTCCCATCTTGAAGACCCCTCCAAATTCTTTACCGACCCCAAAATGGCAAAGGATTATGTTGAAAAGACCGGCGTAGATGCTTTGGCAATTGCTGTCGGCAATGCACATGGTGCATACAAGCTTCCGCCGAAGCTTGATTTTGAGAGAATCAAGACCATTGCAAGCACCGTAGATGTTCCCTTGGTTTTACATGGTGGCTCCGGATTGACCGACAACGATTTTCGCCGTGCAATCGCAGAAGGTATCAGCAAGGTTAATATCTTTACGGATATCAATATTGCGGCTGTAAAAGCAGAATTCCGCAAATTCAGCGATATGAATAAAGGTATTATCGATTTGATTCCCGCAGCGGTTGAGGCCGTAAAACAGGAAACCACTTCTAAAATGCAGCTGTTTTCCAGTGACGGTAAAGCCAAATACAGTTCTCAAAATGCATCGGTTCCCGGCGAGATGGATATAAATAAAATCATTGAACTGGTTACTGCTGAAATTCGCAAAGAATTAAATCAAAAATAATTCGATTTTATTATAGCCGCTTACTGCATTTGCAGTAAGCGGCTTTGTTATCTGTAAAAATAAAAATCGGTACAGTTAAAAAACTGTACCGATTTTTTGGAGCGGGTGATGGGAATCGAACCCACGTGTTCAGCTTGGAAGGCTGACATTCTACCATTGAACTACACCCGCATATTTGCGACGCTGTATATTTTAACACATACAGCGTCGATAGTCAAGGGTTAAACAAACGAAATTTTTAAATTTTCTTCAAAGGTCACTTTAACCGTATCAAAAGAATTATCTTCGCCGTCAATCAGCCGATTTACAATCGGATTTTCGATATCTTTGCGAATAATTCTGCGCAGGTCGCGCGCACCGCGTTTGTTTTTAATGGCACGCCGTGCAATATCTACGCAGACAGAATTGTCATATTCCAGGCCAATTCCCTTTTCGGCGAGCACCGGTTTTAATTCATCGAGAATCAACCCTGTAATACGTACATAATCCTGTTCAGTCAGCGGTCGGAAAACAATGATATCGTCTACCCTGCCCAAAAATTCCGGACGAAGGAACTCTTCCAACGCTTTCATTACCTTTTCACGGCTCGCATCCTGAACGGTTTTTCCAAAGCCTACCGGATTGCCAACACGGTCACTACCCGCGTTAGAGGTCATAACAATAACGGTGTTTTCAAAATTAACCGTTCTTCCCTGTGCATCGGTGATGCGACCGTCATCCAAAATTTGCAGCAGAATATTCAGTACATCGGGGTGTGCCTTTTCAATTTCATCAAACAATACAACTGAATAGGGTTTGCGGCGTACCTTTTCGGTCAGCTGACCTGCATCGTCATAACCGACATATCCAGGAGGTGCGCCAATGATTTTAGACACCGAATGCTTTTCCATGAACTCCGACATGTCCAAACGAATAAAGGTTTCGGGCGAATTAAACAATTGCTCCGAAAGAACCTTAACCAGATAGGTTTTTCCTACACCGGTAGGACCGACAAAGATGAAGGACGCCGGGCGCCGATGCGAAGAAATCTGCACGCCGGAACGACGCACACCCATAGCAACCGCTTCCACTGCTTCATCCTGTCCAACGACCTTTTCCTTAATTCGGTCAGCAAGATTTTTTAGGCGCGTTAGATTGGATTCTTTGATTTTAACGGCAGGAATCCCCGTCCACAACTCTATAACCTTTGCGATATCATCATCGGTAACAGTATTTTGCGATGCCGGCAAATATAAACTCTCGGATTCTTTTTGATATTTTGCGAGCTCCTGCTTTATGGCGGCAAGTCGTTCATAGTCAACCTGTTCTACCGCAGTCTCGATTTCTTCGGCCTCCTTAGAAAGCTGTGCAACCTTTTTATTCATCTCATGTAATCGGTCAATTGCTTTATTGCGCAGACTGGCACAAGCACAGGCCTCATCCAGCAAATCAATGGCTTTGTCCGGCAGAAAGCGGTCGGTAATATAACGCTCAGAAAGCGTAACAACAAGTGAAATCAACGCATCCGGAATGGTCACATTGTGATAACCCTCATAATAAGAGCGTACGCCGGTCAAAACCTTGATACAATCCTCTACCGAAGGCTCTTCAACAACAACAGGCTGGAATCGGCGTTCCAAGGCTGCGTCTTTTTCAATATACTTACGGTATTCCTTCAAGGTTGTGGCACCGATAACCTGGATTTCACCGCGGGAAAGCGCAGGCTTTAAAATATTACCGGCGCTCATTGACCCTTCCGAGTCACCTGCATTAACCAGGCTATGCACCTCATCAATAAAGAGAATAATGTTGCCGGCTGATTTGACTTCGTCAATCAAGCCCTTCACGCGGCTCTCAAACTGGCCGCGAAACTGCGTTCCTGCAACCAAGGCTGTTAAATCTAAAAGTAAAATTTCTTTATCTAATAATCGAGCAGGTGCTTTACCGCTGGCAATCATAATTGCCAACCCTTCTGCGATTGCCGTTTTCCCGACACCAGGTTCGCCAATCAGGCAGGGATTGTTTTTAGAACGGCGGGAAAGGATTTGAATTACGCGGTCGAGTTCTGCATCACGCCCGATAATTACATCCAGTTCACCGTTTTTTGCCTTGTCGGTTAAATTTGTGCAGTATTGTTCTAAAAAGCGGCGCTTTTTATTTTTTCCTTTCTTGGCTTCATTCTTGCCGTTTTCCGACACAGGATTTTCCTCTTTAACTGCGCCACTGTCACTACCGAAAATATGATTTAAGAAAGGAAATACCGGCGCTCCACCCTGTGTAAAATCCTCCTCATTTTCGTCTTCCAGCATCGACATAGCATCTGAAAATTGGTCACTCATTTGTTCAATATCCTCATCGGATATATTCATTTTTTGCAACATATCCGTAACCGGTTTGATGCCGGAATCTTTTGCACAGATAAGGCAAAGTCCCTGCGGTTCGCTTTGTGGGTTATTGACATCCGATATAAAAACCACCGCCGGTCTTTTTTTGCATTTATAGCAAAGCTTCATTTTCATTCTCCTTATTATTTATAAAGCGGATTCCATTCTGCAATCCTTCCAAAAATGAAGGATTGCTCTATATTTTCCTTTGTAAAAACCCAGAAACCATTTTCCGTAAATGAAACGGTTACCGTAATCAGCATACACAAAACAAAAGCGACAACCAAGCCCTTTCCTGCGCCCAACACAGCACCGAGCACACGGTTCACAACACCGACAAAGGATATTTTGAATAAGCTGTTTACAGCGCGTGCCAAAACACGGACAAGATACATACCAAGACCAAAAAGCAACAGACTGATAACCGCATAAATCAAACTGGTTGCCACCGGTCGAATTACGTTATCGGTAATGCTGGATGCCAATGCCGCTGTATTATTACTCATATCCACCGTTTCGCTAATGTTAATGCCCAAAAAGTCAGCACTGTTAACAACAAATTCAGGCAACGCATTGGTGAGTGCCTGTGTGGTTTGCGCCGCAGAATCCTGCAAAGAGGTTTCTACCTTAGATAAAACCTGCGCACGAAAAACGGTATCAAACAACTTTTCAGACATCGGCGTGCCGGCTTTGGTTATAATCAAAAAGATGGCAATAAAACCAACCAATTCAATTAAAGTACGGACAAATCCGCGTTTTGCGGAAATAAACGCGTAATAAGCAACAACGGCAATAACAATAATATCTAAAATCCAAGCCATATTTATATCCACCTATTGTTTTGTAATTTGAAGTTTCGAATTGGATATTGCAGCTGCACCGCCACGGAAGGCCGCCAGAAGTTGTGCATTGGGGAACTCTTCTTGCGTATGTTTTAAATCTTTTATCCTGTAAATGTGCAGTATGTCATCCGATAAAATATATATATGTGTATTTGAAACGGAAAATCCGTTAATTGTACCGACAAAGTCCAGTTCAGTTTTCAGTTTTCCCCGTTTGTTGTAGAGACGAATTTTATTGTCAATTGTATTGTTGGTCTGATTGCAGACAAATGCGATTGTATTGTTTGACGAAACGGAATAATTGCTGATTTTTTCCGGAATATCAAGTTCTTCCATGGTCTTTTTTCCAGGAAAAACAATTACCGCCTTATCATAACTGACCGATAAAACCGACCCGTTTCCAAGACTTTCACTTGCAGTGAAAAACATATTCTCATAAGCTGTTTTTAAAACTTGCTTTTGTTTTTTAACATCAAAAAGATAAAGATTGGAGTGGTATATACCACCCTTTGCAAAAAGCGTAGCCACCGTAAGATAACGGCCGGATGAATTCAGAGAAAGCGAGGTGACATATTCATTCGAAAAATTTTGCGTAAATAAAATCTGCGAGCGCTTGGTATAAACCTCTACGACCGATAGATAATCATTCGATTTATAAGCCACGGCCACCTTGCCGCCTCGGCTGATTGACGCTGTATACAACTTGCCGTCAACCGTAATCTGCTGTTGCTGTTTGCTCAAATTGTAAACGCTGAGCTCTGTTCCATCTCGCTCAAAAATCAGCGTGCGTGCCGCTGAGGTTGCCATAACCGGTGCAGAATATCCGTGTTGCACCGTATAGGCAGTACCGCCCTTTTTATTATAAACCTCATAATACGCGCCGGAAAGCAGGTCGATACGTCCGTAACGGGCGTTCATTTGCAGAAAGGAGGTCCCCATCAGCGAATCGCAACCGCTACCGTTGGTTGCATTCAGTGCATAACTGTTTTGCAAGGATTCAATTATCCCTGTCGGCAATGCCAACTGAAAAACAAGTAAAACCAAAAGTAAAAAGGCAGCACCCGAAATCCATACTGTGCGTTTTTTTAATTGGCGGTTTTGCAAAACACGGTAACGATTTGCTTTGCTTTCGCCTTGTGTTTTACGCGGCGCAGATGTTTGCTTTTTGGTTGTGTGCGACATCTGTATCCGTTCGGGCTTTTGCGCCGGACGGCGGACAGAGCGCTTCTTGTTCAATTTTACTTTTTTGCTCTGTCGTTTTTTATATTCTGCCACGTCCGGTGCCTCCTAATAATAAACTTCATTTAAATAAAGTGCGTATGGCGGTGCAGTCTTTCCGGCGGCTGTACGACATTTTCCGTTTATAATCTTAGAAATGTCCTCTGCCGGAATCTTACCGTTTTGTACTTCCAGCAGTGTGCCAACCATGATACGTACCATGTTATACAAAAAGCCGTTTCCTGTAACCGTAAAAACCGTTTCATTATCCTGATGACTGAAAGAACATTCGGTAATGGTGCGAACCGTATTCTCCACACTGCTGCCCGTTGCACAAAATGCAGAAAAATCGTGTGTGCCGATAAACTGCTCGGCCGCTGAATTCAGCAGTGAAAGCGAAAGCGGTTTGTCCAGCCGAAGCGCATATGCATGACGGAAAGGGTCATGCACCGCAGAATGATAGAACCGATAAATATATTGCTTACCTTTTGCGCTGTATCTTGCATGAAACTGCGGGTCAACCTCTCGGCAATGCAAAACCGCGATATCTTCCGGAAGCTTGGCATTCAGCGCCCGCACAAACTGCGTAGCTGTGATACGGGAACCGGTGTCAAAATGGCAATAGAATCCATTGGCATGCACGCCGCTGTCTGTCCGACTGCAACCGGTGATGCTTTGTACATCACCATTCGTCAAAGAACGCAAGACATCCTGTAAAACCTCTTGTACGGTTACAGCGTTGGCCTGTACCTGCCAACCGTGGTAATGCGTTCCGTCATATTGTAGCTTTAATAAAAACCGTTTCATAACCTACCCTAACAAAAATGATTGATTAGAATAATCAACAGTAAGGCGAGCGCACAAACCACTGCACTTACCGCATCACGTAGTCCGAGCTTCGGGGTTTTAAATTTTGTTCTGCCTTCTGCCCCATTGTAACAGCGGCTTTCCATTGCTTCGGCCAGTTCATAGGCGCGGCGTACAGACGAAATTAACAATGGTATAAGAATCGGCAGCATCGCCTTAATCCGCCGAAGCATAGAGCCACTTTCAAAATCAGCCCCCCGTGCCTTTTGCGCACTCATAATTTTATTTGTTTCATCAATAAGCGTCGGAATAAAGCGCAGGGCAATCGTCATGGTCATTGCCAGGATATGCACACCCTCTTTTAAACCGAATAGCCGTAACGGCGAGAGCAGACTTTCCAGCGCATCGGTAATCTCGGTCGGCTTCGTGGTATAAGTGAACATCGCACTGAGCAAAATCAATAGAATGATGCGCAATGACATAAAGAGTGCGCGGGATATACCGTCGGTTGTAACCGTGATGACCCAGAAAGAAAATAAAACTCTGCCGGTACGCACATACAAAGCATTTATAATCGAGGTAAAAACAATCACCAACCAGACCGCTTTTATATTACGCAAATACATTTTCAAGGATATTTTCGAAACCAGCATAAATAAGAGAACCAAAACCGCGCAAGCACCCAAGGCATAAAAATTGCCGGCAAGAAACAGGATGACAATCCATAACACCAAAAGCAAAATTTTGGTTCGCGCATCGGTTTTGTGCAAAAAAGAGCCGGTCGGCAAATACTGACCGAATGTTATATCATTCAGCAAAACGACCGCCTCCTTTCATTTTTTCAAGGAGAACGGTTTTGGCTTGCTCAACCGTGTAAACATTGGTCGGCAAATCCACGCCGTTTGCCTGCAACCGAAGAAAAATCTTGGTAATATCAGGAATATCCAAACCTACTGATTCCAATCCATGTGCGTTATGAAAAACATTTTCAACGGTATCAAAAGCAAAAACTTCACCCTGATTTAAAACCAGGATTTTATCTGCTGTTTTGGCAACATCCTGCATACTGTGTGAAACCATAATCACCGCCGCACCGGTGGCATCGCGGTATTCTTTGATAAAGCGCAAAACGCGCTCTCGGCCGGCAGGGTCTAATCCGGCCGTAGGCTCGTCCAGGACAAGTATTTCGGGCTCCATGGCAATGATACCAGCAATGGCAACACGGCGCTTTTCACCGCCGGACAAATCAAAGGGCGATTTGTCCAGCAGAGTCTTATCAACTCCGGCCATTTCAACCGCTTTTAAAACGCGCTGCTTTACCTCTGCTTCTTTAAGGCCCATATTTTTCGGCCCGTAGGCTATATCTTTAAAAACGGTTTCGTCAAAAAGTTGATATTCCGGATATTGAAAAACCAATCCGATTTTAAACCGGATATTTTGAATCGCCTTGGGGTTCTCCCATATGTCTCGGCCTTGAAAGAAAATATGTCCTTTTTCTGTTGGTATCAGACCGTTTAAATGCTGTACCACCGTAGATTTTCCCGAGCCGGTATGACCGATGATACCCAAAATTTCCCCCTCGTCAAGAGAGAAACTTATGTTTTTAATTGCGTCATGATAAAAAGCGGTTCCTTTCCCGTAGGTAAAGGACAGATTTTTAACCTCTAAAACAGACATTTATTTCCTCCCCGGAGTAACAAGTGCATCGCTTAAAGCCTGAACACACGCATCTACCGAAATGGCGCTTTGGTCAAGGTCTTTACCGGATAAGTTCAGTTCGTGAATCAACTGTGCCGCAACCGGCACATCTAAACCAACTGCTTGCAATTCTTCCACACGCGTAAATACCGTTTCCGGACTGCCATCCATCAAAACCGTTCCGTTGTCCATAACAACAACACGGTCGGCCATGGCCGCCTCTTCCATAAAATGGGTAATTAAGATGACCGTAATGTTTTTGCTTGCTGAAAGAGAAAGTATCGTGTCCATAACCTCTTTACGCCCTTTGGGGTCTAACATTGCGGTCGGTTCATCAAAAACAATACACTCCGGCTCCATAGCCAGTATTCCGGCAATTGCCACACGCTGTTTTTGACCGCCCGAAAGATTATACGGCGAGGTTTTGCGGTGTTCCAACATATCTACCGCGCGCAGCGCCTCTTCAACGCGTTGCACCATTTCCGGCTGCGGTACGCCAATGTTTTCCAAACCGAAGGCAACATCGTCTTCGACAGCCGTCGCAACCAACTGATTGTCAGGATTTTGAAAAACGAGGCCTACTTTTTTGCGAATAGCCAGCGCGTTTTTTTCATCTTGTGCCGAAAGTCCATCTACCAAAATATTGCCCGACGTCGGTTTCAGCAAGGTATTTAAAAGCTTGGCCAATGTAGATTTTCCGCTGCCGTTATGTCCTAAAATTGCGGTGAAACTCCCTTTTTGAAATGAGAGCGTAAGGTTTTTAAGGACAGAATCTTTTTGGTTTTCCATATCGTAAGAATAGGAAACATTTTTTAATTGTATTATATCAGACATTTTATTTTATCCACAAAGTCGTGTTCCCGCAAGGCATAATGATTTGCTTTTCGGTAATTTGAAGACCGATTTCCTCTGTGGTAACCTCGCTGTTCTTAGATTTTACAATTTCTCGCTGCACCAAGTAGTTTAAAATGGTGGGAGAAAGGCCTGCTGTATAGGAATTCAAAAGGAAAAACAATGGTTCATCACTCAAAACCTGAGCGACCAATTGAAGAAGCTGTTCAATCTGTTCTTCCAAGCGCCAGAGCTCGCCGTTCGGGCCTCTGCCGTAGGAAGGCGGGTCCATAATTACCGCGTCATATCGATTGCCGCGGCGAATTTCACGGCGAACAAACTTAACGCAATCGTCTACCAACCAGCGAACCGAAGCATCGGCCACACCGCTGGCCACCGCATTTTCCTTTGCCCATTGCACCATTCCCTGTGCAGCATCAACATGGGTAACCGCTGCTCCGGCCTGTAAACAGGCAACCGTAGCGGCACCGGTATAGGCGAAAAGGTTCAGTACCTTTATCGGGCGTCCGGCATTTTGAATAAGCTCGGAACAAAGCTTCCAGTTTACCGCCTGCTCAGGGAAAAGACCGGTATGCTTAAATCCCATTGGTTTCAAGCGAAAGGTTAAATCTTGGTAGTCAACCGACCAAGCCGCCGGCACCTTTTTACGCGTTTCCCAATAGCCGCCGCCCTTTGCAGAGCGGTGATAAACGGCATGCGCCACAGACCACAGAGGATTGGTTTTTGGGGTATGCCAAATCACCTGTGGGTCGGGCCGAATTAAAATAATATCCCTCCAACGCTCTAAACGTTGGCCATCCGTTGCGTCAATTAATTCATAATCATAAAAGTCTTCTACAAATCTCATTTGCCAATCCTTTGTTTTACAACCTCTGCAATTTCTTCTGCAAGGCGGTTAATCAAATGAATGTCTTTGCCTTCCAGCATAACTCGAACCAAGGGTTCGGTTCCCGATGCCCGTACCAAAACACGACCATCGTTGCCCAGTCTTTTTTCAGCCGAGGAAATCACAGCTTTAATTTCCATATCCTTTTGCATGGCCTCTTTTGCCCCGGAAACCACTGTTACATTTATCATAACCTGTGGCAAAGTGTGCATAACCGAACCCAGCTCGCTAGCCGATTTTTGATTTTTTGCCATCGTGGCCGCAAACTGAACACCGGAAAGTTGACCATCTCCGGTAGTGGCAAAATCTCTGAATATAATATGGCCGGATTGCTCTCCGCCGATACTGTAATCATTTTTGCGCATTTCCTCTAATACATAGCGGTCACCCACACCGGTTTCTGCTACACGGATGTCATTATCACGTGCAAAATGCTTAAAGCCCAAGTTGGTCATAACCGTTACGACCGCGGTGTTTTTATTTAATCGGCCTTCTTTTTTCATTTCCTTTGAAAGAACAGCAATCAGCTTATCACCGTCAATCAAACAACCGTTTTCATCCACAGCTAAGCAACGGTCGCTGTCGCCGTCAAAAGCCAGACCAAGGTCCATGCCGTTTGCATTGACAAAATCCGTGATTTGTTCCATATGGGTAGAACCGCAATTGTCATTGATATTGATGCCGTTGGGGTGATTGCTTAACATAAAACATTGCGCCCCAAGAGAGGAAAAAATCTTTTCTGCTGTTGTCGATGCACAACCATTGGCACAGTCAAGGGCAATTTTCATGCCATCCAAGCGAACATCCACGGTGGAAACAACATGTTTCACATAGCGATTAACATAATCAGGACGGTTAAACACATTTCCAACATCACCGCCGACCGGCAATTCAATGTTCACAGCACCATCCAATACAATCGCTTCAATTTCTTCTTCAATTTCATCGGGCAATTTATATCCGTTGCGGTCAAACAACTTGATTCCATTATACTCACAAGGATTATGAGAGGCCGAAATCATTACACCGGCATCGGCCGCGGTATCTGCAACAAGGTACGCTACGGCCGGGGTAGGAATAAAGCCGGCCAAAACGACATCTGCACCAAAGGAGCATAGCCCGGAAGCAATCGCCATTTCCAGCATGGTG
>JAFTLL010000007.1 GCA_017456015.1 Clostridia bacterium | reverse complement strand
TACCCGCCCTCGCTGTCCGATAAAATCCCCAGCATTTCCCACAAAAACCGCGCCCGAATTTTGTCACTAATGCCATATTGCAAAACTCTGCAAAATGATGTATAATGTAACCATGATAAAGGAAGGGAGAAACCCCCATGAAGATTCTGTATAAAGGTCTCGAAACTTTTGAGTTTACCTATGGCGGCGAGTACGATGTTATTCGCTCTATCCCCAGACCCTACGGCGAAACTATCTACATTTGTATCGACAATCTGGGCGATGAAAGCCCCGTTTCTTCCCATTGTTCTATCGTTCTGTGAAAGGAGAATATTATGCTGAGTTTACCGAGATTTTTTGTCTATGTTTACTATGAGGACGGAAAGAGCGAGAATGTAGCGAACTCCGACACCCTCACCTATGAAGAAGCCCTCCAATATAAGGATTATTGGGAGAAGGGCCGACGGAAAAAGGTTATTCGTGTAACCCTCGAAGATAGAGGCGGGATGTGCCGCCGCTGCCACAACTTCAACTAAGCCCACCTCATTACATTTTCCATAAATCCCTCGCCGGGCCGGGCATCCCGTCACCACTGCCCACCCCCTAAACGAAAGGAGAAAAACAATGGACAACTACATTGAAGCCAGAAAACAGCGTATTTTCGAGGACTTGGCAACACTCGAAAAGGAAGCAAAAGTTTTGCTTGATAGAATCCAGACTTTCGCCTCAGACCTTGAGGCCGTGCACACGGTAGAACAAGCGAACGAATTTGATAGAACGCACGACCTTGAAGAAGGTTTCACAATTATTCGTTGTGGGTAAGGAGGGTAAATAATGATCGTTTACAAAACCCGCGTTGACACCATCCCCACCAGCTGCGGAAACTGCCCTCTTTACTGGTGTGTGATTCCCACAAATAAAGACGGCTCAGCTTTACTCAAACGCTATGTCACCCGTAAACACCCGGATTGCCCACTCATCGAAATCAAGGAGGCCCAGCATGAAGAAACCTTACACCAAACCGACCATCACGCAGCGCCCCGCGACTAACCTTGAAATGTACGACATTTTAACCGCCCGTATCCGTCACCGCCTTACCTGCATGGAAAACTGCGATTCTTGCACTTATGAATACCACGCCTGTTTCTCCCAAGTTATGCGTGACATTCGCGCTCTGAATGACCTTGTTATGAAAATCGACCTTGCTAATTTTACATATGGAAAGGAAACCTACAAATGAACATTCTCTCCAAAGACCTCGACACACTCCGCAAAGAACACGCCGAAGCCACCGCCTATGCCGAAGAAATGACAAAGGCAAGTATAGTTTTTACAGATAGCCTTATCAAGATTGCCGACAAGTACAACTGCAGCAGAAAGGAAGTTGTTTTCAACGGCGCTAACGCTATTGTAGAGGCGGCCTTTAACTATGATTTCAAGGATTGGGAGGAAAACAAGAAATGAACTTCATCCTCGAAAACTATTCTATCATTCTCGAAGTATTTACCCACCTCGCATATCTTTTGGCCCTCGCCGCAGCTGTCACTTGCGCTCTCATTTACCGCGATATGTACAAAACAACTATCGACGATTTGAAGGCCCTCCGGAATACTGTTTACGCCCTCTCTAACGACCCCGAAATCGATGCAACCGCATCAAAGAAAATCGGACACATTTACCGCGAGATTTCCGACCTTATCCGCAGCCTCTAAAAACCTTTCAAAAAGCTATCACACCGAACACACATTCGGTCGATATAATAACCTTACCGACACCCCTTGATAGATTCCCCAATTAACCCCTTAATTCCCGTCCGGACGGGAGGCCGATTTACTATCGGCTAAAGCAGGTCAAAACGACCTGTTTTAGCGGGTAGTAAAACCCACAAAAATCTACATTATAAAGGAGAACCCAAAATGAAGCTCTACAACGAAATGAAAGAAGCCATGCAGGAAGTCATGAACGCCGAGGCCAACGCCCGCGCATGGAATCAGGAAGCCCGCGCACTGATGAAGGATGTTGACGTGCTCATCCGTGCCGCCCAGAAAATCGACCCTGAGGCTGCCAAGCTGCCTATCCAGCAGATTCGCGCTATGGTGCGTGATGACCTGACCCCCAAGGCCGAGGAAGCCGAACCCGAAGCAGCCGAACCTGCAAGCGAGGCCGAACCCGCAACCGAAACTACCGCCGAATAATCCCCGGTATTCCCTCTAAGTCTTTCCCCTTGACACTATGCAATACTATGTATATGATTGAAGGGAGGTAAAACAACTCTGTAAAGGGGTGCAAAACATTGGATAACAACGAAACTTACAAGCCCGAAGAAGTCGCGGAGATTTTGCGGGTATCGTTGCGCACTGTCAATACACTATTAAAGAATGGTGATATTGAGTTTTTCCGTGTCGGAAATCGACGCCGTATAACAAAGCAAGCTATACAAAACTATATCGACCAAAACATGAACAAAGGAGATATGCAAAATGAGTGAACAGATTAACAAAGTACAGGCCGAAGTCGTAACCGATTCTACCGCACTGGTGGAGGTTGCCCGCGATAACGGTTTTAACGCTATTACTGTTAGCGAACTGATTAACCCCGCCGAAACTGCTATGTATTGCTCCATCAAGGACGATGGCAGCATGAAGAGCAAGGCCGCTATCTTTAACACGGTTAACAGCCCTGACAAGAAGCTGTCCGAGTGTATCGGTGATGTTATCGCGCTGCGTAACATTGTGGCCCACCCCATCACCCTGTTGGATGAAAACACCGGGGAAATGATTGAAGCGCTGCGAGTGGTGCTGGTTGATGACAAGGGCTTCTCTTATGAGGCCGTTTCCAACGGTGTAGCCAACGCCGTTTCCCGTATCCTTCAGATTTTCGGCCAGCCCGATACATGGACTGAGCCTGTCAAGGTTAAGGCTATCCAGAAGCAGACCCGCAACGGTAACAACAAGGTTACTACTCTGAAAATCGAAATGTAACATCCGACCTTAAAAGGTGGAGGTCAAACCCTCCACCTTTTTTCGTTATATCTAAGGGGCGTAACATATGGCTAATAAACGACAAAGGAAAAAGAACCTCAAAAAGCAAGAAACAGCCCTCAAAAAACAGCAGGGTTTTACCTCAAAAGAAATAAAGGCCCAGCGGGTAGAAGAACGCAAGGCCAGCAACATAGTATTATCCGAAAAAGGATATTCCCAAAAAGACCTCAAAAACCTCTCGACCAAAGAGGCAAAGAAAAAGGCGGGAGCATATAAAGCCGCCGAGAAACGAAAAGCCGACCGCGACCGCCGTACTAAAAAGATGGTTGAGGCGGGTATACCTAAGAACATTATACAACGGGATAAACTGTATACAAAACAGTTTGAAAATCTATCGTCAAAACAACTGGCAGAAATCAAGCGTAAAGCGCTAAAGGAACAAGCCCTCGAAAGTCTGGGCGTTACCTATACAAAATCCGACCTGCGTTTAGGTTGGGATAAGCTGGCGGCAAAGTATCCCGGTTTGGAAACCCCCGACGGACACAAAACCCGGGGAACAAGCGGCAGCAAAAAACGCCCGCCTGTAAACTCTAATATTAAGTTTACCGCCGAACGATATTTATATGTGGGTTTCGCTGAAACTGTCCACGGCTTATATCGGGAGGATTTGAGCGCGGTTTCCGATGAAAGATTGATAGAGTTAATCAATGATCGATTACATGAATGTAAACTTGATGTAGACGGAAGCGCGGGTATGCAGGGTGTTTTCACTATCGATATGGGCGGTAAGTCTGTCATGGAACATAAAGCCGCCCAGATGTATAAACGGGGTTACGATATGAACCCCAAACACTTGAAGTTAGACCAGCGGCGCTATAGCAAGGTGACTGTATCGAATGTGTGGAGCAAGCGAGACTTTCTCGAACTGCTGCACATTGTCACCCACCAGACTACAAACCATATGGCTATAGCTGGCGCGCAAGAGTTAAAGCGTTATTGCGAGGTTTGCAACCTTCCTTTCATGGAGGAAATCGATATTTAATTAGGGGTGGTGCGGTATGCCCAGAAAGAAACGCGAACCACTTATTATAACGCTGGACACTGAAACAATCGGGCTTGATGGCCCTTTGAAGCGTATTGCCATTTACGACGGGCAAGAGGTAACATACGGCTATACTTTCAAAGATGTAGTAAAGCGAATAGATTGGTATTATGATATGGGGTTTTTACCTCATATCTATATCCACAACGCCGATTTTGACTTGAGAAAGATTCCCGAGATATTCGAGCGGGGTAATATCCTGTGGAACACTACCCGCAAAATCGGTATGAAATACGCCCGTGTGACCTGCGTAAAATATACCATACATGACAGTTTCAAAATCCTCCCCTTATCACTTGCGAAGCTGTCAAAGGATTTCGACCTTGAACACGGTAAAGTGGATTTGTGGGAGGAAGTACAGAAAGCCTACCCGGGCCAATATGAAAACCATGTCGATTTTCTGAACCGCTGCGACCCTGATGACCCGATATACTTAAAGTATCTGGGTTTCGATGTAATCGCGCTGTATGAACTGATTCAGAAATTAATGGAGGTTTCCGGGATACCTTTAGCCGATTTCGTCAAAATCTTATCTACTGCCTCCATGTCCAAGTATCTTTTCAAGTATGGACATAAGGGGCGAACTTTTGGTGTAGATGGCAGCAACAAAACCGGGTATGAACTCCTAACAAGTAATAAAGCTTGGTCGAGCGAAAAGAAAATGAAATGGGCCGAGATTTCATATCTTGAGTGCGAGGCCAAAATACGCGAATCATACGCGGGCGGTAGAACCGAAGTTTTCACGCCCTATTGTTTCCCGAAAGAGGACGGAAGCCCAGCAGCGTTTTACAACGATGTTAACAGTGAATACCCTTTCGTTATGCAGAATGAATTACCGATAGGCTACCCAGAGTACGAACACGACAAGCGCCTGTGTAAACATAATTGGGAAAAATGGTGTGAGTTTGGGGAAGGTCTGGGCTTTATCAAAGCCGAGGTATACATACCTCCCCAGAAAATCCCGCCCCTCCCGGTAAAGCTGGGTAAGCTGGCTTTCGTGACGGGCCATGTGCGCGGCTCTTGGACATTTACAGAATTAAAGTACGCTGTGGATAACTGTGGGGTTATTGTGGAAAACATTGAGGAAACAATATGGTTTAAGAAAACCGCCCCCATATTCAAGGATTTTGTTCTGTATTTCTACGAAATGAAAACCGAGGGTAAGCGCAGCGGAAACGCGGCTCTAACAGCCCTCGCAAAACTGATTCTAAATTGTGCTTATGGCTGGACGGCTACCCGCCGGGATGATAAGACGGCCCTGCGCGATATTTCCCTTTTGGATAAATGGAAAGACAATGATCGATTTATTTATTGCAACGAGGAAATGGGTTATCTTGAGATTTTCGACAATGTGCTAACCGATACCATACAGGTACAAGTCGCGGCCTATATCACCAGCTACGCCCGCCTTGTATTATTAGATGCTATGCGGAAACAGGCCGAAGTGGGAGAAATCTATTATTGCGATACCGATTCTATCGTCTGCGAAAAGCCAATGCCGCCCGAAATGACCCACGCCTACGACTTGGGTAAATGGGATGTGGAACACATTATTTATAGTGCGATTTTCGTACAGCCGAAAGTTTACCATCTTGTTACCGAAAAGGGTAAGGAAACAATCAAGTTTAAGGGTATCACAAAAGCAAAGCAAGCAGAACTTAAATTGAAAGACTACCAAAAACTCGCGGGTATGCTGGCCCGGAAGGAATACGGAAAAATTATTATTGAGGAAGGGCGGCAAAGCCTTCCTTCTCTATCGGTGGCCCAGAAAAACCACCGTGACCCGAATACTTTTAATGTAATCGATAAACATATCAATCTTGGTTTGAAACAGAAACGGGATATTGATTTTACTACGAATCACTCTACCGCGTGGCATATGGAAAGCCTTGACCATTTCGATTCCTTTACATTCGATGTATTCGATAATCCCCCAGAGGGGCCTAATCTTTTTGGAGGGTAGACCATGACAGAGTTAACAGACAGGCAAAAAGAAGTATTACTTTTTATCATCGACTATCAAAACAAAAACGGGTTTTCCCCCTCTATCCGCGACATATGCAAGGGGGTTTACCTTTCACAACCAACTGTAGTACGACATATTGACAACCTTGTGCGTAAGGGTTATATCTCCTATACGCCGCGGGTTGCAAGGTCTATTGTAGTGCGCGATGAAAGCCGGGTTTCATGACCCGGCTTTTTCATTTTGTAACATATGTTAGCTTATGCCCCGTAAATGAAGGGTTTATAATATAGACATGAAAGGAAGTAAGGAGGCTTTACCGATGAGTGAAGAAACCAAAACCCACGAACCCGAAAAGGAGGCCACCCCAGAATGGGCAACGAACTTGCAAAAAACAATGGAGGACTTAACCTCCCGCCTGTCCGAAGCACTGAACCCGCAGCAGCCCGAGGAAACCAGCAACGAGATTCCCGTACCGCAGCCCCCGCAGCCCCCGCAGCCCGAACCGACAACGGAAACGGAACCCGAACCCCCGCAGCCCGAACCGAAGAAAAAGAGAAAGCTGCTGGACTGGCTCCTGTAAAGTCTGCCCCCGATGAAGCGAAGGCCCCCGCGCCTAACGCTCCCCAGAAACAGCAACGGAGAAAGAAAACCCCCGCAAAGAAACAGCCTAATAATTCCGGTTTCAACGCCGAACAGATTAGCGCTCTGATTCTCTCCGTTTCCACCATTACCGCCTCGCGCCCCGGCCTTGAAATGTTCGCACTTTCTCAGCCTGAGGCAATGCAGATTGCTACACCCCTTGCTAACATGATTGCAAAGAGTGAAACGCTGTCTAAGGCTGGCGAATACTCCGATGCAATTTCCCTTGTAACTGCTTGCTTGGTGGTAATGATTCCCCGCCTGTTAGTCTACAACGACCAGCAGAAGAAAAAGAAACTTGAAAAAAATGGAGGTGTGAAGCTTGTCAGACAAGAAAGCAAGAGTGATGGAGGTAATAGAAGAGATTCTAAACCTGCTCCCGCCCCAGCACAAAATGATGCTGTCAATGCTGCTGCCGTCCTTCCGACCTTCTCTTGAGAATATCCCCGAGGAAGATATTGATAACCTGATTACCAGAATCCGCGAAAAACTTGCATATATCGAGGGCGCGGAAAATGCCTAATCTGTCCACTATTAAAGACAGTGAACACTGTTTTATTTGTGGCGGTACTGGCTCTGGTAAAAGTGTGCTTGCCGATGTTTACACGGCGGGCGCTCCCGAAACGGTTATCAAGATCGATATTAAGGACGATACCTTTTCCCGCCGCCGTGATGGTGAACCCGTATGGCGCGGGCTGGTAGAGGGTGAAGATTTTGAGGTTGTGCATAGCTTGGAAGCCGTGAAGCGTTCCGAGTTTAACAAAATCATCTATGTTCCACCCTTTGAAGAACAGAACCTTGAGACATATGACGAACTTTGTAAATATGTCTATGATGAAGGTTATATGCGCTTGTGGATTGATGAAACCATGTTGTTTTGTGAATCGGCCCAGAGATACCCGCCTTTCCTAAAGGCTATCTTGGTTTCGGGCCGTTCGCGTAAGGCGACGGTTACATTATGTACCCAGCGCCCTATGGGTATACCGCCGATTTGTATTGCGAACTGTCAACATTTTTTCGTATTCCGTATGAACAACGAACAAGACCGAAAGAAGATGGCAGATGTTACGGGTTGTCGGTTGCTCTTAGAACCGCCCCCGAAGTATCATTTCTGGTATTACAATGAGGGCGAAAATCCCGAAACCATTCGCAAATGGACATTGAAACTCTAAAAGGGGGTGAGATAATGGACAAGTTTGCGGGCGTAGGCCTCAAGAACATTTTCTTGATTTGGCTGGTTTGTATCGTTTTCTCTGTGGTGGCGAAAGTCATCGCCGTGAAATATCCTATTGACGGCCTGTCTGACATTATTCAGGCTGGTGCATAATTTTTAAGGAGGTAAAAATACCATGAATGTTTTCTCTATCAATTGGTGGATTTCCACTCTGGTTTCCACTCTGGTGACTATGTGCATGATTTATGCTATTAAGAAGGTTGCCACTCAGTACAATATCCCCGTCGTGTCCACTGTGGCCGAGGGTGTCTAAAAGAAAGGATGATTTACAATGGCTGAAAATAAACTGACTGCCCAGCAGCGCGCCCAGCTTTTCGGCGCTGCAACCCGCCAGCATTTCCAGATGATTGGCAAGAAGTCTGTCGGCCCTTCCCAGACTGTCGAGTTCGCCGTTCCCAAGGCCCGAATCGTTGAAGGTTTCCGTCTGCGTATGAAGGGCGCTGTCACTGGCGGCACTCTGATTCCCGGCAGCTATGACATTTACGACCTGATTCGTCGAATCTCTGTTGACTTTAACAACGGTTTCTCTCCCGTGGTTGTTTCTGGCGCTCAGATGGCCCGTATTAACACTCTGTCTCCCGCTGCCAAACTGATTCCCGCAACTAATCCCGAGATGGCTGCTATGGGTGTCGGTGGCCTGTGTGTTGTCGATGGTGCTAATTTCGATTTCATGCTGGACATTCCTCTGGTGCTGAACTACCGCGACCCCGTCGGTCTGGTGCTGGCTCAGAATCAGGAGACCAACATCACCGTTACCATTGATACCGCTAACCCCGCTAACGTCATCGAGGGCGCTACCGACTTTAGCGCTACCGTGGAACTGGAATGTAACTCTTTCTCCATTCCTGCCAATACCAACTATCTGCCCGATATGTCCGTGCTGAAGGTTGTCGATGCCCGTAACGAGGTGTTCACCGCTGGTCAGAACTATATTAAGCTGCCTGTTGGTATGATTTATCGTAAGATGGTCTTTAAGTTTGAAAACGCCGACGGCGAACCCATGACCGCCGAGGAAATCACTTCCAACATTGAGCTGGTTCTGAATACCGCCGATATTCCCTATTCTATCAGCCCCGATATGCTGAAAAAGTTCAACATTATGCAGGTAGGTATGGATATGGGCGCTGGCGTTTATTTCTTCTCCTTTGACTGGCAGGGTCTGGCTGCTTCCTATGGTGGTTCTCGCGACCTGCTGGACACCGAGCGCATTACCGAGTTTGCACTGCGTTTCAGCGCTTCCGTTCCCGGTAAGGTCACTATCGTTTCCGAGAAGATGAGCCGCCTGATTGCTGGCTAAAAACAATTCGATCAATATAAGGGCGGTAGGGTTTCCCGCCGCCCTTCATTCTAAACAGGAGGTAAAAACTTTATGGCTGGTGCTATTAACTTTGCTATGACTGACATTTATGGCGGCTGGGCTGGTACTACTGAGGATACTATCCCCGAGGCAGCCGACCAGAAGGCCATTGTCGATGACCAGAAAACCGCTGCTCTGTATGAGAATACCGAGAAGAAGCCCTTCCCCGTTCTGCTGGCTATCGTTCTGGTTATTGCTGTTGCTCTTGTGATTGGAGGTTTGAACTGATGGAGATTGAAGCCTTAATGCAGGCCATTTCCTCGGTTGGTTTCCCGATTGCCATGTGTATTTACATGGTGTACGCCAACAACAAGACTATTAAGGAACTGTCCGAAACCATTAACCATAATACAAGCGTTATGGACAAGATTCTGGAACACTTCCGGGAGGATGATGCGGCTTGACCCGTACTCTAATCTATGTTATCGCGGCTTTCGCCCTGTGGCTGTATTTTAAGTATGGCTCTTTCGGTGAAAGTGAGGGAAAAACGATGGCTGAAAAGTATACCGTGAAAGATTTCGACAAGGCCCGGTCTGGCTCTGGTGGTACGGCTACGGTGTCCACCCGTAAAGGCGGGATTACTGTCAATCAGTTAGCGCAACATGGGAAAATGAAGGTGTAAGCTATGGAGAAATCTTTGCTGTATATGACCCTCGCGCTTGTGTGCGTATATCTGATTGTAGATGCCGCTATCGGTAAAGACCGAATTGGCACTTTCCTTGCTACTCTGTTTCCCTCTATCTTTAATTAAGGAGTGATATTCAATGGTATCATTCTATAACTCTTTCGGTTTCCTGATTGCATTTATGGTACTGCTGCTGATTTTCCAGATGCTTTTCGGGCCGAAGTTTTCTGAAATGTTTATGTTGCTGGTGCTTGCATCGATGGTAATCGTTAACCATGAGAAGGTAATCTACCTGATGCGCGACATGAGCAACGCCGAATAAGGAGGTAAAATAGTTATGGATACTATTTATAAAATCGTTGCGGGTATGGGTACTCTCATTGCGATTTATCTTTTTCTGAATAACTATCAGGCCAGCGTGTCTATTGTGCGGCAGCTTGGCAGCAGCAGCACCAGCATGGTTAAGACCTTGCAGGGCCGATAAAAGAAAGGAGGCATAACCATGTATCCCGGTTATAAAAACATGGTGAACCTTTTCGGGCTGAAATCTCTGATGAAAGCCCCCACTTTGCCCCCGGCTAATCTGGCTGTGGCGGGTGATGACGAAATGTCTAATGTGCCTTTGGTTATCTTCCGTGACCAGCATATGACTATCCCCGGCGCGGTTGTGCCGAAAGCCTCCCAGCTGGCTTTTGAGGATGTAGCCGAAAAGGGCGCGAATATGACAATTAGCCTTGATAATTTCGCTACCGACGATTTCGATCTTGGCTATGTCTACAACACTTAAGAAAGGGGTTTGTTTCTATGCCTGAGATTTCCGAAGTCTTTGAAGATGCCGGGAAAGGTATCAAAAAGACACTCAAAAATAAACCCTTTATGATTGCCGCTATTGTGGTGGGCGGTGTGGCCCTGTATCTGGGCTATAAGAAGTATAACGGTGGCGGCGGTGAAAGTGAGGCCGTGGGCTATTCCGCTATCGGGTACGCTGGTTATCCTACCACCACGGGCGGTGTGGGTGATTCCTACGAAGAAAACACCTATATCGATTCCTATTTTGAATCTATCCTTGAACAAATGGATATGATGCAGCAGCAGACCGACAGCGCATTAAATGATATGTCCGAAGATTTTAACAATCAGTTAAACGGTGTCTATGACGAGATTTCCGGTATCTATGACGAAATGGGTAACAATGTTTCCTATTTCGATAAGGTAACGGTTACGCCCGAGGCCGTGGGCGCTGACACTGATTGGTACTATGAAAGACAGGCCATTCTCGACCAGATGGCGGCTAACTCTGATGCTTTCCATATGACCGATAGCAAGGAAATGCGGGATAAACTGCATGAGGAAAACAAGGCACTGGGTGAATATCTGGGCCTGACCTATGATAGCGGTTCGGGTCTGTGGATGGATGGAAATAGCGTGGCATATGTCACCGATATGCAGCAGCAGATTTCCTATGATAAGAAAAAGGCCGGGTCTGCCTCTGGTGCTTCCGGGTTTGTGTCTAATAAGGAGTATACCGAAAAGGTGGCCTCCGCTATTAAGACCAACACCACGGCTACCACTTTCGACCCGTCTATGGATTATCAGGCCGAAATCAATAAGGCTATTTCCTCGGGCGCTTCCGCTGCCGTCATCGATAAGCTGAACGCCCAGCGTAACGCGAAAATTGCGGCCTCTGGTGGTAGTACCGCAAAGGCTAATACCACGTATGATGCGAACACCGATTATCAGGCGCTTATCAATAAGGCGAAAGCCTCTGGCGCTTCCAAGTCTGTTATTGATAACCTTACCGCCCAGCGCAACGCGAAAATTGCGGCTCAGTCTGCAAAGAAAACCACGACCACGACCACCAAGAAACCCACGCCTAAAGCCACGAACACCAAGGCGAAAAATACCACGGTTTCTATGAAGTGATAGAAGGGAGGAAACCGTATGGCGAAGTTTTCGCAAGAGGTAATCAACCTCGCGCAAGCCTCAGAACAGAAATACGGTGTACCGGCCTCCGTCACGCTGGCACAATACGCCCTCGAATCTGGCTACGGTACAACTGGCCTTGCTACTTCCGCTAATAACTATTTCGGTATCACGGGTACTTATAAGGGAAGTTATGTAAGGCGAAACGGGCGTAACTGGCGTAAATATCCCAGCATGGAAGAATCATTCGACGACCACGGGCGTTTGCTTTCCTCCGGGCAGTATGCAAAAGCCACAAAAGGCGTTACCAGCGCAAGCGGGTTTATCGATGCTATCGCGGAAATCTACGCCCCATCGTCGGATGGTAATAACAACTATACTGGAACGCTCAAGCAGATTATCCGGGATAATAACCTTACACAATACGACGGTACGACCTCTGGCGGTATGACCGGGGGCGGACGCTCTGATGTGTCGGGCGGTTTCGATGGTGGCGGTGGCTATGGGTCTGATAAAGACAATGAGGGCTTTTTCGCTTCCGCTATCCGCGTGGTGGTTTATATCATGCTTGCGGTGCTGGCCTTTATCCTTGTTATGGTGGCCTTTGAATCTGGAAATAAGACGAAAGAAAGCGGGGTTGTGTGATGATCGATTTGTTATCTTTAGATACGAATGGGGAGTATAACTCCGGTTTCGGCCCTCGAAACATTAATGTAAAGGGTGCGAGCAAGTACCACCACGGTGTAGATGTTACATTGAAAAATGATAATATTCCCGCTGTCCTTGGTGGTGTGGTGGTGAATAAGGGAACGAACGCCACGGCGGGTAACTTTATCACCATTAAACAGAGCGACGGCTTGACCGCTACATATATGCATCTTGCAAAGCTGCCCGGGCTGTCTGTTGGTAGCGTGGTGGATGAGGGCCAAACCATCGGTATTCAAGGTAATACGGGTGTTTCCTCTGGTAAACACTTACACTATCAGGTGAAAGACAGCAAGGGAAACTATGTGAACCCGGAAACCTATTTTTCGTCGAATGGTGGCTTGCTTTCCTCCGGGTCTGTAGCTACCACGCTGGACGGCTCAAGCGCTGCCGCGTATGAGGTAAACACCAAGGATGATAAAGAGGGTTTTTTCGCTAATATCGTCCGAGGGGTTGTTTATATCCTGTTGGTGGTGGCTGCCGCGTTCCTGTTTTTTAAGGCGTTCGGCATTAAGTTGAAATAAAAAGGAGTGAAAGCCTATGAGCGTTACCGAAAAATATCTCAATAAAACGAGAAAACAAGTTGTTATTCCCGCTTACTCTACTGTAACGGTTGAATATAACGATTCCATGCCCAACTATTACCGCGTTACAAATATGGGTGATTCCCGGTTATATTGTGGCACTTCCTCCATGCCTACAGTGAAACGGCATGAGTTTACCGTCGGCGCGCATAAAATCAAGTTGTACGCCGAACCCTCCCGAAGAAATAACCTCTATATCTATAACCCCTCTGGTACTGATGTGGAGTGTATTGTCTTCTCTTTTGAGGCTGAGTTTGACCCCGCAACGCTGGCACTGGCCGACCTTGAAATCGATGTTTCGGGCCAGACTATCGAAAGTCGAAGCGTGATTACAGGTTTTGAGCAGCCTTTACCCTCTGGCTCGAATAAAATCGGTTCTGTCGATATTACGGGCAATGCTGGTACTAATATCTCCAATATTTTCTCCCGGTTTTCTACCCTGTTGAAAAATGCCACGGTTTCCGGGTATACGAACCTGTTTGATGTGGTTAAGGCTATCAAGGAGGTTAAAACCTCTGTGGAAGCATCGGCGGGTGTGGTTTCGGGTTTTCCGCTGGCTGATACTAAGACCGCAGCCTCTACCGTCAGTTACGATAATGTTACCTCTATCGGTATGATTACCAACGACGGAGAAAACGACCTTTCCCTTGAGTGGAGCGCGGGTACTAAATCTGGCGCTATGGCTGTGAAACCCGGTGAAACTCTGGCTGATATGAAGTTCCCCAGCGCTGCTACTGTCACGGTTAAGTATGCCGTGGCTGGTGAGACTGTGGCCTATAGAATGGTTTATACTATCGCTGAATAAGGAGGCTTTAATATGAGGTTTACGAAACCCCATACGGGCGGGGGAGGTCTGAGCCTCCCCGACTTGAATAACCCCGCTGGTGAAAATCAGATTGCCGCAGGGTATGAAGCTATCGACGAAAACGGAAATATTCTTACGGGTGTGCATGAATGTGAGGGAGGCGTGACCCTGCCCGAACTGGATAACCCCGCAAAGCCTGACGATATTTTGAAAGGCTCTGAGGCTATCGACGAAAACGGTAATAAAATTATCGGTACTCATGTGTGCGAAACCCTCGCAGATATGACCGCAGACGGCAACGCAGGTCCGGAGGATATTGCAGAGGGTATGACCGCATATGTCGATGGTGTGAAAATCACGGGCGTTCATGTCTGTGAAACCCTCGCCGATATGACTTTCGATGCTACCGCAGGGCCTGACGATATTTTGAAGGGTGAAACCGCGTATGTTAACGGTGAAAAGATTACGGGTACACATGAGTGTAAATGTGAAACAATGGAGGTTGATGACGATATGATCGATTTGACGGGTTATACTTTTGTGGATAATATCGGTTGCGATAGTACCGATAATATCTATAAAAGGTTGAACGCTGGAACTGAATATCTGCTTATCGCAAGCTGTGGCAATATTGGACAAAGCTCTACAGAAAAGGGTGTTTCCGCTCTGCTGGAAATGGGAACGGCCACTGAAAATGATGACGATGAGTTGATTTTCAAGGTTAAGAATCTGGTTTATGTTCCTTGGAATAGAATTATCGCTGTAAAGGTTAATAATATTGCGGCTGTAAGAGTACGCGAAGTTACTGAAATCGATTCGGATAAATGTTCCTTCTCTTCCGTTGCTATCTATGAGAAAAACGCTTAACTGAGAAAGGAATGTGAATGGAGTTTTGCAAGCCTTGTATTTCGAGTGGTGGCGGCGGTTTTGACCTTCCCGCCCTCGAAAATCCTGCCTCTGCTGCTGAAATCCTTTCCGGGTTTCAAGCGGTGGACGGTGGCGGCGCTGTGGTAACGGGTGAGTATGTGCCGCCTGTTGTACCTGTAACGGTTACGGTTAATGTTTCAAATAATGTTACCGATTCTGTTAAACTGTTTCACGCTGGCGGTACTCAAACTTTAGCCGCTAAAACCTCTGCCGATATTGAGTGCTATACCGGGGCTGTGGTGGCTATCGAAACGCCCACGGTTTCCAGTAATGCGGGTATTGATAGCGGCACGACCTTGGCGGGCTATGATACCTACGGTGAGAAAAAGATTATGGTTTTCAAGGTTAAGTCTGGCTCTAAAATCTGGATAGGATGATTTCTATGTATTCTAAGAAGCCCCTAAAGGGGAATTACAATGATAGAGTAAGACTGAAAAAAGAGATTACACATATCGTTGTACATTTTACTGCAAATAATGGTGATACGGCGCGAGGTAATTTGAATTATTTCGCGGGTAATCTGGTGAAAGCAAGCGCCCATTTCTTTGTGGATGAACGGGAAGTTTGTGCGAGTGTGCCAGAACTGTGTATTGCATATCATTGCGGTGGGAAAAAGTATTTAGGTACTTATCCTGAGTTTTACGGTGTGTGCTATAACTCTAACTCTATCGGTGTGGAACTGTGCAGCAGAAAGGACGATTACGGTGAGGACGGATACTTGTATTACTTCCTCGATAAGACCGTGGAAAATGCTGCACGGCTGGTTGCTGAGTTAATGGTGAAATATGATATTCCGATGAAGAATGTTATTAGACATTACGATGTAACCGGGAAAAAGTGCCCTGCTCCCTTTGTCTATGACGAAGGTGAATGGGTTAATTTTAAGAGGCTGGTTGCCTCATTTTTGGAGGATGATGCTATGTTTTACGAAAAGCTTGATGAGATTCCCGCAGGTGAATTGAGGGAAACTGTGAGATTTTGCGTAGACAAAGGTATTGTCAAGGGAACTGGGTCTGGATTGCATTTGACGATGGATAATATCCGGATGTTGGTTTTTTGTAAAAGGATGATCGAAAATGAAAAGAAAACGGAGGTCTAATTTTATGGGTCTGTTTTGTGGTTGTAAAATGGATAGTCATGGTGGCGGCGGTGGCGGTATTCTGTATGTTGATTTTTATACTGCTGCAGGTGGTACTACCCCTACAAGCTGCGCTATGACGGCTGCCGAAATTATCGGCAAAATCAAACAGGGTTTTTTGCCTGTGGGTGTCGTTCATGTCATTGATGCAGACGGAACTGAACATGCTGAATCTGGTAGAGCTATCTATCATATGAATAATTGGGTAGATGGTGTGGAATATGATACAGTCAAGTTCCAGAGTTTCTATCAAAGCGGCTCGAGCGCTGCAAAGCGTGAACTAATCACGCTCAAAGATAGCAATGTAAGCTATAGCGCCTATTAACCGGGTCAAGGGGTGTGGCCCGGGTGGGTTTCTCTCCTATTTCTATATGTCGATGGCCTCCGGGTTTTCCGGGGGCTGTCGGCGTTTTTCTATTTATTGGAAATGGGGTGGGACTGGGATATGGG
>JAFTLL010000001.1 GCA_017456015.1 Clostridia bacterium | reverse complement strand
TTTTGTGGGTGCAGCTTTCATTTTTGCGTTTGAGTATAACAATCCGCAAACAATGGGAGATTATACTTTGCTTCAAAAAATAGAAGTGTCCTTGTTTCAATCGGTTACAACGAGAACCGCCGGATTTGCAACAGTGCCGCAGGAAAACTTCACTAATGCAAGCGCTATTGTATGTTTGCTTTTGATGTTTATCGGCGGTTCACCCGTTGGCACAGCCGGAGGTATCAAAACGGTGACGTTTGCTGTTATTATTGTGTCAGCGATTGCCTCTATTCGCAATAAAGAGGATACCGAGGTGTTTGGCAGACGGCTCACAAAACAGGCGGTCAGCAAAGCAGTTGCCGTTACCTGTATGTCCTTTATCATTATGTTTGCTTCAACGGTTCTGCTTTCTGCCGTAACAGATGCAAATGCACTCGATATTATTTATGAAACGGTTAGTGCTACTGCAACCGTAGGTCTTACAAGAAATCTTACGGCATCCCTCGGTAGTATTGGTAAAGTTATAATTATCATAACAATGTACCTCGGCAGAGTAGGCCCGATTTCACTTGCCGTTGCCTTTAAGAGAAACAAGGATAATCAAAATATCGTAAGAAACCCAATCGAAGAAATCAGTGTGGGATAAGGAGGGATAAATTATATGAGTATCAATAAAACCTATGCCGTGATAGGTCTCGGCAGATACGGAAAAGCCGTTGCGGAAGAACTTGTAAACAATGGTGCAGAAGTTTTGGCTGTTGACATCGATCAAAATAATGTTAATAATGCAATTGAAACCATACCCGTTTGCAAATGCGCCGATATTACTGAGCCGGAGACAATCAAAAGGCTCGGTATTTCCAATATCGATGTTGTTATCGTTGCTATGGCAAGTAATCTTGAAGCAAGCGTTTTGGCGGTAACGCTCTGCAAGGAAGCCGGTGTACCCACCGTTATTGTGAAATGCGGCAACGAAATGCACCAAAAGATTTTAAGCCGTGTGGGTGCCGATAGGGTGATTTTCCCCGAAAAAGAATCGGGAACAAGACTTGCTAAAAATCTGCTTACATCGGGCTTTTCCGAAATGATAGAGCTTTCCGATGAAGTGTCTATGGTAGAAATAGACGTAAGAGATGAGTGGGTTGGTAAAACGCTGATAGAACTGAGCCTTCGTAAAAAATATTCTGTTAACGTTGTTGCAATACGAACTGGTGATAAAATCAGCACAACGGTTGATCCTGCACTCCCTCTTGAAAAAGGAATGCAGCTTATCGTTATTGCCAATACCTTGAAACTGCAAAAGTTGAAATGATGCGGTGAATGTATGAAAGAACATAAGAAAAAACTGATTGCACCGATTATAGTAACCGCTATTATGGTTTTGTATTACATTGCTTACTTTGGCTTTTTAATATCACTGATAGATGGCATTTGGAAATGGCTCTTAGGCATTATTCCTCTTGCTTTTACAGCTGTCATGCTTAAAGTTTGCACAGAAAGGATAAATGAAATAAAGAAGGGTGAAGAAGATGATCTTAGTAAATACTGATTACATCAGCGGCAAGGAACTCGAAATGTTAGGTCTTGTAAAAGGAAGTACCATTCAGTCAAAGCACATCGGAAAAGATATATCCCAAAGTTTTAAAACCTTGGTTGGTGGAGAACTTAAATCCTATAACGAAATGATGAATGAAGCTCGTGCTCTTGCGACCAAGAGAATGGTCGCAGAAGCAGAAGCTCTCGGTGCGGATGCTATTGTAAATATTCGCTACGCCTCCTCTGCTATAATGCAGGGTGCGGCAGAAGTTATTGCTTATGGTACAGCGGTTAAGTTTACAAAATAATTTTATGGTGCCGCATTTGTGCGATGTTTTTACACAAATAGAGAAAAGACGATAGTCCTTAAATTATAAAAAACGATATAATGTTCATAAAATGTTTACAAACTGCGAAAAGCGGCATTTTTCGTCCTATAACAACCTATAACATTTAATAAACGCAAATAATCGCGTTTTTCGCGATTTGACAAACAGGTTTTAAAACTGTATAATAAGCATGAGCTTTAAAATAATGAAGGAGTTATTCAAATAATACATTAAACCAAGAAGGTTAAGTGTATTGGTATGCTCTTTCGTAAAGCTTACGATACTTAAACAACGGCTTAGTGAAACAGAGACCGCGCTGAACAATCTGCTTAGAGCAATAGAAGAAGGAATTATTACTCCAACAACAAAACAAAGAATGATAGAGTTGGAGCAGACGAGAGATGAGATTAAATTAAAGCTCATTAAGGAAGAAATGAAGAAGCCCACAATCACGAAAGAGGGCTTAGTATTATGGCTCAGGCATATTCAGAACATGAGCTTGGAAACGAAGGAACACAAACAAAGACTGATTGACTGCTTTGTAAACGCCGTATATCTTTACGACGACAAATTGGTCATAACATTTAATTATAAGGAAGCAAGCAAAACCGTAACTCTAAAAGAGGTAAACAGTTCGATTATAGAATGCTCAGGTGCACCAAAAAAGCACACCGTACGGTGTGCTTTTTTATATTATTTTTTAACCATGGCTGATACCAGCACTCCGCATTGAATTGCTTTTCCTAAGCATATGTGCTATGCTATATACAAACAAATGTTGGAAGGGATAACAAATGAACTTTAATGAAATTGCAAAGGCACGGTATTCCTGCCGGAAATATGACAGCGCGCGTGCCGTTGAGGAGGAAAAATTGCAGGCGATTTTGGAATCGGCAGTTTTATCGCCCTCTGCTTGCAACGGTCAGCCGTACCATATTACTGTTTGTAAGGGCGAAATGGCCCAGCAGGTTGCCCGCTCGACCAAGGATATGAAAATCAACACCTTTGTTGACCAAGCACCCATTTTGCTTGTGATTTCCGAGGAGCCATATTGCAAAATGGCGGCGCTCGGTGCAAAAATCAAACACAACGATTACCGTTCCATTGATATCGGTATTTTATCTGCTTACATTACCGCCGAAGCGGCCGCGCAGGGGCTCGGCACCTGCATTATCGGTTGGCTCGACAGCGATAAAATCTGCAAAATCTGCGGTATAGAAGGCACCGTTCGTCTGGTAATTTCCCTCGGTTATGCTCTGGATGAGCCTCGCCCCAAAAAACGCAAGGATTTTAATGACCTGATTACCTTTAAAGCATAATGTTATAAAACCACGCAAAGGCCTGACGAAATTCGTCAGGCCTTTTGTTAACTTGTTGACATTTCAACAAGTTTGGACTATAATAAAGAAGTTGTAATTTCAACAAATATCGTAAGGGGCAGTGTTATGATAGACAGATTTGAAAAATTTTCTTTTACAATTTCAGAAATTTCTCGCTATTGGCATAAACTTGCCAGTGATGAAATGGAACAGCACGGGCTAAAAGGTCCGCAGGCTGTATACTTCACAACCATGTATCAGCACCCCAACGGTATAACCGCAGTCAAGCTGGCCGAACTATGTTCAAGAGATAAGGCAGATGTTTCCCGTGCCGTAGCACAGTTTGAAAAAAAGGGGCTGGTTGAAAAGGTTCTCGTAAATGATAACTTTTACAGAGCGCCTTTAAAACTCACCGAAACCGGAATGAAATTGGCCGAACGCATCAATGAGAAAGCGAAAGCTGCCGTGGCAAACGGAGGCAAGGGATTAACCGAGGAACAACGGACTATTTTTTATAACGCTCTTGAACGTATATGCGCAAATCTGCGTACATTAACTGCGCGAGGACTATAACGCTAAAAAGGAGATGGAACCCATGCGTACAACTACGATACTGTTTGACCTTGACGGTACATTACTGCCCATGGACCAGGACCAATTTGTAAAAGCATATTTCGGCTTACTTGCCAAAAAGCTGTCGCCCTACGGATATGACGCCGAACAGCTTGTGTCGGCCATATGGGCAGGCACCAAAGAAATGATAAAAAACAACGGTGAACAGACCAACGAAAAAGCCTTTTGGAAAAAGTTTTGCGAGATATTCGGTCAAGATGCCGCAAAGGACGAACCCATTTTTGCCGAGTTTTATGAAAACGAATTTGGTAAGGCGCAAGCAGTGTGCGGTTTTAATGAAAACGCCGCAAAGGTTGTAAACCTTGCAAAAAGCAAAGGATTTCGTGTTGCCCTTGCTACCAATCCTATATTCCCCGCCGTTGCAACCGAAAGCCGTATTCGTTGGGCCGGGCTTGAACCGTCTGATTTTGAATTGTATACCACCTATGAAAATTCTTTCTACTGCAAGCCAAACCCGAAATACTATACATACATTTTGCAACACTTAGGCGTTAAGGCAGAAGAATGCTTAATGGTTGGAAATGACGTGACCGAAGATATGATTGCGCGCGAGCTTGGTATGAAGGTGTTTTTGCTGACCGATTGCACAATCAATAAGACGGATACAGATATAAGTGCGTATCCGCACGGAAATTTCGAACAGCTGACAAAATATATAAACAGTTTGTAAACGGAGGGTATTATGAAAGACTATATTATTTGCACCGATTCTGCTTGTGACATCAGAGCAGATGTTTTAAAGGCGTGGAAGGTTCCTTGTATGAATTTAACCTTTAAATTTGACGGTGATGACCGGGAATACACCGAAAGTGATATTGCAATCAAAGATTTTTATAACAAAATGCGTTCCGGTGCGGTTGTGAAAACCGCAGCAATTAACCCCGATACCTTTAAATCGGCCTTTGAGGCCATTTTAAAAGAAGGCAAAAATGTGTTGTATCTCGGTTTTTCGTCAGGGCTGAGCACAACCTTTAATTCAGCAAGAATTGCAAGTGAGGAATTATCCGAAAGTTATCCCGACAGGAAAATTATCGTTGTTGATACGCTTTGTGCTTCTGCCGGTCAGGGCTTGATACTTTACCTTGCGCTCAAAAAGCAACAAGAGGGTGCAAGTATGGAGGAAACCGCTGCTTATGCAGAAGCGCTTGTCCCGAAGCTTTGCCATTGGTTTACGGTTGACGACCTTGTATATCTAAAACGCGGCGGCAGAGTCAGTCCCGCAGTTGCCTTTGTGGGAACAGTTCTCGGAATTAAACCGGTCCTGCACGTAGATAACGAAGGGCATTTGATAAGCAAAAGCAAGGCACGAGGAAGAAAAGCTGCACTCGGTGCACTTCTTCAAAAATATGACGAGCTTGCAGTTGACAAAAAAGGGGTTGTCTTTATTTGTAATGCTGACTGTTCAGATGATGCTTCCTATCTTAAAACCGAGCTTGAAACAAAATACGGCGCTAAGGTCGAATTGATTACAGATATAGGTCCGGTTATCGGTGCACACGCAGGCCCTGGAACCATTGCAGTTTTCTTTATTGGCACAGAAAGATAGAGGGATATATATGATTAAAATAATGGTCGATTCCGCATCCGATTGCAGGAACGATAAGATATACGATTACTTCGTACCTATAACGGTAACCATAGACGGTAAGGAATATAAGGACGGTGTTGACCTTGATAATGACACCTTTTATCAGCTTCTTACCTCTATGAAAGAAATTCCCCATACCTCACAGCCATCTCCCGATGATTTTTTACAGCAATTCCAAAAAATCAAAGCCGACGGCGACGAACTGATATACTTTGCGCTTTCATCTGCACTCAGCGGCACATATCAAAGTGCGAACATTGCAAAAACAATGGTGGAATATGAAGGTATCTATATTGTTGATTCTAAAAATGCCTCTCATATGATAGAATCGCTTGCAAAGTATGCGAAAAAGCTAATTGCCGAAGGCTTGTCTGCAAAGGAAATTGTAGAAAAATGCGAGGAACTCAAATGCCGAATCCGTCTGTTTGCCGGCGTGGACACCCTTGAATATCTGCAAAAAGGCGGAAGAATCGGCAAAGCTACGGCACTCATTGGCTCACTTGCAAATATTAAGCCTTTGATTACGGTATCGGTTGACGGTGAGGTCGATGCCGTAGGAAAGGCGCTTGGCTTTGCAAGGGCAGTGCAAATGATTGTCGACAAGGTTAAAAAATACAACATCGACGAGGAATTTCCGATTTGTTCGCTTTATACTTATGGTGAAGAAAATTGTATAAAGCTGGAACAAAAATTAAAATCGGAGGGCTACTGCGTATCCGAAAGAATGCAGGTGGGTTCAACTATCGGCACGCATGTGGGTCCCGGCGTTTACGGCGTATTTTTCGTAGAAAAACAGCAATAGCTCGGTTTTTTGGTTGACGAATCGCTTAAAATCGATTAAAATATTTCATATATTGACATGAAATGAGTTTTACATATGAGTGATATTAAATCCGCTGTTGCGAAAAATATAGCAGAACTAAGACAAGCAAACGGAATGACGCAGCTTGAACTTGCGGAAAAACTAAATTATTCGGATAAAGCAATCTCTAAGTGGGAACACGCCGATTCCATGCCGGATATTTCTGTTTTGGTAGAGATATCCAATCTGTTCGGTGTGCCGCTGGACTATCTGATTCAAGATGCGCACACCACAAAAGAAATTAAAAAAACACCGAAATACAGTCACAGCGTCATAACGGCGGTTTCGGTTGCATTGGTGTGGTTTATTGCGGTTTTTGCTTTTGTATTGATTTCACTTGTTTGGAAAAACGCTGCATACGAGTGGATGTGCTTTATCTATGCAATTCCCGTATCAGCAATCCTGTGGCTTATATTTAACAGCATCTGGTTTAACCCCAAGCGAAACTATTTTATCATTTCGCTTTTAATGTGGTCGGTGCTCTTATCGGTTCATTTATCCTTACGGATATTCGGGCTTCATGTTTGGCTAATTTACCTTCTCGGTATCCCCGGTCAGATTATCATTCTGCTTTGGTCTGTTATGAAAAAGAAAACCGAATACTAAATATTGTCTTTTGCCGCACCCTTCGGGTGCGGCTTTCTTTTTACTGAAAAGCCTTGATTTTCAGTAACTCTCCTATCTGTGGAGTCGGCGGAGAACAACTCCACCGCTTTGATTTTTGATTTATAGAAACAAAGGTTAGATTTAGATTGAACATATGGATTTATTTCAGTAAAATAAACTTACTTTAAAAGCAACTGAACTTTTTAGGAGATACTGAACTTATGGAAAAATTTAAAATTGTCGCAGATTCATCAGCGGATTTACTTTCACTTCAAAGCTTGCCGTTTTCTTCTGCTCCACTCAAAATCGTAACCGCTCAAAAAGAATATATTGACGATGAAAATTTAGATGTCAAGGATATGGTTGAAGCGCTTGCAGCATACAAGGGAAAATCTTCAACCTCCTGCCCCAATCCTTCGGATTGGCTGAAAGCCTTCGGTGATGCGGCGTATATTTTCTGTGTTACCATTACCGGCACGCTTTCGGGCAGTTATCATTCGGCTACGATAGCAAAAGAAATGTATGAGGAGCTGTATCCCAATCGCCGGGTATTTGTTATCAATTCTCTTTCTGCCGGCCCTGAGCTCAAACTGATTATAGAAAAAATCAGCGAAATGATTGCGGACGGTGAAGATTATGAATCCATTTGCAAAAAAATAACCGAATACACAAAACGCACCGGTCTGATTTTTATGCTCGAATCGATGAAAAACCTTGCCAACAACGGCAGAGTCAGTCCGATTGTAGCAAAGGCGACAGGACTTCTCGGCATTCGTATTGTGGGGAAAGCAAGTGACAGGGGCGATTTGCAGCCACTGGACAAATGCAGGGGGCAGGAAAAAGCGCTTTCTGCTATCGTTCGCCGAATGAAAGAGCTCGGATTTAAAAACGGAAAGGTTCGCATTGCGCACTGCTTTAATGAGGAAGCGGCGCAAAGATTAAAAAATATGCTTTATGCAGAATTATCAAAAGTAAAGATTGAGATATACAAATGCAGAGGTCTATGTAGCTTTTATGCTGAAAAAGGCGGCTTGCTTGTCGGCTTTGAAAAATGTTAAAGGAAGATATTATGAATATTCTTTACTGCGGTGACGGAAACATTGCAGACGGTGTTATCCTATCGGTATTATCGCTTTGCAGAGCCGTGAAAGAACCGCTTCATATTTACATACTCACGGCCACCGTTTCCCACAAAAGCACCTGTCGAAAGGCTTTGGAGCCGAGGTTTGCCGACTTTTTACAAGAGCAGATAAAAACATATCACCCAGACCATACTGTTACGCTTTTTGATATAACAGAACTGTTTTCAGATGATAAGCCAACCGCAAATATGGATACACGCTTTACCCCCTGCTGTATGCTGAGATTATATGCGGATTTGGTAGAAGAGCTTCCCGATAAAATTCTCTATCTTGACAATGATGTTATCTGTCGGCTGGCCCCTTCAACATTCTATTATCAGGATATGGGGAATGCCTCGATTGCCGGAGTGCTTGATAATTACGGCAGACACTTTTTTAAGAAAAATCTGTTTGTCAGTGATTATTTGAATTCAGGTGTATTGCTCTTGAACCTGAAAAGAATACGGCAAAACGGACTTTTCCGCAACTGCCGTAACAAATGCAAAAACGAAGAAATGTTTATGCCCGACCAATCGGCAATTAACAAGCTGTGCGACAATAAAATTATCTGTCATCGTAAATACAACGAGCAGAAAAAATTGCGTAAAGACACTGTGTTTCAGCATTTTACAACCCGCTTCCGCTTCTTCCCGATATTTCACACCGTAAGCGTTAAGCCGTGGAATATTGAGGGTATGCACAAAACATTGCACTTATATGCGTACGATAGTTTGCTTGCCGAATACGAGCGGATAAATGCTTTCTACAAAAAGGAGAACAAAAGTTATGAAAGAGATACCCGTATTCTTTTCCATCGATAATTCCTATGCGCCTTTCCTGGCAGCAGCCATCCATTCCGCAGTTCAAAACTGTTCACCCGACAGGCAGTACAAAGCCATCATTTTGCATCAGGAATTAACCCAAGAAAATCAAGAGAAATTATCCAAGCTTGCAACCGAAAACTTCTCGGTTGAATTTGTTGAAATGAAGGAAGGTCTTGAAAGCATTACGGACAGAATGTCCAACCGGCTTCGCTGTGATTATTTTACCCTTACAATATACTTCCGTCTATTTATCCCCACGATGTTCCCACAATATGACAAGGGAATTTACATTGACAGCGACGTGGTCGTCCTTGGTGACCTTGCCGAGCTGTTTGATACAGATATCGGCGAAAATTATATCGGTGCCTGCGCCGACAAATCGGTTGTGGACGTGCCGGAGCTTGCACGGTATATGGAGGAAGCGGTCGGTGTTAGCCGTTACGACTATATCAACTCGGGCGTGTTGCTTATGAATCTGAAAGCTTTGCGTGAAATAGAATTTGACAAGCATTTTCTCGGTCTGCTCAACACCTATCATTTTGACTGCATTGCACCCGACCAGGATTATATCAATGCCATCTGTAACGGCAAAATTCACTATCTCGATGAAATATGGGACGCTATGCCGAATGATAACGCACCGCCCCTTGACAATGCCAAGCTCATCCACTATAATCTGTTCTCAAAACCGTGGTGTTATGACGGTATTCAATACGGCGGATATTTTTGGGAGTATATTAAAGATACCGGTTACGAGAACGAGGCCAAATCATACAAGGCAAACTATTCTGATGCACAGAAAAAGAGCGACAGCGACTGTTTAGGACTGCTCGTTCGCAGAGGCTCGGAAATTTGCGAAATGCCGGTAACTTTTAAAAAGATGCAGGATAATGGAGTTAAGATTCGATTATGATTATAGGAGAAAACCGACCGGCGGTAATTGAAAATATAAAAGCGGCTGTCGCAAACGGAGATTTTTATAAAAAGGTGGAAACGAATGACCCTGTGCTCTCCCCTGCCGAGGCCAAAAGCATAACCGACAGATACCTGGCCACTCGAAAAACCGCCGCCTTTAAATTTAAATCCTTTGTTGCACGGCAGATTGCCAACATCGGCACTTCCCTGCTCAACAAAGATACCGAAATTATCGGTGATGTGGATGCTGCCGTTTTAAAAAACGGTGCCGTAATTACAAGCAATCATTTCTCGCCCATCGAGAACACCGTTATCCGCCATTACATTCGGAAAAAGGGACTCCGCCGGCTCAATATTGTCAGTCAGGTGACGAACTTTGCAATGCCCGGTATTATCGGCTTTTTGATGAATTACGCCGATACCATTCCCCTTTCCGAGGATATGCGGTATCTGTCGAAAAATTTTATCGACGTACTCAAAGAGCTTGTTAATAAAAAAGAGGTCGTACTGATTTATCCTGAGCAGGAAATGTGGTTCAATTACCGCAAGCCGCGCCCTTTAAAAAGAGGCGCCTATCACTTTGCGGCAAAGCTGAACCGACCGATTGTTTCCTGTTTTGTGGAAATGGTGGAGCGTCCTGAAATGGAAACACCGGAATTTCATAAGGTGCAGTACTGTTTGCATATTTTGGGCGTTATTTATCCCGACAGTAGTAAAAGTATCAAAGAAAACAGCGAGAAAATGTGTAAAGCCGACTATGCACTCAAAAAGGACGCTTATGAAAGGGCTTACGGTAAACCGCTTGATTACAGCTTTGAGATAAGCGATATTGCAGGGTGGCAGCCGAATGAATAATGAAAAAATACGGTACTATACCGATTTCTCTGACGATTTCTTTCAAGTGGGCGAAGAATATACGCTCCCCAAAGATTACAAATGGAACCGGACCGATGCGAAATCCCGATTTCTGTCAGGAATGATTTATACGCTGGCATTGCTATTTTCCAACATATATTGCCGGCTTTTTTTGCATTTGAGAATAAAGGGTGCAAAAAAAGTACGAAAGCAAAAAGGCGGTTTTTTTCTGTACGGCAATCATACACAGCCCATCGGCGATGTCTTTCATCCCGCCCTTGCCTGTTTCCCAAAGCGGATATATACGGTGGTAAGTGCAGCAAATATGTATCTTCCGGTCATTGGTAAAATTTTGCCTTATCTCGGCGCGTTGCCGATTCCCGATACCTTACAGGGTATGAAAACCTTTGCCGGTGCAATCGAGCAACGGATTCAATCGGGACACCCTGTTATCATCTATCCCGAAGCGCATTTATGGGAATATTATACCGACATTCGCCCCTTTTCCGAAACCTCTTTTAAGTATCCCGTAAACTTAAATGTACCGGTTTATTCTATGACAACCACCTACCAAGAGCGAAAGCCGGGTAAAAGGCCGAGTATTACCCTTTATATTGACGGTCCGTTTCAAGCTGTCGGTACAAATAAAAAAGAAAAGGCCATCCGCCTCCGCGACAGAGTCTATGCACAAATGAAGGAACGCGCAAAAAGCAGCAATTGTAATTATATTGTCTATAAGCAAAAATGAAAATTCGGTATTGAGAAAAGTAAAAAAATGATATATAATACATAAAAAACGAAACAAAGGAACAATATATGGATTATAAAATCAAAAGCTATGACCACCTTCCCGATGAGGCCCTTTCCTTGCGTATAGAAGTCTTTGTAGATGAGCAAGGGTTCTTTGATGAGTTTGACGATACCGACAAAATCGCAACCCACTTTGTTTTATATAACGAACAGGATTTGCCTTTGGCCACCTGCCGCATTTTTGAGGACAAACCTAACGGCCGCTTTGTTGTAGGCAGGTTGTGTGTGCGCAAAGCATACCGCGGTCTTGGAATCGGCACCGTTTTGCTGTCCCATGCAGAAAAAGAAGCCAAAGCATTGGGTGGCAAAACCCTATGCCTTCATGCGCAGTATCGGGCCCGTGCATTTTATAAAAATTCGGGCTACACCGAATTCGGCGAAATGGATTATGAGCAGGACTGCCCGCATATTTGGCTTGAAAAAACGCTCGATTGATATATACTGCAAACAGCGAGGCATTTTGCCTCGCTGTTTCTTTATTATCCAATGATGGAAGCCTTATATTCACTCGGTGTCATATTGGTCACCCTTTTAAAACATTTGGAAAAATACTGCGGATTGTCAAACTGCAACAGATCCGAAATTTGTGCCATATTGTAATTTCCCTCGCGAATGAGCTTGCGCGCCTCTTTAATTTTAAGCATGTTATAGTAGCGGATAACCCCTCCGTCATGATACTGCGCAAAGAGCTGTTTTACCGTGCTTTCGCTTTTATCCAGATATTTTGCCAAACCGCTGACTGTAACCTTCCCATAAATATGCGCTTTCAAATAATCAAGGATTTCCTTTACATTATACGGAACATTGATACCATCTATCACATAGCTTTGCCGCATATCCTTTGTTACTACATCGGTGTTACGACAAAGCTTTATTAAAAAAACCTCTAATAAATTTTTTGTCATTTGACTGCTTCCATAAGGGCAAGGCGTTATCTTCTTCATCCTTTGCAAAAGCGGGTTGTACTCATCTTCAAGCCGATAACAGGACAGACCTTCTGAAAAAAGTGTAGAAAGCAAGGTTTTTTCTTCTGCATTAAGGCGAAAAATTTTTCCTTCAAACTGTTTCATTGCCGTGCTCTTGCATTCAAAAGTGAGAATACTTATATTTGGGGCAACCTTGCTGTTTCCTGAAAGATTATGAAATTCATTTGGTTTATGAAAGGTCATTTCACCGCTTTTTAAAAGAAAACGTTTTTCATCTGCGGTACAAAGCATCTCCCCTTTATCAATATAAACCATCTCCCAAAAATCATGCTTTTCCCCTTCATAATAAAAGTTCTTGGACAACTCCATATAAAAAATAGTTATGATTTCGTCTACATTGAAAATTTTATCAAAACGAATGCGTGTAAAATTATCTTTCACAATTTCACTTCCATGTCTAATTTTATAACTATTATAACTGATTTTGCACTCTCTTGTAAAGACCGAATTGTTATAATGAAATTAGAAAATAATATTTTCCTATAAAGGAGGCTTTATATGTATACGGTTTTGGTAATTTCAAGTCACCCGGATGATATGGAAATTGCATGCGCCGGAACACTGTTAAAATGCAAAGAGCGTGGCGACAGAGTAGTGGTATGCCATCTGTCAAGTGGCAATCAAGGCCATGAAATCATCATGCCGGATGAACTAAGAAAAATGAGGGCCAAGGAAGCCCAAAAAAGCGGAGAACTCGCCGGTTTCGAGGTGATTTGGGGCGGGTTTGACGACCTTGAAATCTATGACAATAAAGAAGCCAGAGATAAGGTCGTTCGTGTAATTAAAAAGGTGAATCCCGATTTCATTATCACCCATGACCCTGACGATTACATGCCGGATCATGTCGTTACATCAAAACTTGTGTTTGACGCATGTTTTACCGCAACATTACCACATTACAATGTAGGCGTTGAAGGAAAAGCGCGTTTAACCCCGGTCTACTATATGGATACCTTGTGCGGTGTGAATTTCAACCCAACCGAATATGTTGATGTTTCTGATTATATCGATAAAAAATTAGAAATGTTAAATTGCCATGAATCTCAAATTGTATGGATGCGTGACCACGATAATATCGATTTCCCTGATATGGTCAAAACCTGTTGCAGATACAGAGGTTTCCAGTGTGGTGCAGACTATGCGGAAGGTTTTAAACAATGTCAGGTGTATTTAAAAGGTACAACAAAACGGTATTTACCATAAAATTTCAGGAGGAAAGAACAATGAATTTTAACTCAACAGTAAAAGGTTCCGCATTAGAAGGATTTTACCCGGCAGGATGGGATTTTGACAAAATTGACGCTTGCATTGATGCGCCCGAAAAAATTACCGAAAGACAGGCACATTGGAACGAAGGCTTCACTCCTATTCCCTGTGACAGTCTTGCAGAGTTCGAAACCTATATGGGGCACGAAATCGCAATGCAAATCAAGCTTGCCAAAGAAAGAGGCGAAAAGATTGCCTTTATTCTCCCCGTTGGACCTATGGGAATGTATAAATGGGTGGTTTATTTTATAAAAGAATGGAATGTTTCCTGCGAACATGTACATACCTTTAATATGGATGAATGGGCAGACGCAGAAGGCAACACGCTAGAACCAAACCAAACAGGTGCGTTTCAATATGCTATGAACCAGGCTCTCTTCAACCCCCTCGGTGAATTAACTGTACCAAAAGAGCAACGAAACTTTGCAACAAAAGAAAATCTCCCTACCTATCCCGAAAAAATTGCAGCATTAAAAGCAGAAGGCGCAAAATTGGTTCTTGTGTACGGAATTGGCAGAATGTGCCATATCGCATTCTGGGAACCGACCTTCGCAGAGGATTATGCAACAGCAGAAGAATGGGAGAAGCAACCTTACAAAATTGCTGCTAAAATTCACCCACTCACTGTGGAACAAAATGCTTTAACAAGCTTTAAATCAAAAACAACCCTTGTCCCCTGTCGCGCAAACACAATCGGTCCTGCTTTATTCTTACAAGCAGACTATGCAATCGGTGGTGCAGACGGTACCCTCGGCCGAGGCATGCAATGGCAAGGTATGTCACTCTGGATGACCCTTCGCTACGGTAAAACACCTTGGATTACCTCTTCTTATATCCCCACACTCGCAGGCAAACTATTCTTCCTGAAAGAGCTTGCCGGTCCACTTGTAGCAGAGTGCAACTAAACCATTTCTAAAATCTGGAATATTTATTAAAACCGCTTGGATTTTATTCTAAGCGGTTTTTCTTTATGTTGACATAAAAGAAAATATTGAGAAATATGGATAAATACGATATAATAAAACAAACACAAATTTGGCAAAGGAGTAAATCTATGAAGCTTGATTTTACTTTTTATAACCCTACAAAAATTTATTTTGGAAAAACCGCTATGGACAATCTCGAACCCGAACTGAAAGGCTATGGCAAAAATATTCTTCTGATTTACGGCAAGGCGGCTATTAAAAAAATCGGTCTGTATGACACAGTTATCACCGCCCTTAAAACCACCGGCAAAACGATTGTGGAGCTTGAAGGTATCAAGTCCAATCCCACCTATTCTCAAATGATGGACGGTGCAAGGCTTGTTCGCGAGCATCATATTGATTTGATTTTGGCTGTCGGCGGCGGTTCGGTTGTCGACTGCGCAAAAGCCATCTCCGTTTCTGCTTATTGCGATGGCGACCCGTGGCAAAAATATTGGGTGGACTTTAAAGCAGTGGATAATAAAATTATACCGGTTGCCTCGATTCTCACTATGGCAGGAACAGCATCTGAAATGAATGCCGGCTCGGTTATCACGCACGAAGAACAAATGATTAAGGGCGGCAGAGTGTTCGGTGCCGAAGTTAACCCAAAATTTTCGATTCTAAATCCGGAATACACCTATTCCGTCCCCAAAATTCAAATGGTCAGCGGTGTCTATGATGTGATGAGCCACCTGTGCGAACAATATTTTTCGGGCGATGATGACAATACCACCGATTATCTTATTGAAGCCGTATTAAAATCGCTGATTAACAGCACTCGCCAAGCACTAATAAATCCCACCGATTACGAAGCACGCAGCAATATTATGTGGTGCGCCACACTGGGACTCAATAAAATTACCGGCCTTTCCAAAACGCAGGATTGGGAGGTGCACAATATTGAGCATCAGGTCGGCGCATATACCGATTGCCCCCACGGTGTTGGTCTTGCCGTCGTATCCATTCCATATTACAAGCACATTTATAAAAACGGGCTGCAAAAATTCGTTCGCTTTGCAAAAAACGTCTGGAATATAAACCCCGACGGTATGACCGATGACCAAATCGCTCTTGCAGGCATTGACGCTATGACGGATTTTATAAAAGAAATGGGCATCCCCACCGGGCTCCGCGAGCTCGGCGCAACCGAAGAAATGCTCGAAAAAATCGCTGATTCCACCACGCCCGGCGGATGTTATAAATATGTGGACAACGCTGAAATTTTAGAGATTCTAAGAGAATGTTATGAATAGATGATAGAACCAAAACGGCACCCTCGTGTGAGGGTGCCGAAAAATTAACCATTAATGCCATATGTTCCGGTAAGCGGGTCTTTAAATAACGGAATTTGCGGTGTGGCAAAAGTGAACACCACGAACAGAATGCCGATAAGACATATCACCGCAAAAGCAAGCCATGGACGCCGGCAGCGTATGTTATCCTTTTTTAACAGCCGTGCTTCCAGAAGATAGGCCGCGGCTGCCGCCACAAAAAAGATGGTTATATTGAACCAATCGGGAGAGCGCCCGAATACGCCGTTGTAAGTGTAAAACAATACCGGAATCATCAAAAGGCCAAACACGATTCCAATCAGTTTGACACACCAAAAATTTTCGTATTCTTTGAAAAAGCGGCTTTGAACCAGCGCAAAAATAAGCATTGGAAAGAACAGCAGCTTCATGTGTTCCCAGGTGGATTCGTTCACGCCCGAAAACGGCGCGATTAGAACGCTTTGATTTGTCCAATCATACAAATAATGAAGCAGTGTTCCGCCAAGTGACACCAAAGAAAAGCCGGCAAACTGCCAAAGCGATACCGAACGTTTCATATATGCACCTTCCATAATATGTATTACCAAAAGCATATGCGCCGTTCGTGAAATTTATGCCACCTCTATACCTAAAAAGCACTTTCCCCCCTTTTTTCTGTTTCTTACATATTCTTTGGCAGCCTTATTTCCACTGTATCTGTGTATTCCATTCGCGCAAGTGAGATAAACTGCGGATAAAAACTGCGCATACACGGCAACCGTTTAAAGCCACGAATAAAGCATTGAGAAACCGGAGTAAAAATGGTATAATTATCCTGTAAAACAAAAACGAGGTGATTTTTATGCGTAAAGATTTTGGATTTAAGACGCAGGTGTGCAATATAACAAAAAAACCGTTTTTGAAGGTTTTAAGCCTTAAAAACGGTCTTTTTTTGGTCGGAGTGACAGGGTTCGAACCTGTGGCATCTTGCTCCCAAAAATATTTCACAACTTCTTTTTGTTGAGAATGCCTCTTTTTAGCCCTTTCTGCTGGGGTTTTAGGGGCGTTTTTTTTTGCTTTTGGCCCATTATTTCCATATATTTTTTCTGTTTTGCTTCCGGAAGTGGTCAAATAAGTGGTCAAAATCTGTAATTTTTGCAAGATTTAAGACACTTTTTTGATTGATGATATGGTCAGAATCGTTGATATTACTGGATTTTTAATAATAACACTTTCATACTATTCGAACTTGTAATCTCTGGTTCCGCACCTACACGCGCTATTAAAGCAACAATTAATTTTATCATTTTCGTAAAAATGATTAAATTAAACTTGACAATTAACGAAGTTGCGAATACAATGTAATTGTATCAAAATAATAAAAATGAGCAAATTGAATTCAGGAGAAGATATAAATGAGAGCTTACGAATACAATAAAAAATGGCAACAACTTTTAACTCCCGAAATTGTGAATATGCTTTCTCAAATACACGAATTTAAAGGTGAACAAAAGCTTTATATTGAAGCGCAAAGCGACACTCTAACTCAGTTAGTGGAAATTGCAAAGATACAGAGCACAGAAGCTTCTAATAATATTGAAGGTATTTACACTTCAAATGGCCGTTTGAAAAAACTTTTGGCTAATAAAACAACACCTCGTTCTCGTGACGAGCAGGAGATAGCCGGTTATCGAGATGTGTTGGCTTCAATACACGAGGATTATGATTATATTCTTGTTCGCCCCTCTTATATTTTGCAGTTGCATCGCAATCTGTACAAATTCAGTGGCAAATCCATTGGCGGCAATTATAAGAATGCAGATAACATCATTGCAGAAGAAGATGCAGAGGGCAATCGATTTGTGCGATTCCACCCGTTGGCAGCGTGGGAAACTCCGGAGGCCATGGAATCGATTTGCGCTGCATATGACGATGCTATCCATCACAGTGATGCTGATCCGCTTCTTATTATTCCGATGTTTATTCTGGATTTTCTTTGTATCCATCCGTTCAACGATGGCAATGGAAGAATGAGCCGACTGCTTACACTGCTTCTTCTCTATCGCTCCGGATATATCGTCGGAAAATATATCAGTATCGAAAAAGCAATTGAAAACACAAAAGACACCTATTACGAAGCATTACAAAGCAGCTCACAAGATTGGCACGAAGAAGAAAACGATTACTCTCACTTTGTTAGGTATATGTTAGGCGTTATTCTTTCTGCTTATCGCGATTTCTCTGCTCGTGTAAAAGTTTTGGCAACAAGCGGAATGTCAAAACCCGACCGCATACGAGAAATCATCAAAGATACGCTTGGTAAAATCACAAAGACAGAGATTATGCAAAAATGCCCGGATATTAGTCAAGTGACTGTTCAAAGAACATTAAATGATCTTGTTAAGAACGGTGAAATTGTAAAAATCAGTGGCGGCCGCTACACATCTTATGTTTGGAATAAGGAGAAAGGATTATGATTACAGGTGAACTGAAAAATAAAATTGATAGTCTGTGGGATGTTTTTGCCGCAGGCGGACTTGTTAATCCTTTGGATGTCATCGAACAAATCACATATCTTATGTTTATTCGCGACCTTGATGATTCGGATAATCTTCGTGCAAAAGAAAGTGCTATGCTCGGTCTACCTTACAAAAGCATTTTTGCAGGCGAGGTTATTATCGGCGAGCGCAAGGTTGATGGCAGCCAGTTGAAGTGGTCGGTATTCCGTGATTTTCCTGCAGGAAAAATGTACTCCACAATGCAGGAATGGGTGTTCCCGTTTATTAAAAATCTTGACGGCAAAAAAGATAGCGCCTATTCCAAGTATATGGACGATGCTATCTTCAAATTGCCGACACCGCTCCTGCTTTCCAAAGTGGTTGATGCTTTAGACGAAATCTATGCTCTTATGGCAAAAGAACAGGACAAGGATGTTCGCGGAGATACATACGAATATCTTCTTAATAAAATCGCGCAATCAGGTCTTAACGGTCAGTTCCGTACCCCGCGCCATATCATCAAAATGATGGTGGAAATGATGCAGCCGAAAGCAGACGACGTGATTTGTGATCCTGCGTGCGGTACAAGCGGATTTTTGGTAACCGCAGGCGAATATCTGAAAGAAAATCTCAGAGAAGAAATCTTCTTTGATCGGCAGAAAAAAGACCATTATATGAACCACATGTTCTTCGGTTACGATATGGACAGAACCATGCTCCGCATCGGCGCCATGAACATGATGACTCACGGTGTAGAGCACCCATTTATTGAGTACCGTGACAGCCTTTCTGACCAAAATCCCGATAAAGATAAGTATTCCTTGATTCTCGCTAATCCGCCTTTCAAGGGCAGCTTGGATTACGATACCGTTTCGACCGACCTTTTAAAAGTCTGCAAAACCAAGAAAACAGAACTTCTCTTCTTGGCGTTATTCTTGCGTATGCTTCGCATCGGTGGGAGATGTGCCTGTATCGTTCCCGATGGTGTTCTCTTCGGATCGTCCAAAGCACATAAAGATATCCGCAAAGCGATTATTGAAGAAAACCGCCTTGAAGCAGTTATTTCTATGCCTTCCGGCGTTTTCAAGCCTTACGCAGGAGTATCAACCGGTATTCTGATTTTTACCAAAACAGGACACGGCGGTACCGATAAGGTTTGGTTCTACGATATGCAGGCGGATGGCTTCAGCCTTGACGACAAGCGTTCTGAGGTAAAGGAAAACGATATTCCCGATATTATCGCGCGTTTTCACAATCTCGAAGCCGAAGCTGGCAGAGAAAGAACTGAAAAATCCTTCTTTGTACCTAAGGATGAGATCGTCGGTAACGATTATGACCTCTCCATCAACAAGTACAAAAAGACTGAATACACCCCCGTGGAATATCCCTCTACAGCCGAACTTATGACCGACCTGCACGAACTGGAAATGGAAATCCAAAAAGGTCTTGCCGAACTGGAGGAAATGCTTTGAGAAATCGAAGAAGAAATATAACTATTGTAAACAATGAAATTGATTATGATAAATTAGCGGAAGCGATTGTTAAAGCCCAAAACAATGTGAAAGCACCAAAGAAAAACTCAAGCAAACTTAGAAGTGCAGCAATGGGCTTTTTTAACGGTGCGATTTATTCAACTGTATATGTTCTTGCCGGATTATCCATATATGTTATTTGGGCTGAATCTTATACAAAGCAAAGCGCTTCGCTTGTTGGATGCATAATTCTAACTGCCATTTTAGCTTTTATAGGCATCTACGCATTTTTGTGTCAACAAGAGTCTTTTCAAGATAAAGATAGCGATGCCCGAGAGCATTTTAACATCAATGTTTCTTTGATTGCTTTGATAGTGGCAATTGTAGCACTTTTTAAGGAGGTGGGATAGTGGCAATATTTACGGATGTGATTTGTGATGTGACTAAGGAAGGACGAAAACTTCCCACAACTGAATACAAAAGTAATGGAAAATATCCTATTATAGACCAAGGACAGAATCATATTGCTGGATATACCGATGAAACAGATGGATTGTTTTCCAATGTCCCCGCTATTATTTTTGGAGATCACACAAGAATAATAAAATATGTAGATGCTCCTTTTTTTGTCGGTGCGGACGGCGTAAAAATTCTTAAAGCAAAGGACGAAAAAGCAAACTATAAGTTTTTGTATTATGCGTTATCTTTTGCTAAAATCCCGAACACGGGTTATAACAGACATTTTAAATGGTTAAAAGAAATTGATATTCCCACATATTCTGAGCAAGAAGAAAAGAAGATTGTTTCTGAACTTGATAAAATTTGCGACCTTATTACGCTTCGTAAACAACAACTTTCAAAATTGGACGAACTCATCAAATCCCGATTTATCGAACTGTTTGGTGATCCAATACGTAATGAAAAAGGATGGCCGATAGTAACATTAGGCGAAGTGGCAGAAATTCGCATTGGCCCGTTTGGTTCGTTGCTTCACAAAGAAGATTATATCGTTGGTGGTCACGCATTGGTCAATCCATCACACATAATTGATGGTAATATCTGTACTGATGACAAGCTTACGGTTTCCGATGAAAAATATGAGGAACTGTCGGCGTATCGTCTTTCAATTGGCGATCTTGTCTTGGGTAGACGAGGCGAAATGGGACGTTGCGCTGTCGTATATGAGGATGGATTGCTGTGTGGCACAGGAAGTATAATCATCAGACCAAAAGAAAAAATGAAACCATACTTCTTGCAAAATATAATTTCAAGTCCTGGTTATAAAAGAATCATCGAGGATAAAGCAGTTGGTGTGACAATGATGAATCTAAATGTGCCGATTGTTTCGTCTTTGACCATTCCGCTACTACCAATTGATATGCAGGAGCAGTTTATTGCCTTCATGCAACAGACCGACAAATCAAAATTGGCCATTCAGCAAAGTCTTGAAAAACTCGAAACAATGAAAAAAGCATTGATGCAACAATATTTCGGATGAGGTGACATTTATGACCGAAGAGTTCAAAATAATCATAGATGATGACATCAAAAAGTGTGAAGATGAAATTATAAATGGGAACAAACAAAGTCGCGGAAAACTACATGGTATTTTAGTATCAAAATATTGCAGCATTATTGATGGCTTTGAAGATGGTTTACACAGTTTGTTTTATGATAATGATGGAACATATCGCAAAGAAAACCTTGAAAGAATGAAAGAAAAACTACTTTTGTTTAAGGCGATGGATTATAAAAACAGTTATGCCAAAGATGAGAACACAGGAATAACTGTGAATAACACAAATCAGTTTTCTGCCACATTGAATATTTCATTTGCAGAAGCGAAAAAGCAGGTCGAGGCGATGACGTCATTAAGAGACGAAGAAATTGATGAAATACATAGTAAAATTGATGAACTGGAAAAGATAGTTGCTTCGTCCGATCGCAAAACCAAAAAGTGGGACAAAGCAAAAGAGATTATAAAGTGGATTGCGGATAAAGGTATCGATGTTGGATTAACCTTGTTGCCACTTGTCCTAAAACTTGGTGAGTAAACAAGTTGATTGAAAAAGATTTGGGCAGGAGATGGAAATATGAGTACTTCCTATGACAGAATTATAGATAAGGCGTTTGACGGTTTTAAAAAGTTGACGCCAGCGCTTATTGCTGTTGCCATTATGAGCGGATTGGTATTGTTTTTGCCTGAAACTATTTTAAGAAAAGTCGGTCTAATGAATTTACCAAACACAACGACCATTATCATCGGCTTGTTATTTCTACTTTCGTGTACGCTCATTTTGACAATACTTGTTTCAAAGATCGGGAAAAGTGTTTATACAAAAGTAAAGAGTAAAACTCAAAGGGCCCAGATGCGTAAAAAACACAAAAATTTGAGCGATAGGCATAAAGAGATTTTGCTTAAATTGTTGTCAACTGAGAACAAATCAAAAGAAATGAATATAGCTTCTGGCGACATACAATATCTACAAGCGAACGGTTTCATATACATACCAACACAAGCCATTGATGCTTTTAACGCCACATACAACATGTACATATACGTTCCCCACCCGTGGCTGGTAGAGTATTTTGAGGAGTGCCCTGAGGAATTTTACACTGAGAGCCAGAAAAACAATCGCACTGTTTAAACGAATTGGTGATTAATCATGAAAAAATCCGCTCGTGGTCATAACATAAATTTTCGAGAAATATTAGCCTTAATAACCTTGCAAAAATTGTTTCCCGACGAGTTTTGTGATTTGCAGTTATCAGATCGTCCGGATTTAATAGATGATCAAAAGGAACTTGGCATCGAGGTTACTTATCCAACCGATAAAAAGCGCGAACAGCTTTCAAGTTATTACTATTCACATTTAGAAGGTCAAAAAATACAGGATACACCCGAAGAAGGTTTGAAGAAATTTAGAGACGAGGCTCTCGATGTTTTGTTGGATGAAGACGATCGTATTACCGGATATAAATCGCCACTGGTTCCATTTGATTTAACCACTCTTTATGTTGCTGTCGACAACAAAGTCAAAAAATTGAATAGAGGATTATATAGATACCCAACAAACATTTCTTTGTATTTGGAAATGTCAAAATATTCTTACGATATTTCTCAGTATGATGTAGCTCAAAAAATATTGAAGTATGCAGACACTCTTCGCAACAAAAACACATATTTCTTTAAAGAAATATTCTATGATTGCCTATTTATATTGTATCGAATTAATTTGCAAAATAAAAAAATACAGGAATATGATTTGCGAGACTTATCGGAAGAGATATTCCAAGAATATGATAAACGATTATTAAAGGGTGATGGCTATGACCAACTTTGATTTTTTAACAAAGGACAAGCAATTTGAAACCTTTTCAGGCGTTGCGGTTGCGGCGGAAAAGACATTACATATTGATTTGTCCACCTGTATAATAAATTGTCGCAGGGCGATGGAAATGGCTGTTAAATGGATGTATTCCGTTGACAGTTCTCTTGTCATGCCTTGGCAAGGCACTTTGGTGAGCCTTATGAACACCGAAGAGTTTCGCGATATTGTCGGCACGGACATTTGGCGAAGGATGGATTTTATTCGCCGCGTCGGAAACAATGCTGCGCATACGGGTAAAAAGGTCACTGAAGAACAGGCTATGCTCTGCCTCGAAAACCTCTATATCTTTATGGATTTCGTAGCTTGTTGCTACGCTACGGAATATGAGCAAGGCGCATTTAATTCTGAGTTGTTAAAAGAAGCTCCTGCTGAGACGGTTCCTGTTGTTCAAGTGCCCGATATTGATCTTGAAGCTTTGATGGCAGAAAATGCAGCACTTAAAGCCGAGCTGACTGCACGCCGTGAAGAGCAGCAACAAACTTACGTGCCAAAGCCTCTTGATATTTCTGAGTATAAGACGAGAAAAATCTATATTGATTTTATGCTTCAGGATGCCGGTTGGATAGAGGGAAAAGACTGGATCAATGAATATGAACTTCCCGGTATGCCCAACAAATCGGAGGTCGGCTTTGCTGATTACGTTCTTTTTGGCGATGATGGTAAACCGTTGGCCGTGCTCGAGGCAAAACGCACTTGTGTGGACGTATCCAAAGGCAGACAACAGGCGAAATTATATGCTGATCTTTTGGAGAAAAAGTTTGGTCGTCGTCCTGTTATTTTCCTTTCTAACGGTTTTGATACTCGCATTACCGATAACCTATACCCCGAGCGCAAGGTGGCGACTATTTATTCCAAACGTGACCTTGAAAAGATGTTCAATCTGCAAACGATGCGGACAAGTCTTTCCCACGTGGTAGTGGATAAAAATATCGCCGGACGTTATTATCAAGAAGGCGCAATTAAAGCCGTTTGCGACAGCTTTGGCAAGAAGAATCGTAGAAAAGCACTGCTCGTTATGGCAACGGGTTCGGGTAAGACGAGAACCGTCATCGCTCTTTGCAAAGTATTGCTTGAACATGGTTGGGTCAAGAATATCCTTTTCCTTGCTGATCGCAACTCTCTTGTTACACAAGCAAAGCGTAGTTTTGTTAACCTTCTGCCCGATTTATCGGTCACTAACCTTTGCGAAGAAAAAGATAATTATTCCGCGCACTGTGTTTTCTCAACCTATCAGACTATGATGAATTGTATTGATTCTGTTAAGGACGAGAAAGGCAAATTGTTTACCTGCGGTCATTTTGATTTAGTAATTTGCGATGAGGCACATCGCTCCATTTACAATAAATATCGTGATATATTCAATTATTTTGACGCACCGTTGGTGGGTCTTACTGCTACGCCTAAAGATGAAATCGACAAGAACACTTATGAAGCGTTTGAACTTGAAAACGGCGTTCCGACTTACGGTTACGAACTTGCCGATGCAGTAAAAGACGGTTTTCTCGTTGATTTTATGTCGGTAGAAACCAAACTCAAGTTTATTGAGCAGGGTATCGTTTACGATGAATTGTCCGACGAAGACAAAGAGGAGTATGAGGCAACCTTTGCCCGCGACGGCGAACTGCCGGATAAAATCGGATCGTCTGCACTTAACGATTGGATTTTTAATGAAGATACCATCAAAGAAGTGCTTAACGTGCTGATGATAAATGGCATTAAAATTGATTATGGTCAGAAGATTGGCAAAACGATTATCTTCGCCAAGAATCACCGTCACGCCGAAAAGATATTCGAGGTGTTCAATAAAGAATATCCGCACTTGAACGGCTTTGCAAAGGTGATTGATAACAAAATCAATTATGCACAGAGTGCTATCGACGAGTTTTCCGATCCTAAGAAACTTCCGCAGATTGCAATTTCTGTGGATATGCTGGATACTGGTATCGACGTGCCGGAGTGTTTGAACCTCGTATTCTTTAAAAAAGTGATGAGTAAGGCGAAGTTCTGGCAGATGATTGGTCGCGGAACCCGCCTTTGCCCCGGACTTATTAACGGCGAAGACAAGAAAATGTTCTACATCTTTGATTTTTGCGGAAACTTCGAATTTTTCCGAATGGGTGGAAAAGGAAGATCTGCCAACCAAATTGCTTTGCAGGGTGCAATTTTCAACCTTAAGGCGCAGATGGCGTTCAAGCTTCAGGACTTAGCATATCAAACCAAGGATTTGATTGCTTTCCGCAAAGAGCTTGTGGACGATATGGTGCGAAAAGTTAAGGAACTTAACAAGGAAAATTTCGCAGTTCGTCAACACCTCAAATATGTTGAGTTGTATGCAAATCCCGATAACTATACCTCTCTTTCCTACGAGGATACTTTAATCATTGCAGATGAATTGGTACCGCTGATCACTCCGGATGAGGACGAACCAAAAGCTATGCGTTTTGATGCATTAATGTATGGCATTGAGCTCGCGTATCTTGTCGGTAAAAAGTATAATAAGGCGCGTAGTGATCTGTATAAAAAGGTAGCGGGTATCGCCGGTGTTGCTAACATTCCTGAGATTATGGTGCAATCGGAACTGATCGATAAGATTCTGCATACCGATTATGTGGATACTGCCGGCATTAATGAGTTCGAGCACATCCGTAAAAGTTTGAGAGATCTGATTAAATATATCCCTTACAATGGCGCTATATATCACACCAACTTTGACGATGAAATCCTCTCAATCGATTGGAATGAATCCGAGCTTGAAAACGACGACCTTAAGAACTATAAAGCAAAGGCGGAGTTTTATGTTCGTCAGCATCAAGATAATGAGGTTATTGCTAAACTTAAGTCTAATGTTCCATTAAACAGTAATGATGTTAAGAAATTGGAACAAATTTTGTGGAGTGAAGTTGGCACTAAAGAGGACTATGAAGCGGAGTTTGGCGAGAAACCTCTCGGCGAATTTGTTCGTGAAATCGTTGGTCTTGATATGAGCGCCGCAAAAGAGGCCTTCGCGCAGTATTTGAATGATGTTAATCTTGATTCAAGACAAATTTATTTTGTGAATCAGATTGTTGAATATATCGTGCACAACGGCTTGATGAAAGATCTTTCGGTATTACAAGAATCTCCTTTTACTGACAAAGGGAGCGTTGTAGAAATATTTACTGACCTTACTGTTTGGATGGGCATCCGCAAGGCTATTGAACAGGTAAATGCTAATGCAATAGCAGCGTAAAAACGGAGGAAATAATGAATTCTAATTGGCGCAATAGACCAACAACAATAGATGAGGTTCCCAGAACAATCAATTGGATTATTGCAATTGATGAGAGCGGAAGTTCTGATTTGAAATTCATCAAAAAAGCCGTCAAAGAAGGTAGAGACATCAATGACGGAGACAGGCAGTTTACTGTAACAGCCTGTGCAATTAAGACTGATAATTTTGAAGCATCAAGAGACCTTGTAATGCAAGTGAAAAACAAGTATTGGGAAAACGCTCTATATGATTATAAAGGAACTCAAAAACGTATTTGTTTTCATTCTAAAGATATACGCGGAAAAAGAGGCGCTTTTAATCCGGATTTAATAGATTATCCGTCTTTTATCGCTGATCTAAGTGATATGATGAAGCAGGTGCGATGCGCCTTTTCTCTGCAAATATTGATAAACAAAAGCATGTTGAAAAATATGCATTTCCTGCAGATCCATATGATTTGTGTATGAATTTTGTTCTTGAAAGATTGATGTGGAATATGCGTGATACTGATACTTGTTATATTATTTTAGAATCGCGTGGAAAAAAGGAAGATAAGGTCTTATTAAATAAAATAAAACATCTTATTGATCATGGGAATAATATGAATCCTTCATCAACTTTTTCAAAAATCAAAGGAGTATATTTTAATCCTAAATGGTGTCATACAGCGGATGATAAAAAATCGTATTGGGAATTAGAATTAGCTGATTTATGTGCTTTCCCAATACACAAATACTTAGCATATGGAACTGCAGATCCTGCGTTTGATGTTTTGAAAAGTAAAATCTGCGGATTTCCCAATTATTACGGAAAAGGTTTAAAATCATTTCCTGTAAAATAAAAAAAGCCGCAAAAAGCGGCTTTCGTTTGCTCAATGCAAACCCCAGAAAGATTTCTCTTTCACTTATATTATAACCAAGGGTCCGAGATTTGTCAACAATTCAAATTTGTCGCTTCGAAAAATCATTTATACTCTATTTATTTTAAGCGTTTTAATGTTGTTATCAAAACAATGTATTGATGCGTATTCTGTTAATAACCGCAGAATAAAAGTATTAGCGTCGCGAATGCGGCGCTTTTGCTTTTTATAAATAAATCTCTGGACTTGTGAAAAGTGTTGTGGTATGTATTTGTGTTGCAAAAGAAAGGAGTGCAATGCATATGACAACACTTGAAGATTTATACTATGGCAACATCAGTCCGCACGAAAGGTATATCAAGCGAGGAACGAGGGTGGACAAACTCGTCAAGCTGATATGCAAAAATGAGGATGAACTGAACTTGGGACTTACAGAGAAACAAAAAGAAACCTTTGAAAAGTTCAAGGACAGCACCAATGAACTTTCCTGCATTACCGAGCGTGAGGCATTCAGTTCGGGATTTATCCTCGCCACTCGCATAATGGTGGAAGTAATGCAGGGATTGGAAGCGGTTGAAGAAATATAATTCTGGGAATTAAGAACAATATAATAAAACCCATTGAAGTCGAATGATTTCAATGGGTTTTATTAGTTAAAGCGATAGAACTCGAACCTGAGACTACAAGGGCGGTGAGGATTTTGGGACGGTGGAATGCGGGTTTGAGGGGGTTAAAATGGGTGGTTTTTGAACTGTAAGTGGTCAGAAAGTCCGTATGAGATTTTGGCAAGCTTGGAAATTAGAATATGGGTTGCGGGAAAGATTTTGATGGAAATTTGATCTGAATTATGCTCAAAAATCGCTCGAACCTATAAAATTACCTTCGAGGTCGAACCTGCAATCTATTTGTTAGTTTGGGGTGATCATCAGCAGTGAAAATCGAGCGATTTTAGGGCGAAAATAAGTGGTCAGATAGTTGGTCAAAATTCTCCGGTTTTCGTGAAAGTGGAGGCAAAACTCTAAAAATAGCAACAAAAATGACCGAAAGTGGAGGATAAACCTTCATTTTCGGTCATTTTCGTGGTCGAAGTGCGGAGACTCGAACTCCGTGCCTCTAGAACCCAAATCTAGCGCTCTACCAGGTGAGCTACACCTCGAAATATGTAAAATAAGTGGTCAAAAGTGACCTTTTCCATAAGTGGTCAAATAGTTGGTCAAAATGATTTTTTGACCATTTAAAAGTGTGAAAAGCCCAGTGTTTATGCGGGTTTACGAGGATAGGGCCAAAAATCAGCCACTTGCTCCCAAATGTCGCGCGCTACCAACTGCGCCACACCCCGAAAATTTTTCTTTTTTTATTTAGTGGATTTTTTACGATTTAAAAGTCAAACCACGGTTATTATTTTAACCTTGCGGGAAAGATTTGTCAACCTATATTTTAAATTGCGGTTGATATTTGGCGTGTGGTGGTGTATTATTATCTTGGTGATATATTTGAAAATTTTATGTTTGGGTGATGTTTACGGAAATGCGGGTTGCCTTGCAGTCCGTACATTACTGCCCGAAATGAAAAAACAGTATAATATAGATATGGTGATTGCCAACGGCGAAAATTCCGCCGAAGGGAACGGAATTTTGCCCCACAGCGCTGCACACTTATTTGACAGCGGTGTGGATGTGATTACCGGCGGAAACCACACCCTACGCCGCCAGGAAATCTACCCGATGTTGGAGGAAAACGAACGCTTATTGCGCCCGGCCAATTATCCTGCAAGCGCACCCGGGCATGGGATTTGCGTTTTGGATTTCGGCTATTGCCGTGTGGGTGTAATTAACCTCGCCGGTGCGGTTTATACCGATGCCTTCACCTCCCCTTTTGCTATGGTAGATGATTGTATTGCCAAAGCGAAAAAACAAGGTGCTGATATCATTTTGGTTGACCTACACGCCGAAGCAACCAGTGAAAAACGCGCCATGGGTTTTTATCTGGACGGACAGATTTCGGCCATATTCGGCACGCACACCCATGTAGCCACGGCAGACGCACAGGTACTACCCCAGGGAACCGGTTATATTACCGACCTGGGTATGTGCGGTACTGTTCACTCTGTATTAGGGGTTGCTCCGGAAATTATTGTAGAACGGTTTACCACCATGCGCCCCACTCGCTTTCAAAGCGCTGTCGGGCCTGCGGCCGTCAGCGGCTGTATTTTTGATATAGATAAAAGGGACGGGCGATGCCATTCTGCCGAATATATTTATGCCAAGGAGCGAAACCGCGATGCATAAAAAATTGCTTTCTCTTCTAATGGTTTTTTGCATACTTTTCCTTTGTTGCAGTTGCAAGCAACAGGGCGATGAAACCCAACCGAAGGATAACAACTCCCACACTGAAACCAAAATCAATGTGCGGGATATTACACTATTATACTGTCAGGCCGATACGCTAAATCCCTATACCTGCGGCACCAAGTACAACCAAGAGCTTTGCGATTTACTCTACGACCCGCTGATTAAACTGGATGAAAACTTTACCGTACAAAACTGTTTGGCGGACGAAGTGAAATCCACCGCATCCGAAGTTACGGTAACCTTAAAAGCTGCAAAATTCTCCAACGGTGCGACATTGTCTGCCGACGATGTGCTCTATTCCTTTGCACTGGCAAAGAATCTGCCGCAATATAAAGACGCTTTCGCATCGGTAATTTGCTCGGCCGAAAGCAGCAAAACGCTTCGCTTTTCACTGAGTGCGCCCGACATCAATTTTGTTCATTTTCTCGATTTTCCGATTATACAGGCCAAGAGCGACACAATTAAAAATGCCGATAATATTTTAATGCCGCCGGTTGGTTGCGGACGCTACATTTATCAATATGGCCAAGAGAAACTAACGGCCAACGCCGATTATCACAACGGAAAAGTTAACATTCAAAATATCTCACTGGCCGATGCGCCGGACAACGTGGCCGCCAACCATTTTTTGGAGGTTGGTGCGATTGACTACTATTATTCCGACTTATCAGACGATACCATTCCAAAACTGAACGGCAAAAGCTACTCGGTTGCATTAAACAAATTGGTCTATATCGGTATGAACCAAACCAATGCTTTACTGGCAGATGCACAGATTCGATGCACATTATCCGCCGCTTTGAATCGCACAGCACTCGTCAATACCGCCTTTCACTCCGATGCTGTGATTGCAAAAAGCCCTTTTCACCCACAATGGAAAGCGGCCGAAGGATATCAATACATAGAAGATGAAGAAAATATTGATGTTGTTCTTGCCAATTTGGAAGAAACAGGTTATAATAGTAAAGATGCAGAGGGGTATTTTGTAAACAAGTCGGGTAAACGGCTCTCCTTTTCCCTTCTCTGCCCTTCTTCTGATACAGCGCGTGTTGCCGTGGCTGAACAACTGAAAACCCAGTTGAAAAAAGTTGGTATCGCCTTGCGTGTTGAGGTTGTCCCCTTTGCGCAATTTACCGAGCGACTGGCCGCCGGCAATTTTCAACTCTTTTTATCCGAAGTGCAAATTGCACAGAATATGGATATTTCGTCATTTGCCACGCCGGGCGGTTCCATTGCTTTCGGCGTTACGAGCGCCGATTTAACCCAAAGCGCTCCCGTTTCCACCGAACCGGTATCAAAAAATTTATCACAGGCCATTGCCGAATACAAAAACCAACAGACTTCGATTTTTGATGTGGTAACGATTTTCAACGCCTCTATGCCGGTAATACCGGTTTGTTTTAGAAGCGGTATCTGTATTTATGCCTCAGATTTCGACACTGCGCCTTACACTACAATCAGTGATGTTTTTTATAATATAGAAAATGCCACATTTAAATAAATAGGATTTAGGAGGAATTTTGAATGATAGCTTATGTAAACCGACTGGGTCAGATTAATGTCAGCAACGAGTATTTTGCAAAAATTATCGGCAAAGCCGTGAGCTCCTGCTATGGTGTGGCAGGCATGGTTCCAAGCAAAAAACAAAAACTTTTGCATATTTTCAGCCGCAAAGAGGCTGTGGATAGTGGTATTGAGGTGCGCGGTGATATTGACCACATCATCGTTGAGTTGCGCATTATGGTGGTTTACGGGATGAACATCAACGCCATAGCCAAAAGCATTATCAATAAAATCAAATATACTGTTTTCGAGGCCACCGGCATTACTGTGGATAAGGTAATTGTTAAGGTCGCCGGTATTAAAGAATAATCAGCGAAAGCCAACAGTGACAGGAGTTGTAGACTTTGTTTAATGGAAATTTGTTGCGTGACGCAATTATATCCGGTGCTAATAATATCACCAATCAGCGCCAACGCATTGATGAACTGAACGTGTTCCCTGTTCCTGACGGGGACACCGGCACCAACATGAGTATGACCATCAACAACGCTGCAAAGGAAATCATTTCCCTTGCAAACCAAACGGCAGCCCAAATTGCCTCTGCCAACGCTTCGGCCTTACTTCGGGGCGCGCGCGGAAATTCCGGCGTTATTTTGTCTCTTTTGTTCCGCGGTTTTGCCAAGGGATTGACCGGTAAATCAGAAGTAGATGCGCAGGGTTTATGCGATGCAATGAAGGCCGGTGTTGACGCCGCTTACAAGGCCGTTATGAAACCGACCGAGGGCACCATTCTGACCGTTGCCCGAATTGCCTCGGAATATGCACAGAAGGCGCTGGATGACGATAAAGATGCCTTGGGCGTTTTTGAAGCTATTTTAGAGGGTGCAAAGGCCGCGTTGGCCACTACCCCTGAGCTTTTACCCGTATTGAAAAAAGCAGGCGTAGTCGATGCCGGCGGTGCCGGTTTCGTTGTCATTCTGGAAGGTATGTATTCTGTTTTCAAAACCGGTGAGGTTATTGCCTCTGCAACCGCAGAAGGCGAGGCGGCACCTACCGTAGCGGAAAACCGCAATGCGGCCGCCGAAATGGATGAGGAAATCACCTTTACCTATTGCACCGAATTTATTGTAAAGCGTGCGGATGAAAGCGACCCCAAGGTGTTGCGTGCCTATCTCGAAACCATCGGTGACTGTGTGGTTGTTGTAGATGATGAGGAAATCATTAAAGTACATGTACACACCGACCATCCGGGCAAAGCAATCGAAAAGGGCTTGACCTTCGGTCAGCTCATCAATATGAAAATCGAAAATATGCGCGACCAGCATGAGCGCGCGAAACACAATTCCGACGGTGGCACGAAAAAGCCAAAGCCTAAGGCTGCGGCTGAAATTGAAAGCGTAGAGCCGGAAAATGACTACGGTTTTGTTGCGGTCTGTGCAGGAGAAGGATTGGAAGCCCTTTTTAAAGACCTTTGTGTTGACAACGTTGTCAGCGGCGGCCAAACCATGAACCCCAGCACAAATGACATCCTGCGTGCTGTGGAGGCTACACCGGCAAAAACCGTATTTGTTCTGCCGAACAACAAAAATATCATTATGGCGGCCGAGCAGGCGATTCCGTTAAGTTCTCGCACCGTAATCGTATTGCCGACCCGCACCATACCGCAGGGTATTTCGGCCATGCTGGCCTTTGACCCCGACCTCTCACCGGATGAAAACGCGATTGCCATGCAAGACGCTTATGCCAAAGTACAAACCGGTCAAGTCACCTTTGCCGCGCGCAACTCTAATTTTGACGGCAAAGAAATCAAAGAGGGCGACCTTTTGGCGTTGGCAAACGGCAAAATCACCTTTACGGATAAAGATCTTAAACATGCCGTAACCAAACTGACCAAGAGCCTTACCGGAAAATCCACCGCTTTTATCACCTTGATTTACGGTGAAGATGTAACCGATGAGCAGGCACAGGAAATCCAAGCTGCCGTACAGGCCAAAGTGAGTGCCGATATTGAAATTTCTTTGGTCAACGGCGGTCAGCCGGTATATTATTTCATCATTTCGGTTGAATAATTTTATGATTAACAATACAGATATACAATATGTAAAGGGCGTTGGCGAGAAGCGCGCCCAGCTGTTTCGGCAGCTGGGCGTGCCGGACCTTAACGCTCTTTTGCATTATTTCCCCCGCACCTATATTGATTTGTCTGCGCCGCTGTGCATCAGCGAAGCGCCCTTTGACACACCCTGTGCAATTAAAGCGCGGCTCTGTTCGCCGGTACGGGAGTACTATATTCGCAAAAATCTTACCCTTTTTAAATTCACTGTGACCGATGGCACAAGCGATATGGCTGTCACGCTTTTCAATGCAAAATATACCGCAAATGCCTTAAAACCGGATACGGAATACCTTTTCTATGGGCGTGCAGACGGGAATTTTGTCGGTCGGGAAATGTCCTCCCCTGAAATTTATGCCGGTGATTTTACCGGATTTTTGCCGGTATATCCTGCGACGCGCGGATTGACCTCGAAAACCATTGCCGGTATTGTGCAGACGGCTCTCGCCGCCTATCCGATAGATGAATTTTTGCCCGACTTTTTAAGAAAAAAGCACGAGCTTTGTGACCTGCAAACGGCAATGCGAGATATTCACCGCCCTGCCGACTGCACCGCATTAAATCAGGCGCGAAAGCGCCTGGTCTTCGACGAGTTGTTTTTATTTCAACTGGCACTTATGATGCAAAGTGCCGACACTGAACAAACCACGGCCATCAAAGTCACCGCAGACTATTCCGCGGATTTTGCGGCACTTCTCCCCTTCACCTTGACCGATGCACAGCAAACCGTTATTCAGGAATGCTTACAGGATATGCAATCCGGTAAGCGGCTACACCGTTTAATACAAGGGGATGTAGGCAGCGGTAAAACCGCAGTCTGTGCCGCGCTGATATACGCCTTGGTACGAAACGGATACCAAGCGGCTGTAATGGCACCGACCGAGATTTTGGCCGAACAGCATTACGATACCTTCTGCCGCTTTTTTAGCGGCTCCGGCATTCGCATTTCCTTATTGACCGGTGCAACCAAAAAAAGCGAAAAAAACAAAATAAAGCAGGCACTTCTTTCGAGCGATACCGACCTGTTGATTGGCACCCATGCCATGATACAGGAGGATGTTGCCTTTTGCAAACTGGGTCTGGTGGTAACCGATGAACAACATCGTTTCGGTGTTGCCCAACGGGCTGCACTTTCAAGCAAAGGCAACCGCCCGCACACGCTGGTGCTTTCCGCGACACCGATTCCGCGCACGCTGGGGTTAATTCTCTACGGCGATTTGGACATCAGCGTCATTGGTGCACTACCCAAGGGTCGCCAACCGATTGAAACCTATGTCGTAAATTCGAGCTATCACCAACGCATTTATCATTTTATTAAAAAACACCTGGTTGCAGGGCAACAGGCCTATATTGTCTGTCCCCTGGTGGAGGACGGTGCTTCTGAACAGCTGATTTCTGCCGAATCCTATTATGCAGAGCTGAAAAACAGTGTCTTTTCGGATTTTACGGTGGATATTTTACACGGCAAAATGAAATCCAAGGATAAAGATGCCGCCATGCGCCGCTTTTTAAAGGGCGAAACCGATTTGCTGATTGCGACTACCGTAATTGAAATCGGTATCGATGTGCCCAATGCCTCTGTCATGGTCATTGAAAATGCCGAGCGCTTCGGGCTGGCGCAACTGCATCAGCTTCGCGGCCGAATCGGCCGCGGCACACAAAAATCAACCTGTATACTGGTTTCGGATGCTACTGCACCCGAAACGGTCAAGCGTTTGGAGATTATGCGCACCGTGTCCGACGGCTTTAAAATTTCAGATGAGGACTTAAAGCTGCGCGGTCCGGGCGACTTTTTAGGCACACGCCAGCACGGTCTGCCGCTGTTTCGTTTGGCCAATCTCTGTGCCGATATGGAAACACTGCGCACCACAGCCGCCGAAGCCAAGACCTTACTTATGCAAAGTCCCGACCTTACCGACTATCCGGCACTTCACTATGCCTGTAAGCATCGTTTATAATTATTCAAAAAACCGGTATCTATGGATACCGGTTTTTTGAATATGAATTTAGTTTTGAATGCGGTGATGATAAGGCGGAATAGCATCGGTTAAAGCTTCAAAAACATACGCATGGTTTTTTCCGTAATTGATAATATCTTGCAGCGCGTCGGCCGTTGTCGTTTTTGCCGCGGTATCGTGCATTAAAACAATGTTGTTTCGGCTGTAACGCAAATTTTCGGTTACGCTTGAATATATGGTCTGTTTTGATGACATCCCTTTGACTGCATCGTTGCTACTGATATTCCAATCGTAATAGATATATCCACTGTCTGAAACCAATTTTGAAAGCCGTGTCATAATCCCTTTGGCGTATTTTCGGCTCACTGTGTTAGAACTGCCGCCCGGAAAACGAATTAAGTTGGTTCTATGTCCAAAATCGCTTGCAAGTTTATCATTCAGCCGATTAATGTTATCCATAAATGCGGCATCTGACGCATAAATCTTTGCGAAATCATGGCTGTAACCGTGAATACCGATGGTGTGCCCTTCATTCAGCATTCGCTGTATCAGCGGCTTTTTTGCCACACCGTAATCCAAAATAAAGAAAGTTGCTTTCACATTATTTTTCTTTAAAATATCCAATATGCGAGTCGTCACAGAGGTGCTCGGTCCATCATCAAAGGTCAGAAAAATCTTGTTGGCCTGCGCCGCGGACTTGGAAATGACCGTGACCGTCCGCTGTGCCGTTGCAGTATTACCACTGCTGTCTTGTACAGTATAGGTTATTGTGTGGGTACCGAGTCTGGAAGTGTCTACCCCACCCGATACCGTGATTTTGGCAGACAGGTTGCCATCTACATCATCTCGGGCGGTTGCACCGCTATCATAATATTTATCCTGTTCTATTATAGCCATTTTACTTTCGCCGTTGACGGTAATGACCGGTTTGACTACATCCTTGACAATCAACTCGCGTGTCAGCTGTGTCGTATTTCCGTCGTTATCCGAAACCGAATACAACAGCGTATACATATTCTCTGCCGTAGCCGTTTCGGTCACGGTCACCCGGTCAGACAAATCCCCGTCCAAATTGTCGGAAACGGTTACGCCGGGGTCATGATACATAGATTTTAAGGAAACCGTAATCCTGTCAGCACCATTGAGCTGCATTGTCGGCGGTGTACCATCGACCACTTTAACCCGGCGCTGTGCCGAAATTGTTTGGCCGTGGTATTGTAGGCGATATTCAATCGTGTAGGTACCTCTGCGCCCGGTGTCTACACTACCGATGATTTCAAGTGCTTTATCCAACCTTTCGGCACCCGACATTACGACAGCGCCCTTATCCATATAGGCATTGCCCAAAATCAGCGTTTCTTCCTCGACACCGTTCAACAAAATTCGCGGTGGAGCGGTAAAAAAACAATGCCAAGCCGAAAAACCGACGATTCCCACGGTAACAATGAACAAAAAGCAAAGACCAAACCATCTTTTCCCTTTGATATGCTCCATAAAAACCGCCCCCCTGCGTAGTATAACTGTATGTCTTTATTTTATACCTGTTTGGTTGCTCCGTCAAATAAAAACTTTGTTACAATTTGCCGAATTTTATTGCAATTTGTAACAAAAAAAGACCGACGCTTTGCACAAAGCGTCGGTCACTGTTTTTCTTTTTTAACCGTTGCAAACCGAAAGGGCTTTTTCTATATCGGCGATAATATCATCGGCATTTTCAATACCGACCGACATACGGATAAGATTGGGGGTAATGCCGCAATCCTGCAACTGTTGGTCACTCAATTGGCGGTGGGTCGTGCTGGCAGGATGCAGAACGCAGGTTTTGGCATCAGCCACATGGATGACCATTGCGGCCAGCTCGGTGTTTTCCATGAATTTTGCCGCCGCGGCACGGCCGCCGCGAATCCCAAAGGAAATGACGCCGCTGGTGCCCTTGGGCATATATTTTTTCGCCAAATCGTAATAAGGATTGTCCTTCAAGCCGGGGAAACGCACCCATTCTACCTTGGGGTGGTTTTGCAAGAATTTTGCAACCTGCAAGGCGTTTTCACAATGCCGCTGCATACGCAGATGCAGGGTTTGGATGCCCAGATTCAGCAAAAACGCATTGTTCGGCGACATCTGCGTGCCGAAATCGCGCATCATCTGCGCTCTGGCCTTGGCAATAAAGGCCGACTTACCGAAATGCTGAACATATTGCAAACCATGATAAGAATCGTCCGGCGCACAGAAATCCTTAAAGCGTTCACTGGCCTGAAAATCAAAGTTACCGGAATCTACAATGACACCGCCGAGCGATACCGCATGGCCGTCTAAATATTTAGAGGTGGAATGTACAATTACATCAGCACCCCATTTAAAGGGCTGGCAGTTATAAGGCGTCGGAAAAGTATTGTCAACCATCAAAAGAATCCCATGCTTATGGGCTATCTTCGCAAAGCGTTCAATATCAAAAACCGTAAGTGCCGGATTGGCCAAACTTTCACCGAAAATTACCTTGGTATTAGGGCGAATCAAGGCTTCGACCTCGGCATCGGTCGCGTCACAGGAAATAAAATCAAATTCAATCCCCAGCTTGCGCAAAGTAACGTTGAACAGATTGAAGGTGCCGCCGTAAATGGAATTGGAGGAAATCACATGGTCGCCGCTTTTACAGACATTCAAAATGGCCATAGAGGTCGCCGCTTGCCCCGAGGAGGTCAGCATTGCGCCTACCCCGCCCTCCAAATCGGCAATGGTTTGCTCTACCGCTTCCAGTGTCGGGTTGCTCAAACGGGTATAAAAATGGCCTGCCGCGTTAAAGTCGAAAAGGTCAGCCATATTTTCGGCATCTTCATACTTAAAGGTAGTACTTTGGCAAATCGGCAGGGCTCGGGCTTCGCCGTTTTTCGGTTTCCAGCCGCCATGCACACAAATGGATTCTAAATTCATTACAATCACTTCCGCATTTTTTGCAGGGCGGCAATATTGTTTTGTCCGTCCTACTCAATTTTTTTTATTATAATATACTACCCATAAAAAAACAAGACATTTGTCAAAATCCGGTTGCTTTTTTTACAAATATCGGTTACACTTAAAAGCAGAAAGATATCGCAGGAGTTGAGGGTATGGCAAAGCTTTCACCCAGTATATTGGGCGCGGATTATTTAGAACTGAAAAAAGCCATAAAACAATTGGAAAATGCCGGAACACAGATGTTGCATATGGATGTTATGGACGGTATTTTTGTGCCGAACATTTCCTTCGGCGTTCCGGTCATCCGTTCGATAAAAAAGCACACCTGCCTTCCGCTGGATGTGCATTTGATGATTGACCGGCCGCACCGCTACATAGAGGATTTTGCCAAGGTTGCCGACTGGCTGGGCTTTCACTATGAGGCCGGCTCACCCGTGGCCGAAACCTTACAAAAAATTCGCACACTGGGCTGTAAATCCTGTCTGACCATCAAACCGAAAACCGAGCCCGAGGCCATTTACGAATTCTTGCCGCTATGCGATATGGTACTGGTTATGTCGGTAGAGCCCGGTTTCGGCGGTCAAGAATTTATGCCGAACGCGCTGGAAAAACTGCAAAAACTTTCGGCAGAGATTCAGCGGCAGGGACTTTCGGTAGAGTTGGAGATTGACGGCGGTATCAATATGGAAACCGCCAAGCTGGCCGTTGATGCCGGCGCCACGGTGCTGGTTGTGGGCAGTGCCCTTTTCAAAATGCCTGACCTTGAAGAAGCAGCCAAAGCGATTATAAATATTGACTGATTTCCACTAACGGCACCTGTTCCCACAGAAGCTCACTTTGTTCCAACAAATTGGCAATTTTGCGCCGGTTAAACATCGGCGTGGCGTATTCCTTGCCTACGGTGAGCAACTCGCTGTCATAAGCGTCCAGACATAAATAAATTTGTTTTCCGGTATATAATGCAGCCGAAACGGCATTGTATTTCTCTTGTTTTAAGTTGGCGATAAAGTCCAACACATCACCCATACGAGAAAAGACCAACACCAGCTGCCCGCCGGGTAATTTTTGTTCCGGCGCATAAAATATCGTGCATTTTCCGCCGGGTTCCGGATAAACCTCAACATACAAATGGTTGGTTGGTGCACAAACCCCCACCCGCTTGCAGGCAATTTTAAAAATTTGCAACAGTGCGATTCGCGCCTCAGCCGGAGAGGCATCTAAAATTTTTATGCAAAGCGGATTTTGCCGCATTTCTTTCTCATTCAATACAATTTTCATTTTTTTATCGATAAATTTCACTATCATAAACGAACTCCATTCTGCTATTCTCCTTATACCATTTTATTAGCAGGACAGATTGTTGGATATAAAAAAACGCCTTTTGTAAATAAAATATAGATTTGCTGTCCATACTTTCATTGATACTATCAATGAATCGGAGGACAGTTTTATGCAAATGGAAAAGGCAAAGAAAACCAAGAGAATCAAGCCCTGGGAGTTGTTTTGGTATGTGCTTGCATGGACGGCCATTTGCCTGGGGTTAATTTTAATTGGCGCATTTGCCGCCAAACTTATTTTCGGATAGGAGCCATTATGAGCGAATTAAGAGCATTAAAAAGCGGAACCGATATTCGCGGTGTAGCCAGTACGGTATCCGGTCGTGACATCACCTTGACCGATGCGGCGGTTTTTCGCATCGTCTGCGGTTTTGCAGATTATATTAAACAACAGACAAACGGTGCCTTGCGGGTAGCCGTAGGGCACGATTGCCGTATCAGCGCCGAACGCATTAAAAAGCAGGTCATTGCGGCCCTGCACAGCAAGGGGATTTCCGCTTTTGACTGCGGTCTCTCCTCTACACCTGCCATGTTTATGACCACCGTGCTGGCCGATATGTCGGCGGCGGTACAAATTACGGCCAGCCATCACCCGTCCGACCGAAACGGGTTGAAATTCTTTTTGCCCTCCGGCGGATTAAACAGCACAACGCTGGACACCATATTGGACTTGGCGGAGCAAAACGCATTTGTCCCGGCAGCCGAGCCGGTTGCCGAACCGCTGGCCTTTATGGATACATACTGCGCCCATTTACGGCAAATCATCTGCCGCGGCTTGCAAAAGCAGGAGAACGAACAGCCGTTGGCCGGCTTTCACATCGTGGTAGATGCAGGCAACGGCGCCGGTGGATTTTATGCCGAAAAGGTTTTGCAACCGCTGGGTGCTGACACCTCCGGAAGCGTATTTTTAGAGCCGGACGGGATGTTCCCCAACCATATACCGAATCCCGAAAATGCCGCTGCGATGGCCAGTATTTCCAATGCCGTAAAAGCCTCTCGGGCGGATTTCGGTGTGATTTTTGATACCGATGTGGACCGTGCCGCCTGTGTTGACCAAACCGGCTCTTCGATTAACCGCAACCGATTGATTGCATTGGCCGCCGCTATTGTGCTGGAAAATGAGCCGGGCAGTACGATTGTAACCGACAGCGTAACCAGCGACGGACTGAAAGCCTTTATTACCGCCTTAGGCGGTCGCCATCACCGTTTTAAGCGCGGTTATAAAAACGTAATCGACGAGGCACAGCGGCTTTGCGCAGAGGGGGAAAACGCACCGCTTGCCATTGAAACCAGCGGCCATGCCGCTTTGAAAGAAAATTATTTTCTGGACGACGGTGCCTATCTGGTAACAAAAATTATCATTCGCCTGGCCGCTCTGCGTGCCGCCGGCAAAACCTTAGATAGCTTGACCGATAGCCTGCAAACCCCTGCCGAGGAAAAGGAAATCCGTTTTGCGATTACAGAAGCGGATTTTAAAGGCTACGGACAAAAAGTCTTACAGGCCTTAACACAATTTGCCGGGCAAAATCCGGAATGGAAAATTGCCGATGACAACTACGAGGGTGTCCGCGTATCCACTGCTGAGGGCTTTTTCTTGTTGCGCATGAGCGTACATGACCCGATTATGCCCTTTAACGTAGAAAGCAACGCGCCAGGCGGTGTGGACACAATGCTCCGCGCCCTCTTGCCCTTCTTTTCCGCCTGTGACGGATTAGACCTATCCCCCCTTTCCCATTTGCAATAAAAGCCAGCTGTATTGTCACAAAACCGGCAATCCAGCTTTTTTATTATTGTTTATAATTTGGTAACATTTTCTGCGTGAAATATGCTAAAATAGTTAAGCAATTTAATTAACTATTTGGAGGGAAATCTATGCGCACAATTGCCGCGGAACTGTTAAGCTGCTTAAACAAACTGCAAAACACCCGAATTAAGCCGCCGTCAATCGGCGAACTGCATTCTAACGAAATCGGGATTTTAATTTATTTAAAGCACAACAGCAAAATAAATCCAACCATTTCACAGCTCAGCGACGCTTTTGGCGTTACACGCTCATCTATTACCCAACAGGTCAACCGGTTGGAAGCGTTGGGTTATGTCCGTAAGCAGACCGATGAAAATGACCGGCGAAGTGTATTTGTCGCTATTACGATAAAAGGCGCGGGCATTGTAATGAAGATGGACCGTTGCCGCCAAAACGATATAGAGCATTTGGTTGATTTTTTAGGCGAAGCGGATTCCAAAGAACTGATGCGTCTTTTATCCCGCGTGGCAGAATACAATTTACAAAAGCAAAAACAGGAGTGATTCTTTTGAAAAAATGGATGCCCTATGTACGGCCGTACCGTAAATATTTTATTTGCGGCCCATTGTGCATGATTGTAGAGGTGCTGGGTGAAATTTTTATGCCCAAACTCTTTGGTGATATTATTAACAACGGCATTGCCGACAAAAATGTCGGTTATGTTCTTGCCGTTTGCGGTCTGATGATTCTCTGTGCACTCATCATGCTGGCCGGCGGTGTCGGCGGTGCCTATTTCGGTGCAAAAGCCTCGGTGAACTTTGCGGCCGATGTGCGCAAGGATGTTTATAAAAAGGTACAAAAGTTTTCCTTTTCCAACCTCGATAAATTCAGCACCGGCTCGCTTGTCACCCGTTTAACCAACGACATTACGCAACTGCAAAATTTTGTTAACATGCTGCTTCGAATGTGCCTGCGTGTACCGGGAATGTTGATTGGTGCCGTTATTATGGCGGTCATTATCAATCCCCGTCTTTCAATTGTTTTGGCGGTTGCAATGCCTGTGATTTTAGGCACACAGGCCATTCTGATTCGTATTGCCTTTCCCCGTTTCAACCAAATGCAAAAGAGCATTGACCGTGTAAATGCCAACATTCAAGAAAGCATTACCAATATACGCGTGGTAAAATCCTTTGTTCGCGAGGATTTTGAAAACCGAAAATTCGGTCAGGCCAACCGCGACCTCAAAACGGCCGGTATGCGTGCGATGCAGATTATGATTTTCATGCAACCTTTGATGATGCTTTTCATGAATTTAACCACCATTGCTGTTATTTGGTTCGGCGGACGGCAAATTGTTATTGCCGGTATGCTGCCGGGCGATTTGATTTCCTTTGTAAATTACATTACGCAGATTTTAATGTCCTTGATGTTTGTCACTATGCTCTTCATGATGAGCTCCCGCGCCATGGCATCGGCCAAGCGCATAAAAGAAGTTTTGAATGAAAAAGAGGACATCACAGACACCCATGTGCATACCGATATTCCGGTAGCAGACGGGTCGGTGGTATTTGAAAATGTAAATTTCAAATACCAAAGCGACGGCGAAAACGATGTTTTAGAAGACATTAACTTTTCGATTCGCTCGGCTGAAACCGTAGGCATCATCGGCACGACCGGATGCGGAAAAACCACCCTGGTTTCCCTGCTGCCCCGGCTGTATGATGTCGATAGCGGCGAGGTGCGTATCGGCGGTGTAAATGTCAAGGATTACAAACTCAAAACGCTACGTGATGCCGTCAGTGTAGTTCTGCAAAAGAATGTCCTGTTTTCGGGAAGCATTGCAGACAATCTACGTTGGGGCGATGAAAATGCTTCCGACGAGGAAATGCGTGCCGCCGCCGAAGCCGCTGCTGCTGACGGTTTTGTACGCAGTTTTAAAGATGGATATGAAACACAGCTCGGCCAGGGCGGCTCGAATGTTTCGGGTGGACAGAAGCAACGCCTTTGTATTGCGCGCGCTTTACTGAAAAAACCGAAGGTTTTGATTTTAGATGACAGCACCAGCGCGGTTGACACCGCCACCGAGGCTTTGATTCGCCGTTCCTTTAAAACCACCCTGAAAGATGTTACAAAAATCATTATTGCCCAGCGTATCGGCTCGGTAGTGGATTCGGATAAAATCATTGTGATGAATGATGGAAGAATCACCGGTATCGGAACCCACGCCGAACTACTCGAAAACAACGCAGATTACAAGGAAATTTACGAATCCCAGATAGAAAAGGAGGCGAAGCAGTAATGGCCGGCCGTTCCTTAGAAATCTTAAAAATGCAGTACAACCGAGAAAGCGAACCTCAAAAAGGCGGCAGGGCTATGCCGGCACCGGGGCCAAAACGCGGCATGGGCGGTCGCCAGGGTATGGCAGGTGGTAAACCCAAAGACACCAAAAAAACCATTGCTCGCCTATTTGCCTATGTAAGCAAATATAAGCTGCGAATGTGTTTCGTTCTGCTTTTGATGCTGCTGAGCACCGGGGCCAATCTGGCCGGTTCCTACCTTTTGCGCCCAATCATCAACAAAATCGCATATGACAGCGGCTCTGTCGCAGAAAAATTATCCTACTTGGTATTTGCCTTACTTGGTATGGGGGCGATATATCTGACCGCTGTATTTTCCACCTATATACAGCATCGCCTTATGTTGGGCGTTTCCCAAAACGCCATTGAGGCCATACGAAATGACCTATTTAAGAAGGTGCAAAGCCTGCCTGTGCGCTTTTTTGATAATGAAACCACCGGCGAAATCATGAGCCGATTTACCAACGATGTCGACAACATCGGTACCATGCTGGACTCCTCGCTGGTCAGCGTGATTTCGGGTTCGGTTACTCTGATTGGCACCCTGGCAATTATGCTGTATATCAATCCCTGGCTCACACTGATTACAATTGCTTTTTTGCCTATCTTCGCAAAAGGCGGCGCTTTAATTGCCAAAAAGAGCCGCAAATACTATGTTGCACAGCAGGCCGCCCTGGGTGCGGTAAACGGCTATATTGAGGAAACCGTTTCGGGACAAAAGGTCGTTAAAGTGTTCAATCATGAGGAAACCTGTGTTGATGAGTTTTCCCGACTAAATGAAGACTTACGCGACAAACAGATGTATGCGCAATTTTTCAGCGGCATTATGGGACCGATTATGGGCAACATCAGTCAAGTATGCTATGCGCTTACCGCCGGTATCGGCGGCGTTTTATGTGCGCTGGGACGGTTTGATGTCGGCGGTCTTTCCATTTTTGTTAACTTTTCCCGTCAGTTTGCCCGACCCATCAACGAACTGTCGATGCAGATGTCTACCGTGTTCTCCGCCCTGGCCGGCGCAGAGCGTGTATTCAAAATCATGGATACCCCACCGGAGGAAGCTGATGCCGCAGACGCGAAGGATATGCCGGATATGCGCGGCTATGTAGAGTTTAAAAATGTAACCTTTGGTTACAACCCCGACAAAACCATTTTGAGAAACATTTCCCTTTATGCCAAGCCGGGACAGAAAATTGCCTTTGTCGGTTCAACCGGTGCAGGTAAAACCACCATCACCAATTTATTAAACCGTTTTTATGACATTAACGACGGTGAAATCACCATTGACGGCGTTTCTATTCGGGATATCCGGCGCGATGTCCTACGCAAAAATATCGCGATGGTTTTGCAGGATACCCACCTGTTTACCGGAACGGTAATGGAGAACATTCGTTACGGCCGTCCCGATGCGACCGACGAGGAGGTCATCGAAGCAGCCAAAACCGCCAGCGCGCACAGCTTTATCCGGCGGTTGGCACAGGGTTATGATACTGTATTGACCGGTGATGGCACCAACCTCTCGCAGGGACAGCGACAGCTGCTGAACATTGCGCGTGCCGCTATCAGCCATGCGCCGATATTGGTGCTCGATGAGGCCACCAGCTCGGTGGATACGCGAACCGAACGGCATATTGAGCACGGTATGGACCGCTTAATGAAGGACCGTACCACCTTTGTGATTGCGCACCGACTTTCCACCGTACGCAATGCCAATGCCATCATGGTTTTGGAGAACGGAGAAATTATTGAGCGCGGCAGCCACGATGATTTATTAAAGCAAAAAGGCCGTTATTATGAATTGTACACCGGCAAAAAAGAGTTGGATTAGTTGATATTTCTTCTTCTTTGCAGTATAATGGTTATGTAAGGGAGTGCGCTTATGTTTCAAAACAGTGATTATGAAGCCTACTGGCAGGAATTGCAAAACAAAAGAGAGGGTGTTCGTGTCGGCAACTCGATTGGCGGCATGATGCTGATTTCTTCATTCTTGGTTTTCGTTCTGAATCTGGGCGTTGCCCTTGCTTTTCTACTATTCGGTAAAACAAACATACTGGCTGACGCCGGTACGACGCAGATTTTACAAATCTTATTTTCTTCTATTGTGCTCGTTCTTCCGCCTTTGCTGCTGCCTATATTTACGGGCGACCGGCTCAAAGAAATCTTCCCTTCTAAGCGTCCACCTTTAAAAACCGCTGTACCACTGGTTATGATGGGTTGCGGCGTCTGTGCGTTGGCCAACCTCGGAAACGGCGTTTTTGCCTCTTTCTTTTCTTCCTTCGGTGTGACACCGGTGGCGCAGGAGCTTGACCTGCCCTCCGGCTTTTTCGGCACATTGCTTATCTTTTTGAGCGGGGCTTTCTTCCCGGCATTGGTCGAAGAATTTGCCATACGCGGTGTACTCTTCGGTGTGGTCAAAAAGCATTTTGGAAATGGGGCTGCCATTTGGATTTCCTCCATTGTTTTCAGCCTCATGCACGGCAATTTGGTGCAGATTCCCTTTGCATTTTTGCTTGGCCTGTATCTCGGCTATATGACCGCCTACACCGGTTCTCTCTACCCTGCTGTTTTCCTGCATTTCTTCAATAATTTTATGTCCTATGCTTTGGATATGCTGACCCAAAATCTCGGCCCTACCGCCATCAATATCATCACCTTGTTGTATTTCGTTCTGCTCTTGTGTATTGGGATTGCCGGTCTGCTCTTATTTACCCAATCGCATACTACGATGCAATTTGAATGCCAAGAGACCAAAAAACACACCTTACGCATTTGCAAAGCGCCCTGTATGATTTTTTATTATGTACTCATCGGCATTGAGATTCTGCTGGTGCAGTTTGGGTTGTATTGATATGGATAATATGTATATGTTAGAGGCGATTCAGCTGGCCAAGGAAGCCGGCGAACGTGGCGAGGTACCGGTTGGCGCTGTGATTGTAAAGGACAAACAAATCATCGCCGTAGGGCAAAACCGGCGCGAACAGGACAAAAATGCCCTCTCCCACGCCGAGGTTGAGGCAATTCAAAATGCCTGCCGGGCGCTGGGCCGTTGGCGATTGGATGATTGTGATTTGTATGTAACATTGGAGCCCTGCCCGATGTGTGCAGGTGCCATTATCAATGCCCGAATCCGCCGCATTTATTTTGGTGCCTATGACAGCAAAGCCGGTTCCTTCGGCTCGCTGACCGACCTCTCGGTTTTGCCCTATAACCATAAGCCGGAGGTTTACGGCGGCATTATGGAAATCCCCTGTCAAGCGCTTCTTTCCAATTTTTTCACAGGTGTGAGAAAGACAAGTGATGAGAGTAAGAAAACTATGCTATAAAAACAACCGATATATTGGAGAGCCGTATTATGTACGCATAATACAGCTCTCTTTTATTTTTCGGTGAAAGCAAAAACGGATGCACAAAGGCATCCGTTAAAAGGCAGTATTTTCTTTTCTGGTGCTTTATCTGCGTCGATGTGACATAAGCGGCGCGGTAAGCGAAAAAACGGCCAGAGCCAGCACATTGGCCAACACAACCGTGGGACCGATTTGCAAAGACAATCGACAGGCGGCATAAAACCCTACGGCAAAGCAGCACACCGAAATTGCACCGGCACAAATGACAACGCCGCGGAAGGTTTTGCAAACGCGCATTGCTGTCACCGCCGGGAAGACCACCAGTGCCGAAATTAAAATCGCACCCATCATTTTCATACCGACTACGACGGTGATGCCGGTCAGCAGGGCCAACACCAATTTATACATCCGCGTTTTTTCTCCTGCCGCCGTGCAAAAATTCTCATCAAAAGAGAGTGCAAAAATCTTGTTGTAAAACAAAACAAACAAACCGAGTACCAGTACCGACAGCGCAACACTCAACACCATATCCTTATCGGTAATGGTGATGACCGAAGCCGAACCGAAAAGACTATTGCAAACATCGGCGGCACTTTTGTTATCAAAATTATAGAAAATATAACCCAAAGCAACCGCACCGGTGGAAAGCAACGCAATGGCCGAATCGCCCTTAATTTTACTGTTTTCACTCATACGCAATAACACAACCGCGGCCAATACCACCAGCGGCACCGAGATTTCCAATGAAAAATCAGCCATGCCAATCAAGGACGAAAAAGCAACCGCGCAAAAGCCGATGTGAGAAAGTCCGTCACCAATCATGGAATAGCGTTTGAGCACCATATTTACACCCAGCAGGGCCGCACAGAGTGACACCAAAACTCCCACAATGGCGGCACGCAGGAGGATGCGCAAAATAAAGGGGTCGGTTAACATTTCATGCAGTGTCATTTGCAACCTCCTATAAAGGCTTTATAAAACTCGGTTTTGGCGTAGTCCGCTGTTGTACCGAAGAAAAGCTGTTCTTTTTTTAAATGCAAAATATGGGTGGCATATTTCATGGCATTTTCTATATCATGTGAAACCATGAGCACTGTCATGTTGCGTTCCTTGTTAATTTGCTCAATGCAGGCGTAAAAATCGGCTGTGATTAAAGGGTCTAACCCAGCGACCGGCTCATCTAAAAGCAACAGCTTCTCGGCCGAGCAGAGCGCACGCGCCAGCAAAACCCGTTGCCGCTGTCCGCCCGAAAGCTCGCGGTAACAAGCCTTTTGCAGGGTTTCTATTCCCAGCAAACGCATATTCTCTAATGCGATTTTCTTTTGCGCCTTGCTGTAAAAGGAGCAAAATCCGCACTTGGCAACAAAGCCGGAGAGCACCACCTCTGTTACGCTGGCCGGAAAATTGTTCTGCAAGAGTGTTTGCTGCGGTAAATACCCAATTTGCTTCACCGACAAATCAGCAAGCCGCACCGTGCCCTGTGCACAAGGAAGCAGACCGAGAATTCCTTTCAACAAGGTGCTTTTTCCGGTTCCGTTCTCTCCGACAACGCAAATGTAGTCCCCTGCGTTTAAGGTGAAGTTAATATTCTCTACAACCGGCTCTCCTTCATAGGAAAGCGCAAGGTTTTTACATTCAAGCAGCATAATTCAACGCCTTTCTAAGTGCTGTTACATTCTTTTCCATAAGCGAAAGATAGGTTTCTCCATTTAAAAATTCTTCCTCGGTTACATTGTGGCAGGAATGGAACAGCGCTTTTTCACAGCCGGTGGCGGCGCAAATGGTATCGGCCACCGACAGATTGGAAAACTCGATATAAAACACCGTTGGTAGGTTATTATCTTGCACAAGGGCAATCAAATCGTGAATCACATCGATTTTCGGTTCAAAGTCAGAAGAACAGTGGTCAAAAGCGGCGTGCCATTGCAGGCCGTAATCCTCTGCAAAACACACAAACGGAAAACGCTCAGCAAACACTAATGTGTCCAGCGGAGCTTTCGCAACCGTATCGGCAAAGGCCGCATCCAATCGTTTTAATTCGAGCAGATAGTCCTCTGTATTTTTTTGATAAAACGCGGCATTGTCCGGGTCCAGCCGTACAAGCGCATCACAAATGCCCTGCACCATCTGCATGGCGTTACGAACAGAGGTCCATAAATGCTCAGCACCATCGCTCACTTTTCGTGTTACCATATGGTTCAAAGCCAGCATTTCGGTTTCTGCATACACCGAAGCATCCAGCGATTGCACCCAATCATCCGAATCATCTCCGGCATAAAGCAACAAATCACTTTTCTGCATGGCCGAAAGGTTGGAAAGGGTCGGCTCGTAGCCATGGCTTTCATTACCGGGCGGTAAAAGCATTTTCAGTTCTACCCTATCTCCTGCAATTTGCCGTACGAAATCATAGGACGGAAAAATGGTCACAACAACCTGTAATTTGTCCTCGGTCGGTTCTGCCGGCTTTGCGGTGCAACCGCCCAAGAGCAAAAGCAGTACCAATATACCGGCGATATATTTTTTCATTCTACTACTCCTTTTCCCCACAATCAGTACACTCGCCATACAAGACCGCACGGTGCGAGCCAAGCAAAAAATCGTGCTCGTCGGCAATATGCCGCTGCACAGCCGAAAGCTGTGCGCACTCCATATGAATCAGGCGACCGCATTTCATGCATTTTAAATGGAAATGACAATCACAGCTGTTGGTTTCACCTGCAAACTGGTAAACAAAAGAGGTGCTGTCCGGCGTTTCAAAACGGCGCACAACCCCCTCGGCGGCCAGTTTGGCAATCTGCCGGTAAACCGTGCTTTTCCCTGCCTTGCCGCCGCCCATTCCCTCTACAATTTGCTCGACCGTAAAGTGGCGGTCGGCATTCTGCTGCAAAAAGGAGAGCAGTTCCTTTTTCTGGTGCGTCATATATGTGCGTTGTTCCATATTCCCTCCAATATGAGAATTATTCTCATATTGGAATTATAATACAAACTGAAAAATAAGTCAATCCCCTATAAAACAAAAGGGACACAAGGTTTTTACCTTGTGTCCCTACCATACAGTTTGTTACTTATACACATGAAAGCCGTTGCCGACAATTTGCTGAGATTCCGAAAAAATAATAAATGCGCTTTCGTCTATTTCAAGAATCTTACGCTGAAAGTCAACCACTTCGCTTTCTTTAAGCGCACAAACCAAGACCTTTTTGTCATCCATTGTATAGGCACCTGTTGCATCAATTAGAGTAACCCCTCTATGCGATGTATGCACCAGGCATTCTGCAATTTTTTCTCCGCATTCACTGACAATAAAGGCCAGCTTGGATATATTCAGCTTATGTATCAACCAATCCACAGCATAGGTGGAAAGAAAGAGTGCAATCAGGCCGAACAGAAGTAAATCTATATTTTTAAAAACCAGAAAAGAAGAAACAATCACAATGGAATCAATGACAAAAAGCAGCTTCCCGATTTTCATTTGCGGAAAAAAGTGTTGGAACAGCCGGCCGAGAATATCAGTTCCGCCGGTAGAAGCACCTTCCACAAGGGCTAAGCCGATACCCAATCCGTAAAAAAATGCACCAAACACAGTTGCCAAAAAGGGATTTCTGGTCAAGGGCGGCATATAAGAAAACAGTTGTACAAACAAAGAGAGCAAGGCCGCGCCGACAATCGATTTAATAACAAAGCTTTTCCCGATAAACTTAAAGGCAATCACCAACAAAACCAGGTTGATAACGGCAAAAGAGAGACCGACCGGGATATGTAATGTATGATACAGTATGGTCGAAATACCGGACACGCCGCCGCTTACAACCTTATTCGGGACAAGAAACACACTAACCGCCATGCCGGTCATCATAATTCCCAGCAGGATAATCAAATTTTGTTTTATCTTTTCATGGATATGAAATTTCTTTTTTGCTGTCATTCCGGCCCCTACCCCCCCCATAATTGGCGCGTTTTATTCGTAAAAGTCAAGAACCACCCTATTGGATGGTTCTTGTAAAAATGTCGGCGAAGTCCTATTTTCCCGGGCAGTCACCCGCCAAGTATCTTCGGCACTGATGAGCTTAACTTCCGTGTTCGGTATGGGAACGGGTGGACCCTCATCGCAATAAACACCGACTGCATATTCCCCTCAAAGTTTCCTTTGAGGACAGAAGATATAATACCACAACCGAATACAAAAAGCAAGCCTTTTTTTAAAATTTTTTTATTTTTTTTGAAATTGGTTGATTCCCACGCCGTAATTCAATGCAAACCGGCAATACATGGCGTTTGCCGAGAAGAAAAACGGCAAAACATACACAATCGGGGCAGCGAACAGGCAAAGGGAAAACCAGCCCAAAAAGCTACACAAAAATGAAAAGTATCCCGATGCTGTGTAGTAAGAAAAGTGGCGTGCCAGTAAAACTGCCTCGTTGATTGTAATGCTATCATCATTGCAATAAATCGGCACAATGAGAAAGAAACGAAACAAGTACCAAATAACCAAAGCCGCTCCTACAATGGAAAACAAGGTCGTCAAATGAGCAAGAGATGCCATAAAAATCGGTACTGTACCGCCGAACAAGCGGTATAAGGGAGGAGAGGAAAGGGCGACCGTTAAGATATACGGCGAGAAAAACAGAAAACTGTTCACCAAGACACGCAGAGAAAAGTGCAGGATAAAACCAAGCGTCTTTTTATAAATGCCCTTGCTGTAATAATAGAAAACCTGCCCTACCGGTAGCACCCGGTCGGCTGTAAGATACCAGAACCAACGAAAAACGCCGAGGTATACCGGCCCTATAAGTGTGCAAAACGAGGCGAGTGTAACCGCGCTGCGGGTTAAAAGGCCAAGAAGTTTTATCGGGTGTAGAATATCAACTGTGAGTGCAAAGGAAGTGTCCCCGATTTTAAAGAGTGACTCAATAAGCGCACGAAGCATGAAAACAAGACAAACAACCGAAACAAAAACCAGAGAAACGGCAACCGCCGATACAAAGTTTCCCTTTAAATAGTTTTTCGCGTTGCTTTTTGCCGCCAGCATAGACGGATACATACAAGCCACTCCTCCTTAACAATGCTCTAATTTTGCAAAATTGGACATGAGTTTTTTTGTTCCGAAATCATCAAAAGCAATTTCAACCAAGCAGTCGTTTCCAACCGGTACAGCAGATAAGACCTTTCCCTCGCCAAAGGCTTTATGGCGTACCCGTTCACCCACAGTAAAAGTATCGGCCTTTTGCCGGGTATTATCCACTGCAAAGCCGCGCATTGTGCCGGAAAAACCGCTGTGGGCAGGCCGTTTTTGCGGCGCTGTGCCAAAACCAAAGGCCGAAGCCGACTGCGCCGGCGCATCCAACTCGCAAAGCTGCTGCGGAATTTCATTTAAAAATCTGGAAGGCCGATTTCGGTTGGTCGAACCAAACAGCATACGGGTGTAGGTGTTGGTTATATACAGGCGGCGCTTTGCCCGCGTAATTCCGACATAGGCCAGTCGGCGTTCCTCCTCAATTTCGGCATTTCCGGCATAAATTGATTGATTGCCGGGAAAAATGCCCTCCTCCATACCGACAAGAAAAACCGTATCAAACTCCAAGCCTTTGGCCGAATGAATGGTCATCATGGTTACCGCATCTTCGCCTGCATCATAGGAATCAATATCGGTTACCAGCGCAACCTCCTCCAAAAATCCCGAAAGGGTTGGCTCCTCCTGCTCTGCTTCATAAAGGGCCATGCTGGTTTTCAGTTCCTTAACGTTTTCAATACGGTCAAGCCCTTCATCCCCCTGCAACCGCAAGGCATTTAAATAGCCGGTTTTTTCCAGCACTTCGTCTACCATTTGCGCAAGCGGTATTTCGGTCGATTTTTGGCGCAGATTTTCTATCATTTCGCAAAAGGCCGAAAGCTTTGCCGCACATTTTTGCAGCGCCGGATAATCGGCCGCATTTGCAAAAACCTCGTACAAGGGCAATTCCAGTCCGTCGGCAATCTGGGTGGCATGCTGCACCGAGGTTTCCCCGATACCACGTTTGGGCTCATTGATAATTCGGCGCAAGCGCACCGTATCACTCGGATTGTTTATGACATACAGATAGGCTAAAATATCCTTGATTTCCTTGCGCTCGAAGAACCTTTGGCCACCGATGACGCGATAGGCAATACCCGAACGCGCCATAATATTTTCTAAGGTTTGCGATTGTGCATTCATACGGTACAAAACGGCATGGTTGGAGAATTTTTTTCCCTCTTTTACATTTCGTAAAATGGTTTCTACAACAAAGCGCGCCTCCGCCTGCTCATCGTTGGCGGTATGTACACGCAACTTTTCGCCCTCGCCGTTTTCGGTCCATAAGTTTTTCCCTTTACGGGCGGTATTGTTCTGAATAACACTATTGGCAGCATCCAAAATATTTTGGGTAGAACGGTAGTTTTGTTCCAAGCGAATTACCGTTGCGTTGTCAAAACTATCCTCAAAGTCCAAAATATTTTCAATGGTGGCACCCCGGAATTTATAAATACTCTGGTCGTCATCACCGACAACACAAAGGTTGTTGCGGCCGCCGGCCAACAGGCGAACCAACTCAAATTGCGCATGATTGGTATCCTGATACTCGTCCACCATCACATATTTAAAACGGTTTTGATAAAAGCTCCGGACCTCATCCTCCTGCCGAAGCAATCGAACCACATTGACAATAATATCATCAAAATCCATCGCATTGGCCGATTTCAGATGGGCTTGGTATTGTGTATAAAGTTGTGCGATTTTTTTCGCTCGGTAATCACTGCCTACGCTTTTCTCGTAAGTGGGCGGGTCGATTAACTCATCCTTCGCGCGGCTGATTTCATTCAAGACACTGCGAATCGGGAACATTTTTTCATCAATGTCTGCCTGATGAAAAATGGATTTGAGCAGACGCTTTTGGTCATCTGTATCGTATATTGTAAAATTAGAGGAATATCCCAACCGGTCACCAAAGCGGCGCAAAATTTTTGCGCAAACCGAATGGAAGGTGCCTGCCCATACATCCTGCGCGGCATCACCGAGCTTGGACGCAATCCGTTCTTTTAACTCGCCGGCGGCCTTATTGGTGAAGGTAATGGCAAGAATCTCCCATGCATGCGGTGCGAATTCGGCCAGGGGAATTCCGGCCGGTCTTGTACCGGTTTGCAGAGCTTCGCGCATGGCAGATAACATTTCTTCGGTGATTTGCAGGGGGGTTGAGGTTGCCGCATAGGCACGTCCGTAGCGAATCAAACAGGCAATCCGGTTCACCAAAACGGTTGTTTTTCCGCTTCCCGCACCGGCCAAAATCAAGAGGGGGCCTTCGGTAGTGGTTACCGCCTGAAACTGCATTTCATTCATATGTTCAAAATCCTTGCGGATAAGTTGTTTCCTTAATTCTAAAAATTCAGATGTCACAGACACGTACATACCCCTTTATCTTGCATTGCTTTTATTGTACCGCAAAATGGCTTTAAAGGCAACCATAAAAAATGAAGGGAAAGTAAATTTTTTTGAATTGGGTATTGATTTTATAATTTAAATGTGTTATTATATCATGGTAACAAAAATGCGCTGATAGCTCAGCTGGATAGAGTGACTGGCTACGAACCAGTAGGTCGGGGGTTCGAGTCCCTTTCAGCGCGCCAATACAGGAATTTATCTTTTGATAAATTCCTGTATTTTTTTATTTTCCGCACTTTTTCTCCGGTTTTGCATATAATAAAGTAATCTGAATTAGAATTGGGGTTTTGTGGTTATGTGCGGTATTGCGGGAGAAATCAACTTTAAGGAGTCCTTATCGGCCAACCGGGAAATTTACCGGGCCATGACCGATGTTTTGTCCCGACGCGGACCGGATGACAGCGGAATATATCTGAACGAACATTGCGCGCTTTGTCATCGGCGTCTGGCTGTAATTGATTTGGAAAAAGGAAAACAGCCCATGGTATATGCCGCCGGAGAGCGTGCATATGCTTTGGTGTACAACGGTGAGTTATACAATACGGAAGAAATTCGGGAAAAATTGTTGGATTTGGGCTTTGTTTTTGATGGGCATTCTGATACCGAAGTCCTCTTAAAAGCCTATGTTGCTTGGGGTGCCAACTGTGTAACCCGGTTGAACGGCATTTTTGCCTTTGCAGTTTACGACGCGGCCGAAAACCGCTTGTTTGTCGCACGCGACCGCATCGGTGTTAAACCCTTCTTTTATGCGCTGAAATCGGGTTCTTTTCTCTTTGCATCTGAAATCAAGAGCCTTTTGCAGCATAAAAAAATTCAGCCGGAAATTGAAACCGAGGCAATTGCCGAAATTATGCTGATTGGCCCCGGACGCACACCCGAAAACGGCGTTTTCAAAGACATTTGCGAGCTGCCGCCGGCCTGTTGCGGTTATTTTGACCGCGACGGTTTAAAAATAAAAAAATACTGGCACTTAACCGACACGCCGCATACCGATAGTTTTCCCGAAACGGTAGAAAAGGTGCGTGGTTTGGTGACCGACGCCATCGAACGGCAATTGGTGTCCGATGTGCCGATTGGCACCTTCCTTTCAGGTGGGTTGGATTCCAGTATCATTTCCTCGGTTGCTGCACGCTATATGCGAAACCAAGGCAAGAAACTAATGACCTTTTCATTGGACTACCGGGACAATGACAAGTATTTTCAAAAAAGCAAGTTCCAGCCAAATGCCGATGCTGAATACATTCAAAAAATGAATGCATATTTACAGGTAGAGAACCATTTGGTGGTTTTAGATTCAGAGGATGTGGCAAACGCGTTGTATGCTGCCACAGAGGCACGGGATTTGCCGGGTATGGTGGATGTTGACTCTTCCCTACTGCTGTTTTGCAAGGAAATCAAAAAGCACTGCACGGTTGCTTTGTCGGGCGAATGTGCAGACGAGATTTTCGGCGGTTATCCCTGGTATCGGGATAAAGAAATCCGTATGCGTTACGGTTTTCCCTGGGCGCAATCGACCGATTACCGTTACAGCTTTTTAACCGACGCGCTGGCGGAACGTATTGACCCGCATGAATATGTTAATGCGCGTTATCAGCGCACCATACAGGATACGCACAAGGCCGAGGGCCTGAATGAAACCGAGTCGCGTATGAAGGAAATGATGCGGCTGAATCTGGATTGGTTTATGCAAACCTTACTTGACCGCAAGGACAGAATGAGTATGTACAACGGTTTGGAGGTGCGTGTTCCCTTCTGCGATTACCGCATTGCAGAATATTTGTACCGAGTTCCCTGGGAATACAAGGATTATAAGGGATATGAGAAGGGTCTACTCCGAGAGGCGGTTCGGGACCTTTTACCCGATGATGTATTGTGGCGAAAGAAGAGCCCCTACCCGAAAACCCACCATCCCATCTACCGACAGACGGTATCTAAAATGTTGGAGGAGGTTATTTCGAATTCCAATAGTCCTGTGCTGCAAATTGCGAAAAAGGAGAGTTTGGAGGAGCTGTTGCGCACCGACCGGCAAACGCCCTGGTACGGACAGCTGATGACCACACCGCAAACCATTGCCTATTTCGTACAGTTGAACCATTGGCTGCAACATTACCATGTGCGTATTTTATAAATACAAAAACAGCCGAGGCGTAAGCCTCGGCTGTTTTTTTTGTGAACCTTTAACAGGTAAGTTCATTATGAACTTTGGAGTTTAATAGTCACCCGGATAATATATATCATCCTTGACATTCTCCAACGGAATGGACGGGTCAAGCAAATGCTGTTTAATACGAGTAGCATCCTTCAAATTAACCTTGTCATCTGCATTGACATCTGCCAATACCAGTTGCGCTGCTGACAGTTCACTCAATCCCATATAGTAATACCGAATCAATGTGCTGTCTTTCAGAGAAATCTTGCCATCCTGGTTTACGTCACCATGGAGATTGCTTACAAAGTTTTCATCAATAACGATACAAACCTTCCAGCCGTACTTATTGTTTCCTCTGTTCAGCAATTCCGGTGAATACTCCTCACCAATACAGGAAATATCATTATTACGGATATATACACCGTCCATATTTACATCGGTTGGTTTGGTCTGACAATAGATACCATACTCTGCACCCGCAATAATATTGTTTTCAATAATGAAATCACACAAAGCGGGATATCCGATAAAGTTCAGCCAGATATAGTAGGCATCAAAATCATTCCTCTTAACTGTGAAGCCCATGATACCCTTGTTTCTGTCTGAGTAAGAGCAATCGTATCTGATATTCGTCAAATTGTTGTGTTCCTCACCAATGATAAATACGGGGCAATCATAAACAGAGTTCAGAACCGATGCGTACCAGTTAATAGAAGCAGAGGCTGTGAAGCCCTGACCGCTCGTATAGGAGAAGCTGTTGCCATCCCAAACGGTGTTGACACTGGTTCCGTAAGGTCCGAAGAAGCTACCGTCAATCAATTTGTTCTTTACAAAGAAATTGGTCGTACGGGCGGTAAAGATAATTACCCTTGAATTGCGGTTCGGTGTAATGGTAAAGGGCTCATCAACACGGAAGGTTCCATCGGTTTCGCTGGAAACAATCCGGCGCGCTTGACCGTAGCCTTGGCCGTCATAAATCCAGATTTCCAGATTTTTCAGAGCATTTTGCTTAAAGGTATTTGTATAACCAAGCAATTTGTATGTCACCTGGTCGGTGTTTCCAGCGCCCATGATATCTTCATTTTGACCGATAAACTGGATCGCATCGTGCGTATACTGCGGAATCAAGTCCATAACATATAACTCACGGTTGTTAATAAATCTGTCCTCTTGCAAGTTTCTTGCATAGTACATATTACCGCCGGTTATATTGGTACAGCCTCTTTGCAGATAGCAGTCTTCGATAATCATTTGACGCGCAACGCCGCCAAAACCAAAGAATTCGTCTGAGAAATGGTTGATATTTACATAATCACCATCAACATAAATTGTACGAACCGAGGTAGTAGAACCGTCAACATAATAGTCGATGTTCGAGAACTGATAGTTCTTACCGTTTGCATTCGTGAATTCCAATTTATTTTTTTGCGATTCCTTGATTACCATGGCTTCAACTTCGGAAACAACCGCATCGCTGGTGTTTGTGGTCCAAATCGGTTTAACCCAAGTACCGCCGCTGGTAACAAATCCGGCAAACGGAATGGTTCTGATTCTCAGATTTTCAAGGTAGACATTGTCACGGACGTTCGGGTTGTTTTTGAGAGAGAAAGGATAATTGTCCATCGCGGTATACTTATTCAACTCAACAACATTCTTGTAGCGCGTAGCATACAAGTAGAGATTCTTAATCTCACAGTTACCCGAAATAGAAATCAAGGTTCTTGCATCCATGTACTGCCAACGGCGCGCCGTCCAGAACAGCATGGTGTTTTCTTGACTTTCACCAATCAGGCTGACATTCTGCGGAATAATCAGCGTGGAAACCAAATGGTAATGGCCGCGCGGAACATAAACCGTACCGCCGCCGTTCTGGTATGCCGCTTCAATGGCCTTGATAAACGCAGGCGTATCATTGCCATAATCGCCTTCTGTTCCGTCTGCGCCGTACTGTGTAACGTCAAACCAACCTTTTGCAGCCCAGATTTCTCTTTCCTGCTTTTCGGTTACGCTGAATACTAACGGCTCAGACCAACAGGTGTTGTCACCATAACCGTTATGCAGCATAACCTCATATTTGCCGGCTGCAAAATCTTCCGGAATCGCAGCCTCAACAGCATAGTTGTCGTCTTCAAAGGTTTTGGTCACCGCCAGTGTGGTGTAAGCGCCTGTGGCCAAGGATTTCGCCACTACGGTTACAGGATGCGCATCGTCAACATACAGGTTTTCACCGATAAGACGAATCGAACCGCCTTGCGATGCATCGTCACCGTCGTCACCCATATAGTATTTGATATGGGGGTTGTTCAAGTAAAGAATCTTGTCTTCCTTGCCTGCAACGGCTGCCTTTAACTTAACGGCATAAATGCCTAAGTCCAAAGATGCGGGAAGCGTGAATTTCACAGAGTCCTCTGCTCTTTGTACGAATTCAGCTGCAATCGCATCGGTTGCATTCCAGGTGGGTGTTGTCGGCAGTGTCGTTACACCGGTATCGGTAGACGAAGAGGTCAAGCTCGTTTCAAAAACATACTGCGGGTTTGCCGGGTCTATCGTTTGATTCGGAACGGTGTACAATTCGGCAGAAGCTACGGTGTTGATTAAGCCTTCACCGATAATCTGTACTGTATCATCCGGTTTTTGCAATGTATTTCCGGCGTAATAAGTTACGATATCCTCTATCGTTTCATCAACATCATAGGTGCCCTTTTCATAGTTAATGCCGATATCATCGATATACAACGGCACACCGGCTTGGTCATACTGCGGTTTAAAGCCGAAGGCGATACGCGAGCCTACCTTGTAATCAAGCTCTACACGGTAGCTTGCGACAGAGGTATCCATAGCAATCGCGCAAGCGGCATCCGTAAAGGTAAAGGTGATTGTACCCCATTCCTGTGCCGGAATAACTGCCGGTGTATTCATATAGGAGTAGGACTCCTGGCCATTGGTTACACCGGTAGAATACATAGCCAACGGTGTACCCAGTCTGGGATAAACCGCATAGTAATTGTCTTCATCGATATAAGAATAGCAAAGCAAGGGCCTTGTATAGTTCTTAATATCTTCTACACAGAATTTAAAGCTATACGATGTAACCTGTGCCGGCTCTTTCGGCCAATACTCATCTTTCAGCGTGAAGAAGACCTGTGTATTTCTGTCCGCCTTTGTAAATTCAAGCTTGAAAACATTATTGTCTTCATTGCCCTGGGTCGGATAGGGGTCTTTAACTACACCGCTGATAAACTGGCCTTCATCGGCAGTATCCAGAACCAACGGATTCTGCAAATACTCAAAATCGAAAAAGCTTGAACTGTAATCGCCGTCAACACGCGGTGTCGGATTGTCGCTTACATATTTTAAAGCGCTATCGATTTGGTATTTATAAGGATATCCGGCCAGGCTTCTGCTGATATCGTCCAATGCGGCATGCGCATCATAGGCTTCTTTTAAAACTGTGAGGTCAGCTATAACAAAATCATCTACATCTTTATCAAAAATAGATGCCTTGTATTTTTGAATAAAAGCTTGAAGTGCCGCATATTCAGATGCAAACAGTTTTTCAGCCATTTCCGTTAAAGCAGCCGCCTCTGCGGTGAGGCATGCCTGCGCCGCACCGGACAGGTTGCCGTATGCGACAATGGCCTCTTTTACGGCAGTTTTGTCGGCATCGGTTACTGTCGCGGGGTCTTTTGCCAAAACAGAAGCATAGGTTTGTTTGAAGGCAGCTGCATCGGCAGTACCGCTTTCGTCCGCTGTTTGAGCAAAGGTATAATGCAAATCATCAATCAATGACGCATTGGCATCCCACGGGAAGGACAAACCAGCGGTAAAGCCGGTCGCCTTCATCTTACCCAACTCATTTCTCAATGAGAGGTAAGAATAGGTGTGTGAACCGGATGTGGTGCCATTGTCGATGGTCAGCGTGATGCCAGCCAGGCTAGTGCCTTCATAAACATACTCCAAGGTCACATCGTTCCACTGGGAAGCTGTAATTGTCGGGAGTTCATTTAACGGCAAGTATCTAACACCGTTAATATAAATTGCCGGTGCTTTACCACTAGCCAAGGCACAGGAAATCAACGCTGTGTTGGAATCTCTCAACAAACCCTGATAAACAACCAGGTTGATACCGCCATTTTCTCTTGTTGAATTTGCGTAATACTTAAACGAAACGGATTGAATTTTTCTATCGGTGGGATAGAGGTCACTGTTCAAAGCATAATAGTGCCAGTTGGCAGAACATGCTTTATCCAGCTTCAAAACGTGGTTGGAAGCATCGGTCGGGCTTTCAACGATATGACCTTTTAAGGAGGTATCGTTTACAAGCGGATACTCTGCTCTATCGTTTACTTTCGTTTCATAGATATCGCTCGGAATCACACCGTTTTCATACTCAAAGTCATCAAAGAACTCGCCCGCAGTTTGGGTCGTGATTTGATTGCTGATTGCCGAGCCTTTTAATTTTTGGAGCATTGCCTCCAAATTGGCTTTGTCAGCGCTTAACTGGCTGCTGTTTTGCGTGGCAACGGTTAAATCCAAGAAACCGAGGTAAGCTGCGTTTAAAGCATCCATATCCGAAGCTTGAATGGTGTCTTCGTTTTTCGCCAAAATTGTAGCATGGGTTGCTTTATAAACGTTCACTTCGCCTGCGATTCTGTCTTCTTCGATTTTGTTGAGCAAGCTGTCAATGGTTGCTTTTTCATTGGCCAGCAACGCCTGCACCTCAGAAGATGCCGCATTGTATTCTGCCAGCGCTTCATCCAAATCAACCTTATCCGCTGCGTTAACCGCAGAGGTTGTCAAAGCAAGCTCAGCAGCAAAGTTGTTACGGAAATCTGCGGCAACATCGGCAGCATCATCGCTATCCAAAACCTCATAGCGAATGGTAACATCATCAAGATAGGTTTCGGTCAGACCGTACAGGAAGCCGGTAGAAAATCCGGTGTCACTCATACTGTTGGAATTGTATGGTACATAGCCTGACGTACTTACATTCTTGGAAAAATGCTTGTCGCCTACCGTGAGGGTGTAACCGGTAATGGAACCATTTGTATAAATATATTCAAGGGTTACATTGGTCCAGGTTTGGGCGGCAATGGTTAGGTCAGGCAGCTCGGTATTGGTATCTAACGGAACGACTGTATCGTAACCATTGCGAAGCCAAACATGGTAATAGTTAACCAGCTCAATGGAGTTACACAATTCCATCGTTTCGTCGGTTTTATTTCTGCCACTGTATAAAATGATTTGAAAAGCATCGCTCGCATTGGTTTTATAAACCTTAAAGCTTAAAGATTTAATTCTACGGCCAGACGGAGCCAAGCTGTTCTTCATTTTATACAGAACAGTACCCATTTGATTTTTACCAACCGCTGTACCCATTTTGAGAACCTTGTTGTTGCTGTCCAACGGGTCAGCTACAACGGTAGGATTGGTTTTAATATTGGCAGTCGATGCGCCCTTATCGTTGTTTTGTCCGTTGTACAAAGTAGTTTCCCAGACGCTGGACAGGTCGGTTCCAGAAGGATACTCAAAAGTATCCTTTTGTGTGAATTGCGAACCCAAGTAGTCTTTCACTGTACTACCGGCAGAAACAAACACGGTTAAGTTCAGAGACAGCAAAACTATCAGCACTGACAAAGTCAATGCCATGATTCGTTTGATTGATTTCTTCATCATGTTGCCTCCTTAATATGCAAACTTAGAGTCAATGAATTCCTGAATGTACTTCGGAACCTCTTCATCCCAAAGTCCTTGAATTCTATTATCGTAATCGCCGCCCAACAAGTCTTCTAATTTCACGACTTTGATATTATCGACATGTACGGTAGCGTTACAAGTTGCAATCGCTATACGGCCTTCGGTTTTGACCTGTATAGTGCGTTCACCGAGGTCTTCGTAATCAAAGAGCTTAACCGACTCGGTTGCATCACCCTCGCGCAGATAAACCGTAATGTGATTATCAAATGCGCGCATGGTCAAATGCAGAGGTACATCGGCTTTGTTTTTATAATCATAATTCAAGGTTTGCAAAATTCTGTAAGACTCAGATGTTGCCAAGGGTTCAGATGCACCCTGGAACCATCCCAATTCAACCGTGTTGCCGTTGATAAAGCGAACAACATAGCTGGCATAACCGTATTGGGCAATCGATGTCAAGCGCACATGAACAGCAACCGCATTTTCGGCACCTTCAATGTATCCGCCTTCCGGGAAGGTGAGGTCAACCGACATTTCATAGTCGGTCCATTTTTCGTCACCGGTCAGATAATAAAAATCTTCCTCTTGCAAGTTCAAATAGCGGTTGGTTTTTTCGGCATTGGTTACAATGTCCGGCTCATTAACGTTATTTGTTTCCCAAATGGGGTTGACAACGCTCGATTTGCCTTCGGTCATAGAATTGTCGGTGAAGGTTTCGCGAAGCAAAACATCCGCCGGGAGATTCATGTCGTCCGGTAAAATGAGTTCCTCATTTTCTTCACTTGAAGTGCCGTCTTCGCCGCCTTCGGGAGCCTGGGTACCTTCGGGAGCCTCAACAAGGTAGGAGAAGCCTGTATAAGAGGCAGTTCTCTGCACACCTTGTTCCATAGAGTAACAAGCGAGACCAACATATACCGAGCCGTTAAAACCAAACGGAACGGCTTCACCAAGAGCAACAAAATCTGAATCCGCAGGTGTCTGATAATAACATTGCACCTTTGATTTGGTTAATACCATTTTGAATTTAACGGGGTATTGACCGGCAAACAGTACATCATCATAATTGGTACGGTATCCTGTTGCGGAACGGTAGGTGTACAGAATCTGTGCAGGACGAATCTGCAAGAAAATACATGCCGCGTTCGGGTCCAAGCTGGAACGAAGCATCATACCGCCGGCAGAGTTTCCTTCAACGCCGCTCCAATTATCCAACTGGGTTTCCAAAGTTAGTTTTCCTTCTTTACCGTAATTGAAATTTACTCTCTTATAAGCGAAGGATACGCTGTCGTTTGCGCCCCAGCAGTTGTAGCCGTCACCCGAAACGGTGTACTTGCCATTTTCCTGGGTTAAATTACCGGAAACCTGCGGCCATCCGGCAGGTAGTTCATCGTCAAACGGATTGTGAATGTTTTCCAGAGTCAAAGTCGGATTGGTTTCGCTTTCAATTACAACATTTTCGGCGCGACCAAAAAAAGGTAACGCCATAGCTGCAATCAAAACAAAAACCACTGATGAAAGCATGATTTTTCTAATGTTACGACGCTTCATTAATATACCTCCTCTGGAATTGAAGAAACCATGGCCATAGCCTGCTGTTTCTTCTTATAATAGTGCTGTAAAATATACACCATAATCAAAATGATAATATCCAAGGATAAAATCAGGAAAAGGAACAGAATGGTATTGCTGAGCGGTGTTCCGCTATTGATGATTTGTTTGAGAGAATTGGTAACCGTTTTGATTTTTGTTACGGTTTTGGTAACCGTTTCGGTAACCGTTTCGGTAATGATTTCGGGGTCGGGAATTTCTATTTCCCCCTGCTCTGCTTCCAATTCATCAATGAGTTCCAGCAAGGAATCGAAATTATCCGCGTAGGAAGCAAGTTCTGTTTTTAAAGCTTCGTCGGTCAAAGCCTCGTAAGCTTCCAAAACCATTTTGATTGCGCCTTTGTCAGAAATTTCAACATTTGCATCATTGAGGTCGAATGCATACTGATAGGTTTTAACAAACTCAACAACTTTTGCTGCCAACGCGATAGCATCCTCATCCTTGGCGATGTATTTGTCAATCGCCGCTCTGAGTTCCAAAAGCCATTCATATTCGGTCTTTAAAATCTCTTTTGCGCCCTCGGAAAGGATACCGTAGTCTAAGAGAGCAACAGATAATTCTGTATCGTAAAGATTATATTCAAATGCCAAATCGTCATTTAAAATGGAACGGTCAGCAACCTTCTGATAATTGGAACTGCTCAAAAAGGTTGTTACTTCTTCATCTATTTCAGCAAGTTCATCAACGCGAGCTTTTAAATTATTTACTAACTTAATTTCGCCGGCAAGATGAGCTTGCGCTAAGGACGAAAGACCGTCAGCCGCCAATTTTGCAGTATTTACATCGGTTTTGTCCGCAAGTGTTACCGTTTCGGTTGTTAATCCAAGAACTCTTGCATGCGCAGCTTTATATTCTTCAATTTCTTGTTGCAACAGCGCCTGGCTGGCTTGCTCTGCCGCACGGTTATAGCGATAAGTCGCCGTGGAAACCCATTCGTATTCTTGGGGATGATTTTGCTTTAAATATTCACGTTGGCTGGAAGTCAACAAATTATAAGCACTTAAACCTGCATCGATATCTTCCTTAGAGTCAGGATACACGATGGTTTCCAGTTTTTGGAAAAGCGCCAAAGTTGTAGCGGGAATTCCCTCAGCCGCGGCAGTAATTGTTACCGAAGCCGTGGTATTGCAGGGGATATCATTCATTTTCGTGGTATTATCGTACAAATCATCGATTGTAAGCACGAAATTATAATTTGCATTCGCATTAATTTTGTTGACCTGGAATGCCACATAGAAAATGGTTCCGCTTGTTGTCGTACTTACATTGTATTTTCCAGCATCATACACAACCTTTAATTTTCCTGTTCCTTCATTCAAATGATATTGTAATTCGGAATCGGCTGTATCGATTAAACAGCTGGATTTATTTTTAATGAAAGTAAAAGCAGAAGTGTCAAAAGACAGCGTGAAGGCCAAAGCACCCAAATTGGAAATCGAAGTTGTTGTGATTTTCATGTAGGCAATATCGCCGCTTTTGAAACTGCTTTGGTTTACATATGTCTTTCTCGTTTCGTCATATGCAGCACTAGAAAGCACAAAATTTGCCGGCGTGGTTGCGGCAAATATGGTTGCTGATAATGAAGAAAGCAGGATAATTGCAGAAACAACTACGGCAAGGGTTCTTTTAAGCCATATTGTGTTTTTCATGGTTCAGCCCCTTTCGGATAATTCCTGTGGATAGGTGTTTAGAAAATTGGTTACGGTTTAAAATGGGCAACAGCAACCGCTAAGCCGCTGTTGCCCCGAAATTCAAAAATAGCAAGTATCGTTTTTGCAAATCATTTTCGGTTTTAACCGAGAGCGATTCACCTGTTTAATTATTTTTCAACACCTATTTTTTTGCTTTAACGTAATCATTAATTTGTTTTTGATATTCTTTGATTACCTTATCAATGCCGGCAGCATCTAATTTTTTGGATGCCTCGGCTAATTTTGTTTCCCAATCCGCAGTAGCGCCCGAAATGATTTGGAGTTCATACTCGGTTTGTACGCTTTTGAGCTGAGTGATTTCGTTTTCAACCGGTTCGGGGTCAAAGGACAAGCCGTAAACCGGTGTTTTGTAATAGTTGGGCTGAATCTCATCGTAGTATTTTATAGCACGAGCTTTGCCTTCGGCGGTGTAGGGTGAAATGACATACATCGGGCCGATATGCGAACTAACTTCCCAGCTTGGAATACCGTAGCTGTTTGCACTGCTACCTTGAATTTCATACTCGAACGCTTTGATTTCTGTTTCGGATTTTTTCTCGTAATGTTTGCCTTCAATACCGAAGCAGATGGTATTCAGAATATCTGCACCTTCCTCTGTATGAATCAATTCGAGGAGACGCATTGCGCGTTCGGGATATTTAGAGGTGTAAGGAATTGCGGTGTAGGTATAGAGAGAACCTATCGTGTTATGGGTGAGGTATTTCTGCTCTTCGCTCTGCAAGGAAATGTGATAAGCAGCATAGTTTTCGGTAATACCTTCATAGTAGACAACATGATTTTCATCCGCGGTCATCATATCCCAGACATTGGCGGTTGCCAAAGCGGCACGAGCACCGATACCTTTTTCGCCGGTTATAACGTCTTTGGAAATATAGCCGGCTTCAAACCATTTGCGTGCCCATTTAACAAAGGTCTTGAATTCATCGGTTTCGTAGAAATTAACAATCTTGATTTCATCTTCCATTGCTTTGTAGGCAAGGTTAGCATCAATAAAAGCGTAACCCCTCTTTGCGATACTGAACAAAGCTTGAATGTCAATATATTTTGCAGCAGATGACGAATTTGTTAATCCGGATGCAGTAGCAGCCTTCAAATAGTTATCAATAATCTGATAGAGATTATCGGTAGCATAATTGTTTGCGTGGGCTTCGGCAACCAAAGCCTTAACATCAATATAGGAATAGAGGCTCTTCGGTACGCTCAAAATCAATGTGTCGTTAATGTACATCTGAATATGCGGAATGGCGTAGAGTTCACCGTTTACCATACCGGTAGCATACTGATACTCATACTTTTCCATTTCTTTTTTGATTGTCGGTGCGTACTCGTCAATCAAATCGTTAAGCGGCAGATAGGAGTCTTTTGAGATTTCGGTCTGGAAATCAGCGATTTGGCCTGCGTTAACCAGGTCAATCTGGGTATTTCCGGCCATCCACAAAGACCATTTGGATTCATAAGCGGGGTCGAGAATAAATTCAAGTTTTGTATCGGGAAGTTTTTCTTCCAACAACTTATTAACTTCTGCCCAAACCTCGTCTGCATCGCTTTGCTTAGCAGCCGGAAGTGCCCAATAAAGGGTAGCTTCACCGGTGTCTTTGTTAGAACCGCAGCCGGCAAAAACGCAAAGCAACATGGCAAGTAACAATACAAGGGACATTGCTCTTTTCATAATTATCTTCCTTTCAAAACATAGATTTGTTTTTATAATTTTTACTTTCGGCGTTGGTCGATTAACCTTTTACCGAACCAATGGTAACGCCTTTTGCAAAATATCTCTGGAAATAGGGGAATACAATCAACATCGGCAAGCTGGCCACAACGCACATTGCATATTTCAGCGTTTCACTTGGCATCAGAACGCCGGCTACACCCATTGTTGATTTCAATTCGGCCAAGAATGCGGCCTCGTTCAAAATATTCTGCAACAAATATTGCAGGGTGTAGAGTTTCGGATTGGTAATATAGTACAAGCAAATTTCAAAGTTGTTCCAACGGCCAACCAACTGCATAAAGGTATAGGTTGCGATAACCGCGGTACTCAGCGGAACAACGATTTTAACCAAAATCTGCATTTCCGAAGCGCCGTCTAACTCGGCTGACTCGTACAAAGCGGCCGGCAAAGTAGCAAAGAAGGTACGGAAAATGAAAACCGTATAAGCCGCTACGGTACTGTTGAGGAAGAAGCACCAAATATTATCAATCAGACCAAACCATTGGGTTTGAATAATGTAGGTGGGAATCAAACCACCGCTGAACAGCATGGTGATAATCAACATAATGGAGATGGGCTTTCTTAAAACGAAATGTTTTCTCGAAATAGCGTAACCCAACATGGCCATTACAACAATGGAAAATATTGAACCACCAATAGAGGTGACTGCCGTAATCCAGTAGGACTGCACCATAGTTCCGGGGTCACGGAATATCGCTTTATAAGCTTCCAATGACCATTTTTCCGGAATCAAAGCAAAACCATTGTTTAAAATCGCTGCCTCATCGGTAAAGGATACGATAACCAGCATAAGGAAGGGCACGATACACAAAGCCATGTAAATGGCGAAGAAAAGGTGTGCGTACCAAATGCTCGGTCTACGGCGTGAAAACTTTTTCATATCAAATCAGCTCCTTTCTAGAACATCGCATTGTCAGGGCTGACTTTACGAATGATACCATTGGTAACCAAGGTCATAATCGTACCAACAACCGATTGGAATAAACCAACCGCAGCAGTTTGACTCATGTTACCGGCTTTCAAACCTCTGAAAGTATAGGTGGAAATTACATCGGTTGCCGAATAGAGGGCACCGGAGTTTTTCGGCACCTGGAAGAACAGACCGAAGTCGGTGCTCATAAGGCTGCCCATTGCCATAATGGACATAATGCAAACAACCGGAACCAGCGCGGGCAAAGCAATGTGAATGGTTTGCTTAAACCTCGATGCGCCGTCCATTTCGGCCGCCTCAAAGAGGCTGGGGTCAATACCGCAAAGGGTGGCATAATAGATGATACAATCCATACCGACGACCTTCCAAAGGTTAAAGATAACCAGAATGAAGGGCCAATATTTGGGTTCTGAGTACCAATCAATCGCCGGCATACCCCAAGAGGTTAAGAGCTGGTTGAAAATACCTTGCGTATTGCTGAGCAAAAGGAATGCGATATAAGCAACCAATACCCAGGAAATGAAGTTGGGTAAAATAATGGTCGATTGATAGAGCTTCAAGCATTTTTTGTTTTCAATGCGGTATAAAAGCAAAGCAACAATAACGCAAACAACGGTTTTTGTAGCAAAAATAACCAGATGATAAAGCAAAGAGTTACGCAGAACCACAGCAGCATCGTTGGACTTAAAGAAATATTCAAAATACTTGAATCCAACCCAATCACTACCCAGAATACCGTCTCTGTAACTGTAATCTTTAAAGGCAAGAACTACACCGAACATTGGAAGGTAGTTAAAGCAGATTACATACGCAAGAGCAGGCAAAGCCAGAAAAAACAACGGCAAATTGCGCTGAATCTTCCGTTTTGTTTTTAAACTAATCAGCGGACTTTTTTCCATTTTTTATCTTCCCATCCTAACGATTTTAATCAGCAATATAACCATTGCAACGAAAGCACATAAAACAACTAACAAAGCAAATGCAATCAGCACATATTGCCATACCGTTTGGAAATCAACCTTCTTTTTGCTTTCTTCTTTCTTTTCGTCGGTTTCCTTTTTTTCATCCTCAGAAGTTCCGAGCAGTTCCTTGTCTTCGTCTTTCAAGGTGTCAGGCGAGACTTTGTTTACTGCTTTCAAAAGTTGCTCTTTCAGGTCTGCGGAAAAGGCTTCTTTCGCGGAATTGTCCATTGCGGTATATGCATTGTAAAGTGCTACAACATCATCTTTATCCTTATCCGTGATTTTTGAGAGCTTCGGCAGTTCTTTTACCTTGGAAACCAAATCACCTAAAAGCAAGGGGGTAAGTGTTGCCATGTTTTGGTTTAACAGGGTTAATTTTTCTACCGGAATTTCCAGTTGCTGGTCAACCGTTAAAGCATCAAAAGCAACCTTAGCGGCAACAATGTCGTCTTTGTTTTCCAGGGTGGCTGCCTCCGGGTTCGAAGGCAGCTTTTCAAGTAAAGTAAGTACATTTTGTGCTTCGGCGGAAATTTCTTCGGCAGAGGCGCCGACACCGGCACAAAGCACAACCGAGAAGGTTAATACAACGGCAAGAACTGTGGCTAAAATTCTACCGAAAGCATAGGTTTTATTATTCTTCATCCGTTACCTCTCCTTCACTGTTTGAATATATAATATCATCGTCTTCTACTTCAACCTCGGCCTCGCCTTGCGCGGCTTTTTTGGTGCGCAGGGTGGTGTATACCATGAGAACCGACATTGCAGCAATGCTGACAATCATAATGATAAGCAATACAATCAGAACAATCTGAATGGTGTCGAGCTTGTCGGAAGCTTCACCGACGGTTTCGACAACCTGTGTTCCCTGCTGAGCGGCGTCGCCCTCACCCTCGACAACGACATCTTCGGCGGTGTTATCGCCTTCGGTTGCGTCGGTGGTGGTGTCTGTATTTGCGTTTGCGGCGTTATCGCCTGCTGTCGTATTATTTGTCGAAGTCTTGTTACCTTCTCTTTCAGCACCGGGAACATAGATGCCGGCATCGGTAACAACATTGGTTGCTTTCAGAACCGGATAGGTATCTCCGGCTGCCCAACCATCCTGCGCAACGAAATATTTAGAAATGTCGGCAGGCGTAGCGGCTGTGAATTTCTCGTTTTTACCACTGGTTGCATTGGAAACATAGCAGTTCTTATGTGTACCTACAAGATATACAGCCGATTGGTTAATAGAAGAACCGAAGGTATCATAAGAGAAGCAGTTGCTTACAGTGGAGTTGGTTGTGTTAGAACAGAAGCTAACAGCGTCAGATTTGTTATTTACCTTCACGGAGGAGTAGCAGTCGCTTACATTAGAAGCAAGCAAAGCGCCGATAAAGGTACCTGCTGTACCATGAGTGAAGTGGTATCTGCCATAGCCATCCATCGGAACGTTCATGGTGCCAACAGCAAAGCTGTTCGTAACCTTAGAACCTTCTTGGAGTTTGCCAGCCAGAGTACCAACCGAATAAGCACCGCCGGTATCGATGGTGACATCTGCATAGCTGTTGGTAATGTTAACACCTTTGGCTTGACCAACCAAACCGGCATGATAGGAGGTTTTGCCCTTAACAGAACCGGTTACCGCACAATGGGTAATATACGATTTATCCGCTCTGGCGACCAGAATGGCGGTACATTGTTCTTCCATAAATTTCGAGTAGGAAACATAGTCGTCGGGAGAACCGTTCAGATAAACACCGGAACCCATACCAACAACGGAGGAATAAACCGATGCGTTCAAAACATAAATGTTGGTCAGTTTTGCACCCTTGGTGTTACCGAACAATGCGGTTTGATAGTAGTAGGGCGCATCCGAGTTTTCGGCATCCGGATAACCGGGGTATTGTTTACCGTGCCAATGGGTACCATAGAAGTCATGGTTGTAAAGTTCACCTTTTGCATTGTAAACGCTCAGATTCAGGATGGCATATAACGGAAGACCGTCCGAACCGAGATCACATGTAAAGGAGCCGGTGAAGGGCTTTGTAGAATCGTCACCGATAGGAACAAAACCATTCTTAAAGAATTTGCTGGTGGTTTTGTAACCACTCATATCAATGGTTGCCGCCAGTTTGAAATATGCAGATAAGTTGTTGCGCATATTGTATAGGTCATCGGCAGTTTTAATTAAGTAGGGGTCCTTTCTTGTACCGCTACCACCGCTGTATGCGGCCGCGCTTACAGAAGAAGGCACTGAAATACAGGTTAAAAGCAGTGCCACGGTAACAATACTTGTTACAAAGCGTAAAAATTTAGATTGTTTTGCCACAATTTTTCCTCCCAAACATGATATGGTATCGGCAGATAATTCTAACATCACCGATAAAAAACGCCCGACAGAGTAACAGAAGCTATGGAAAAAATACTCCGTCGGGCATAAGCATTAATGAATTATTACCACTTTTCTACATAATCCGGATTCAAGTCGTCGCCCCAGCCTGTGCCGGGTACAGCGGAGGCTTCGTCCGTAGCAATAGGTAGATTCGCACTTAAAAGACATTCATTCTCACTCAGCCAAGGTGTAGTGTATTTCTTTTTCACGATAAATCACCTCTCTACCTTTGCTGATTATTGCGCGAGCGCTGCAAGGCGGTCTTTGTTTGCTTCGAGGAACTTCAAGACATTTTCAAAGGTAGCCTCAGCGTCACCCAATACTGTGGTTTCAGTAATTCCGGTGCCTTCATAAACGATAGCAGGGTCAACAGCTTGGTCTTTTGTCGATTGCAGCTTGTTGAATATCGTTTTTGCAATACCGTATACGCTACGAACACATACACCGTCGTTAACGCCACCGTTTGCATTCTCAACGGCTGCAACATCGTTTGAGCTGTAAATTACAGCAAGATAGCCATCCGGTGTGATGTACTTAACGAAAGCACGAGCAGCAATCTTAACAGCACACAAATCCACATTGCTATCGCCAAAAGAATTGGAGATGTTCAGCAATTTGGAAGTCCATTTGCCTTCTGCGGGCAAAGAACTTGCTGATTTGCTCGGGGTTACAACATTCGGTGTATCGATTGTAAATTCGCCCGAAACGTCTTGCGCTCTGGTAATAATGGAACCATATTCAATCATGTTCCAACCGAGCGGTTGTGCAGACGGAGCGGTTACATTGTAGCAAATGTTTTGCTTGGTCGGGTCAGAATTTACGCGAATGGAAGCACCGGTAACAACAGGTGCATATGCTGCGTCGGTAACGGTTGCGTAGGTATTGGTCAGAACAGTAATCTTAGTAGCCAAATCTGCGCTTGCGGCACCGGAAAGGAGACCGTAGGCTTTTTCGATTGCAGCGATTCTGCTACCGGTAGCAGCGGTGTTATCCATCGGGATATCTTTTTGTGCAGCAACCTGCTCTTCCAAATCAGCAAGAGCTTCGGTGTTGCGGTAAGCAACGCTCAGGTTGTCAATGCTGGCTGCACGGTTGGTTGCTGTATTGTATGCTGCGAAGCCAACCGAAACGGTTGCATTATCTGCGGCGGTATCGCCCAGAAGGTTTTTGTTTACACCGTAGGACCAACGAGCCAGAATACCGTTGGTGCCCTTTACGGTCTCGGGAGACCAGGAGTAAAGCAGAGCACCGGTTTCTTTGTCGATAACTTCAATCTTGGTGATGTACTTACAATATTGTTTCGACAGGTCGGTTTTCGCCGAGACGTTCGGACCGTTGGAAACGTCATAGTTATAATCGCCTGTAAAACTTGACAGGTCATAATATTCGGTGCCGTATGTGAATTTAACGGTTGCCCATTTGTTGGCCCAGTCAAAGGCAAACTGGTTGTTGGCGCCATCGAAATAGTCAGAGCCGCCGTGACGGGCAAGACCTTTACCAATCAAGCGCCATTTGGTGGCTGTGGTGTCGGTTGCGTCAGCGTATTTTTGGAACCAGCAGTAGGACATGGCGTTTGCTGTTAGGTTGTCACCGTATGTATAGTCTTCACGGTAGTATACGATGTCAGGCGACTGGGTACCGTTGGTAATCTTCATATCGAAGGAGTAGGAAGCGATATCACCGCCGGCATCAAATTGAACCGCGCTGTAATAGTTGTCGCTGTTATCAAGGGCAAGATAATTGTCACCGTCGGTACCGGCAACTACATTCTGGGTGGTGAAAGCCGTTGCGGCCTTAGCCCAGGTCAAAGATTGCTGGCCACTATCGACGATTAAGCTGTTGCCCGAAGTTTCAGCATAAACGTTGCTTCCGGAATAAACGCCAGCGTTCAGGTCATCGAAATCGTAGGTTGTGCTGGGTGTGATTCCGTATTCATTGAAGGCATTGTAGGTAGCCCAAGCGTCCTGCAAGGTCGCATAAGCGGCTACTGCTTTCGCGTCTGCCTTTTGGGTATCGGTCAAAGCATCGTAAGCTTCCTGTGCAGCATCCAATTTGGCTTTGGTTGCGGCACTGTTGTCTTCTACCTCGCCGATGTCATTGATTTTACCAACTGCGTAATCGACAGGGTCAATCGACAGGAAGGTTTCGGCATCGGTCAGGGTGCTGTAATTGGTAACCTCAGATGCTCTTTGCGGAGCAATGGAAACCAATTCATCATACGCGGTTCTTGCAGCAGCAACCTTTGCTTTGCAAGCATCGGTATGCTCTACGGTGCCGATGGCATCGATAAGGCCGATAACCTTTTCTACGTTGCCTTGACCTACAATGGTAATGTTGTCAATGCTGGCTGCACGAGAAGAGGATGAATAGGTAGAGAAGCCAACCGAAACGGTATCATTGTCCTTTGCGTTTTCGCCCAGAAGGTTTTTGTTTACACCATAGGAAGAACGGGTAAGAATAGAGGATGCGGAACCGCTACCGGCATAGTAGGTGGTATCAAAGGTATACAGAGTGGTTCCGGTTTCTTTGTCAATAATCTCAACCTTGGTGATGTATTTATTGTAGAGATATGTAGTGTCCCCGTTTGCGGCTGTGGCACCGTCACGAGCAACAGTATTGGCAGCATCTGAGAAATCTACATACTCTGTGCCGTATGTGAATTTAACGGTTGCCCATTTGTTGGCCCAGTCAAAATCAAAGGACTTGTATACGCCTTCGAAATAATCTCCGGCATTAAAGGAGTTACCTCTTAACACATAACGCCAGGTTCCGTCTGACTTTTTGACAAAGTAACAAACAGCCATAGCGGTTGCTGTTTTGTTGTCACCGTATGTATAGTCTTCACGATAGAATACGATTTCGGGAGACTGGGTACCGTTGGTGATTTTCATATCGAAGGAGTAGGTGTCGATATTGCCAGGGGCATCAAAGTAGATTGCTCTGGACACTTCGGTTCCGTTATCGATGGCGAGATAATTGTCGCCCTCGGTGGTTCCGGCAACTACATTTTTTGTCGGGAAAGCCGATGCGGCCTTGGCCCAACCCGAAGTTGAATTGCCCATGTTGTGCGCAATAAGGGTATTGCCTGCGGTTTCGGCATAAACATTGGTGCCGGTGTAGGAACCTACGGTCAAATCATCGAATGTATATTTTGTATAAGAGAGTTTATTCTTTTCTGCTTCGGCAGCGAGGGCATTGTAGGCAGCCCAAGCGGCTTCGAGGGTTGCATAGCTACTTGCAATGCCTGCCTTTTGGGTATCAGACAGGTTGTCGTAAGCGGCCTGTGCAGCATCCAACTTGGCTTTGCACTCGGTTGTATAGGTTACGGTGCCGATGGCATTGATTTTTTCGATTACAGCGGAAACGGCCGATACACTGGTTTCGGCATCGGTCAGGGTGCTGTAATTGGTAACCTCGGATACTCTTTGCGGAGCAATCTCGGCCAATTTATCGTAAGCATCGCGTGCAGTTTCGATTCTTGCGATGCACTCAGCAGAACCGTCAACATTACCGATGGCATCGATAGCAGCGATAACTTTTTCTACGTTGCCGCGGTTTACAACGGTAATGTTGTCAATACTGGCTGCACGGGAGGTAGAGGTATAGGTTGTGAAACCAACCGAAACGGTGGCATTGTCTGCGGCGGTATCGCCCAGAACGTTCTTGTTCACACCATAGGACCAACGAGACAGAACGCCGTTGGTGTCCTTTACGGTCTCAGGAGACCAAGCATAAAGGGTGCTTCCGGTTTCTTTGTCGATAACTTCGATTTTGGTGATGTATTTACAATATTGTGCTTTTAATGTGTTTGCGCACAAAGCACCGTCTTGGTTGTGACCACCGTTACCAGAATACCATTTGGTCTGGTCATAGTATTCGGTGCCGTATGTAAATTTAACGGTTGCCCATTTGTTGGCCCAGTCAAAAGCAAACTGGTTGTTGGCGCTATCGAAATAGTCAGCGCCGCCGTGACGGGCGAGACCTTTACCAAACAAGCGCCATTTGGTCGCTGTGGTATCGGTTGCGTCAGCGTATTTTTGGAACCAGCAGTAGGACATAGCGTTTGCTGTGTACTCAGCGCTTTCTACGGTGTATTTGTAGTCTTCCCAATAGTATACGATGTCAGGAGACTGCGTGCCGTTGGTGATTTTCATATCGAAGGAATAGGTGTCGATGTCGCCGCCGGCATCAAAGGTAATTGCTCGGCCAACTTCGCTTCCGTTGTCGATAGCGAGATAATTGTCGCCCTCGGCTTCGGTAACTACATTTTTTGTCGGGAAAATCGACGCAGCATAGGCCCAGCTTGTAGATTGCGAACCTTTATCTGCAATCAAAGTTGTGCCTGCGGTTTCGGCATAGACATTGCTGCCGACATATTCACCTGCGGCTAAATCGTCGAAGGTGTACTGGGTGTAAGACAGGGTATAGTCTGCCTCACCCGTCGTCGCGATAGCGGGAATAACTGCTGAGCATACTGCGCTGATTACGAGCGCAACAGTCAACAGCATCGCACATACGCGCCGACTTTTTGCTTTGAGCATTTTCCTCATGAATAAAACCTCCATATAATAAATTTTACAATTTATAATATAACAATACACGCAAGATATTGTTAATATTCCAAATAACACAGATACCGTTCCTTTTCGGGAAATGAAAAGACGGAAACCTGCTTTTTGTTGAATTTTACCTATAAAAATGGGGATTTTAAGCGCTATTTTAAGTCTATCTGTTGATATTATAGCAGAAAAATAAAAAAAGTCAACTGTTTTTTTGTCTTTTTTGTTAAAAATGTCATGGCGTTTTTTGGTAAAAGCATATATGCGGTTTTTTGCGACAAAAATGGACTTTTAAGACAAAAAAAACACCGCAAGCAAAGATTTGCTTGCGGTGTTTTTTTCAAAATTTCATATTTATTTTACAATGGTTACGGTCGCGCCGCTTGCAAGGCCGGCCGCATTGGCATCGTCGGTATCGAGGTGCATTTCCAAACGGAAATCTTTATGTACACGGACCTGGACATCATAAAAGCGGGTGCGGCGGGTGCCGTTGGCATCGACTGTGACATAGTCGCCGTCGGCAATGCCGAAATTCTTGCCCTCTTGTTCGCTCATGTGAATATGGCGGTTGGCAATGATACAGCCTTCCTTTAAGGTAACGATACCCTTAGGTCCGATGATGGTGATTGGTGCGGAGCCGGCAATATTGCCGGACTCGCGCACCGGAGGTTTTACCTTTAATATATAAGAATCGGTTTTGGAGATTTCCACCTGGCTTGCTTTGCGCTCGGGGCCAAGCACTCTGACCTTTTCAATCGGGCGCAAGGAGGGACCGACAATGGTCAAGCATTCTTTACAGGCATACTGGCCGGGCTGGCTTAGCTCTTTCATAGGTTGAAGCTGATAGCCGGCGCCGAACAGAATCTCCACATGCTCGTGGCTCAAATGAATATGGCGGTTGGAAATTCCGACCGGCACTTGGTTGTCTGTACCGACGACAGTTCCCTGCTGCTCTTTGATAATTTTACAGATGGATTCGGCAATTGCATTGATTGAAGCGTCCATATATACCTCCTAAACAAAAAACAACTAAATGATACGGAAACTATCGGCCATAACGCAACGGCGCAGACGGGTAAAGCTCTTGGCCGAGGTGATACCTTCTCCGGTAGGACCGGCGATGGTAAAAGTAGTATGGCCTTCACCGCCAAAGCCGATGCCGGCATAGCTCGGTGCATTTTTAACAAAAATCGTGGTTTCGACAGCCTTGGCAAAGCGGGAGAGATGGTCGATATTCTTGGAATGCATATGGGCGGTATGGCGATTACCATGCTCCGCCTTAACAGCCAAGTCAATCGCTTCGTCAATATTTCCAACCGTGACAATCGGCAGAATAGGCATCATGAGTTCGTGTTGAACGAAGGGATGGTTGAAATCGGTTTCACAAATGATACAGCGTACCTCTTTTCCTACCTTTATACCGATTTTATTTAAAAGCACATCGGCATCGCGGCCTACACAATCGCGGTTTACGATTTTGGAGACCTTGCCGGTCTTTTTATTTTCTTTATCTACCAGCACAACCTTTGCGAGGGCATCGGCCTGTGCCGCGGAAATCAGATATGCGCCGTTCTTTTTCATGGCGTCAATCAAGCTATCCTTAATATTGCGGAAGGCAAAGACCTCTTTTTCTGCAATACAGGGCAGGTTATTATCAAAGGTACAGCCGTCGATAATATCCTTACCGGCCTTGGCGATATCGGCGGTATCGTCTACGATAACCGGCGGATTGCCAGCGCCCGCGCCAATGGCTTTTTTACCGCTGGACAGTACGGCGCGCACTACGCCGGGTCCGCCGGTGCAAACCAGCAGGCGAACCAGGGGATGGCTCTGCATGACGGCTGCCGATTCCATTGTGGGCTTATCCATAGAGGCGACCAGAATTTCGGGGCCGCCGGCCGCTTTACTTGCGCGGTTAACGAGGTCAACTGCATAGTTGGAGGTTGCGATGGCATTTGGGTGGGGGTTAAAGACTACACCGTTACCGGCCGCAATCATACCGATACTATTACAAATAACGGTTTCGCTGGGGTTGGTACTGGGGGTAATGGCACCGACAACACCGAAGGGTGCCATTTCGATTAAGGTCAAGCCGTTGTCACCGGTTTTGGCACAGGAGGTGATATCCTCTGTACCGGGGGTTTTATTGGCAACCAGGATATGCTTCAAGCGTTTATGCTCCACCTTACCCATGCCGGTTTCGTCGACACCGAGCTTGGCCATAATGGGGGCTTCCTCACGGCACAGCTTGCGGATTTCGGTAATGATATTTTCGCGTTCGGCCACCGACATGGCACGAACAGCCTTATAAGCGGTATTGACGGCTTCAATTGCCTTATTCATATCGTCAAAGATACCGACCAGCGAGCGGCCGCCGTATTTTGTACTGCTATATTCCGACGGTTCGGTTTTCGCACCCATACTGCCAATCACCTGACGGACAATATTTTCAACTTGTTCCTTTGTAATTTCTGCCATAATGTACACCTCTTAAAATTTGAGCTCGGTATGCGTTTCTTTAAAATACTGCTGCCATTTTTCGCTTGGCTCGCGATTGGTGACGACCACATCGATATCTTCTAATCCACATACGCGGGTGAAGGAGGTGCGGTCAAACTTTGTGCTATCCACCGCGAGGATTTTTTTCTTCGCGGCCGAGAGCATACATTTTTTAATGTCGGTATCCCGTTCATTGGAATCGGTTGCGCCGTGGTCCATATCGATTCCTTTACAGGAGAACACCGCCAAATCCACATGGAATTCGCGCAACATATTTTCAGCCTGCCGGCCGACAAAGGAGAGGCTACCGGGTTTAAGTGTTCCGCCGGTGGAAAGAATATTCCAATCGTTTTTCGCTGCCAATTCGATTAAAATTTCTACCGAATTGGTGATGATGGTGATGCGCTTCTTTTCGAGTATATTACGGACAACATACAGCGCGGTGGTGCTGGCATCCAGCATCAAATAATCCCCATCTTGCACCATAGCGGCGATTTTCAGGGCAATTTCCTGTTTATCTTCCACATTGGTCTGCTTACGGACTTGGAAGGGCAGTTCGGTATTAAAAGTATCTTTTTTTACCGCGCCGCCATAGGTCCGTTTTGCGAGGCCTTCGTTTTCCAGCTTTTCGAGGTCGCGTCGGATGGTTTCTTCGGTCACATCGAATTCATTACTTAAACTGGCTACTATGACCTTACCGTCCGCCGCCAACCGTGCTAAAATTGCGTTTCGGCGTTCGATAGCAAGCATACGCTTCTCCTTTCTGTAAAATTTTTGCGGGGGCGATGATTATAAAATTGCGTCCCAGATTTTTTTATCGGGGCTGGCAATTACATAACTATCCAAGAACATACCGTCATCGGATACGCGGTTGCGTGCGGCCGCAATTGAGGCTTCTACCGCCGAAACCTCGCCGGTGAGCAACAAATAGGATTTTCCGCACATTCCGCGGGCAAGGCGAATTTCAATCAATTCAACCTGCGCGGTCTTGGCCGCTATATCTGCCGCTTCAATTGCCGAGGCGGCTGTATAGGTTTCGAAAACACCGAGCGCATCTACCTGCGGAATCTCGGTTGCGCCGTAAATGGCCTTAAAAATAGATTCATGGGGATTGCCCAGCACGAAGCTGTCAATCACCTTACTGCTGAATTTTGCTTTTGCCGCTTCGACAGCTGAGCGCACCGCGCTCAGCTCGCCGCTGACGAGCACGATATATTTACCGGGGCAGACCGTTTGTGCTTCCAGCACTTCTACCTCGGCAGTTTTAACCAGCGTATCGGCTGCACCGATACCGCAGGCGACGGTTGCCAATTCAACCATACCGATTGCTTTTGCCATTTTGCAGTCTCCCCTTTCCTAATTTTCGATTTGAATGTAACGGTCGGTCACTTCGGTTATCTTGCCACTGATGGAGGCGTGGATATTAACGCCGAGTGCCGATTCGGGCGCGGTTGCAACCAACTGACCTTTTTCCACCTTATCCCCTACCGCGACTACCGATTTAGCGGGTGCGCCAATATGCTGTGAAAGCAACAGTTTTACGGTTTTAAATTGCAGGTCCATTTGGGTGATGGGGGCCGGGTGGTCATAGCGGTCCAAATCCAGTTTTGCGCGCAAGCGCGGAACCGAAACGTAGCGTCCTGTCCGGTTTTTATCGACCGGGCGCTGCACAGGGTCTGTACACTTGACACCGCCGGCACGCAAGGCGTCTTTCATTTCAGCAATCAAGGAGCTTGGTGCTAAACCTTGCTCACAGGAATACATTTCACAAAGTCCGCAGCTCGAACAGAACAAGGTGCCCAAGTAGGCATCGGTTCGTTTGCTATTCACACTGGAAACGCCCTGCATAAAGGCCGCAGGGTCAATCGGATGGCCCAGCGCATGGCGCGGACAGCGGTCGGTACACATGCGGCACTGACAGCAAGCCGCCATCGCACGTTTTTTACTGATGGAGAGGTTGGCGGTTTTTTTCAAAACCACCTGATGTTCCTCAGGCAGAAGGATGATGGCGTTGGTTGTTTTGGTGACCACATCATACACGCTCGCCAGCTTACCCATCATCGGGCCACCGGAAATGATGCGATAGTTTTCAATTTTCGCGCCGCCGGCCAGAGCAATCAGTTCTTCAAAGGTGATACCCAGCGGCACCTTTAATGTCATGGGGTTATGTACTGCACCGGCGACCGTAACGTATTTTTCGTACACCGGTTTTATGCCGAGAATTGCATAATACATATTTAATACGGTTTCGACATTAAAAACCGTTACGCCGACGCTGATCGGCAACGCACCGGGCGGAACAACCCTACCGGTGACTTCATAGATGGTAATCACCTCATCGCCTGCCGGATAAACATTCGGCAACAGCGAAATTTGTATATTCGGGAATTCGGGCAACACCGCTTGCATTGCCGTCACCGTTTTTTTATAGGTGGCTTTTACGGCAACATAAACCTGCGTTGCGCCGACGGTATTTGCGATGGTTGAGAGGGTGTTGAAAATTTCGCGTGTGTATTTTTCAAGCACCTGTCTGTGCAATCGGAGCAGAGGCTCACATTCTGCACAGTTTAAAATTATCGTATCGGCCTTCTCATTTAATTTTGCATAGGACGGGAATCCCGCGCCGCCGGCACCGACTACACCGTTTGCTTTAACGATATTTTTCAGTTCTTCGATATTCAATTTCGGCACCTGCCTTTGCAAAAAAATCAGTTGGGTTTATTTCTTGGGGATATTGGAAAGTCCGACCGCGTCATCTACGATGCCGACGATTGCCGCATCGATTGGCGCATTTGCCATATCGCAGCCGATTCTTCCCGCGCTACCGGTTGCAACCAAAACGATTTCGCCGATACCGGCGCCGATATTGTCAATGGCTACGATTGCACTCCGGTCTTCACTCAATTCTTTGAGTGGCTTTACAAGCATAAATTTATTACCGAGTAAATTTTCGTTTTTTCTTGTGGCAACTACACTGCCCACTACTTTTCCAACCAGCATTTCTATCACCTGCCTAAAAGAATCCGTGTCGGGGGAGGGAGATGCCTCCCCCGACGCTCCTGCTTATTTCAGCGAGGGTAAAATCTTTTCTACGTCGCCGTGCGGTCTCGGGATTACATGGCTTGCTACGATTTCGCCCAGTTTGGAAGCTGCCGATGCGCCTGCATCAACCGCTGCGTTCACTGCGCCGACATCGCCGCGTACCATAACGGATACGAGTCCAGAACCGATTTTCTCGGTGCCAATCAACTCAACATTTGCGGCTTTCACCATTGCATCGGCGGCCTCAATTGCGGCTACCAAGCCTCTGGTTTCTACCATGCCCAATGCTTCAAGTGCCATAGCGTTTTTCCTCCTTGTAAAATTTGTTTATATCTATTTATTTAATAGACGGCAATATTTTTTCCACATCTGTGTGCGGTCTCGGAATGACGTGAGTCGCTACGAGTTCGCCCAGCTTAGATGCGGCAGATGAGCCGGCGTCTACCGCGGCCTTCACCGCGCCGACGTCGCCCCGTACCATGACCGATACGAGTCCGGAACCGATTTTCTCGGTGCCTACCAGCTCCACATTCGCAGCTTTCAGCATTGCATCCGCTGCCTCGATAGAGGCGACAAGGCCTCTGGTTTCTACCATGCCTAACGCTTCAAATCCCATCTCTATTTCCTCCTTAAAAATCAATTTATAACCACACAGGTTTTTTGCTAAAAACCACCTATGTAATCATTTCCTTATTTGAAGCGGGCGGCGCTCTTTTCCAGCACCCGCACCGTTTCTTCATGCGGATTGGCAATCACGGCATATGCCACCGGTTTTTTGATTGCGCCATTTCTCGCATTTTCCACCGCGGCGGTAACCGCGGCGACCTCACCTTGCACTACGACCGTTACCAACCGGCCGCCGAGTTTTTTCTCCCATGTGACAAACTCTACGCTGGCCGATTTGCACATAATGTCTAACACATCAATCGCGGCTGTCGTGCTCGGTATTTCCACAAATCCCAAAGATTTCATCTGCGAACCGCCCCTTAATCCAGTTTGGGCAAAATCTTCTCCACATCATTGTGGGGCCGGGGAATGACATGGGTTGCGACCAATTCGCCCAGCTTGCCTGCGGCCGATGAGCCGGATTCTACCGCGGCTTTCACCGCGCCGACATCGCCGCGTACCATAACCGATACGAGTCCGGAACCGATTTTCTCTGTACCAATCAGCGTAACCTCCGCTGCTTTTACCATGGCATCGGCCGCTTCAATCGCTGCAACCAAGCCTCTGGTTTCTACCATACCTAATGCCTGTTTTGACATTTTCTTTACCTCCAATTACTTCGTTTTGTCCATGCCGGTTAATTTGAGCATATGCTCTGTGTCCTCCGCCGCCGAGGGAATGACATAGCTTGCAACTACGCCGGTCACCTTTTCAACAGCGGCTTTCGCCGCATCGATCGCGGCCTGCACCGCATCGACTTCACCGCGAAACTTTACACATACAATCAACGGAACCGGCAGGGTTTCCGCGTTTGCGGGTTTGTTTTTATCAAAATTTTCTACCGTTACATCGGCCGCCTTACAGCCTGCATCGCAGGCAACAAAAGCGGCTACCAGGCCGAAAACCTCAATAATACCAACAGCCTTACCCATGCTTCTACCTCGTTACTTGTTTATAATCGCAACCTTCAAGCCTTCCATTTTCAGGTTGGTAACGTGCGCTTCGTTAATTTCATCCAGCGGGTATCTGTGGGTAATCAGTTTTGCCATCGGCAAGCCGATTGCTTTTGCACGTTTGAGAAAGTCAAAGGTGGTTGCATAATCGCGCAGGGTGTAAACCCAGGAACCAACCGTTGTGATTTCTTTGGCACATATATCAAAGTGCGGGTTAATGGTGGCGTCACCGCCATTGATAAAGAACCCGAGTTCACACAGTCCGCCGCCGCTGCGAATGAATTTATAAATGTTGCTATGGGCAATCGGAGAACCGGTGCACTGGAATGCGAAATCCGCATAATAGCCGCCGAAGGCATCCTTTACGGCATCGGCCAGCGCCTCAATACCCTTATGCTCTTTGAAATTAACCGTGTGGTCAGCGCCCATTTCCTTTGCGAAAGCAAGGCGCTTATCTTCACCGTCTACCGCAACGATGTTTTCGATACCCATCGTGCGCAGAATGGCAATACAAATCAGACCAATCGGTCCGCATCCCTGTACCACAACGCGGCTGTTGAAGCGAAGAATACCAGTGGTTTTGGCACGCTCTACGGCGTGAATCAGTACGGCGCAGGGCTCAATCAGAATTCGGCTATCCAAATCCAAATCGCTTACATTGAATACCGTGGAACCGCCGCGAATGACAATATAGTCAGCGAACCAGCCGTTCAAATGCACATCGTCATCCGGAATCAAGCCGTAAACATCGGCGCCGCCGACATTTTGCTTATTCAGGTCAAACATGGTGATGTCGGGATTGTCCTTGAAAATCATACAGGTGACAACCTTATCACCGATTTTCAGCGGTTTTCCGGCGCTGTCCACCTTTACATTTTTACCCATTTTTACGATTTCACCGGTACCCTCATGGCCGAGAACGACCGGAATCAGACCAAACGGGTCGCGTTTGAATTCATGGGCATCGGTTCCACACACACCACATCCTTCGACCTTGACCAAAATGTCGTCATCCGAAAGCGCGGGAATCGGGAATTCCTTAATTTCATAGCGCTCCAAGGCGGTCAGCATTGCCGCGCGGGCGGTTTGGGGAACCGGTTGGGACGCTGCCGGTGTTGCCGGTGCGCCTTCGATTCCTGCAAGAACCTGTTTTACAATCTGTTCAATGTTGGCTGAATTTATATCCAATACAAGCCCCTACCCTTCTGTAATTATTTTTTGAAACTCTTCGGCACCAAACGCAGCCAGCGCCGTATCCTGTTCTTCGGTTCCGCCGCTAACCCCCAGACCGCCGACAATTTTGCCGTCGCGTCTTAAAGGCTCGCCGCCGCCGAAAATCACGATTTTACCATTGTTTGTGAATTGTATGCCGTAAAGCGAAGCACCCGGTTGTGCCAGAGGTTTAAGCTGTGCCGTAGACATTTTAAAGGCAACGACCGTAAAGGCCTTATTGACCGCCACATCATAGCTGGCAATAAAGGCGTTGGGCATACATTCCACCGCGATAATGTGTCCGGCCGGATTACCGACCGCGACCACAGCATTGACACCCATTTCAGCCGCTTTCTGCTCCACCGCTTGAATGAGCCTTCTTGCTTGCGGCAAGGTAATACAGAGTGCTTCATGCACCTTTTGGGTTATTTCTGCCGCCAGAGCGGCCATTTCATCCGCCCGCATTGATTATTTACCCAACTGCTGCATAACCTTTTTGGTGATTTCTGCAACCAAATCATTGTTTACGCTGTTTTCACTCGAACATTTACCACAGCCATGGCAACTTGGCTTACCGTTTTGCGCATTGACGCAGACATCGGCAGGGTGTTTACCTTTCATGCCGAATTGACGGCGAATTTCATACAATTTTTGTACCTGCGTCTCATTCAGTTCCTGTGGGCCACCCAATTGCTTGGAGATATACAAGAGTTGTGCATAAAACTCAACCGATTCCATTTTCATGTAAGCGGCGAGCAAGGAGTCCGCATAGGTCAATGCACCATGGTTTTCCAACAAAACTGCGTCAAAGGATTGCAGATATTTGGAAACTGCATCGGGAATTTCGTTAGTGGAGGGTGTACCGTACTCTGCAATCGGCACACAACCCAATGCAATAACCGCCTCCGGCATAATCGGCTGGGTCAGCGGAATACCAGCAATGGCAAAGCTGGTGGCATACATCGGATGCGCATGAACGACCGATTTTACATCCGGGCGCTCTTTATAGACGCGCATATGCATTTTGATTTCAGAGGAGGGCTTGTAGCCGGGGTTGGCTTGCAGCACTTTACCTTCGCTGTCTACCTTACAAATGTATTCGGGGGTCATAAAGCCTTTGCTTACACCGGTCGGTGTGCAAAGAAATTCGTTGTCCGAAATTTTAACCGAAATGTTACCGTCATTGGCGGCAACCATACCTTTGTTATAGATGCGTCGGCCAATCTCGCATATTTGTTTTTTTACTTCGTACTCTGATGTCATACCTATTTCTCCTTTTATATTTTTGTTTTCTACCATACTTTATCACACAAATCAACAAAAGTCAACATTAAATCTGTGATTTTCTTTGTTTTTATTTGTTTTTTCTTTGTTTATGTGCTAAATTATGTTTTTTGTTGCAAATATTCTTTGAGTTCTTGGATTCCTTCCCCGGTTTTAGAACTGATAAAGAAAATCTTTTTGCACCCAGAGTTCCTTAACCACCGCGCCGCTCGCTCGGGATTTGCATCCGGTCGGTCAATCTTGGTGACCACACCGATAACCTCGCGATTGGCCATTGAGGTAATGTTGGGGCTGTAAAGCGAATAGGGCTCGTTTGCCGCCAGCAATAGTCCGACAATGTCCGACTCATACGCATAAACGGCAACCGCACCGCCGAAAACGGCATTTTCGATATATTCACCCGGCGTATCAATCAGCCAGCCGTCATGCTTAACCGTTTGGGTTTTATCATAACTGATTTGTGCCTCATGCAAGGCTTGGGATAAGGTGGTTTTTCCGCTACCACTCCGCCCGATTAGGATGCATTTTTTCTGACGGCTCATGTTCGGGTAATCGGGCAGACCGTAAAGTCCAGCACCTGCTCCGTATAATCGGTAACGGCTTTGACCGCGGAATCTACCTGGGAAACTGTGCCCAGCATAATCAGCGTGCCGCTGAAACGGTCAACGAAACCGATTTCTGCGCCCGATGCCTTAATTGCGATATCGGCTGCAATAATGGCGGTCTCACTTGGAGTCATCGTAATAATGCCAATCGCACTGTGCGAGTGGTCCTTAGCCGGGTCAAGACCGAGTTTCACATAAAGCACCGGGTCGGGATTTGCAACGATGTGCGCCAGTGTAATCTGCTTACCGGGGACAAGCTCCTGCACAATGCGCAGCTTCTCTGCTTCCGATAAAACAATCTGTTTTTCCAAGCTCTAACCTCCAATCTGCGCTTTCAGTCCATAGCGTTTTGCCGTGTCCAAAAGCAACTCCATTTTTTCTTGGTCGGGAGACCGAAGGTCGCCCATAGGGTAATTTCGTCCCAGACCGTCATATTTATCTCTGCCAAAAGAATGGTATGGCAGCAGATGTATTTCTTCGACGCCTTGTAAAGTGGCTGTGAATTTGGCGATTTCTCCGATTTCTTCCACTGTATCGTTAAAGGTGGGAATTACCGGAACGCGAACCACCATTCTTTTTGCCTGTTTGGCAATTTTTACGGCGTTTTCCAACATGAGTTCGTTGGGTTGTGTGGTAAAGGCCTTGTGCTTTGCCGAATCCATATGCTTAATATCCATCAAATAGTTATCGATGTACGGCAGAATAGGTTCGATGGTTTCAAAAGCGGCACAGGAGGTCGTTTCAATCGCGGTGTTGATTCCAACCGATTTTGCCTGCTGAAAGAGAGCCGAAGCAAAGGTCGGTTGGCAAAAACTTTCTCCGCCCGAAAGGGTCATGCCTCCGCCCGAGCGTTGGTAGTAAGGGCGGTCTTTTACAACCTCATCGATAACCTCACCGACCGTAACGTCACGACCGACAATTTTGTCCTTGCCACCCATTCGCATATGTTGTATTTCATAGGATTGCGATTCGGGGTTGCAGCACCAACGGCATCGCAGGACACAGCCCTTCAAAAAAACAATGGTACGAATGCCCGGCCCGTCATGTATGGAAAAGCGCTGAATGTCAAATATTCTTCCGGTTACCGAGCGATTGTCCATGTCCTTTTCTCCTTTCTTTACAAATTACTATCACCGTTTTTACCATTTGGCTTGTTCTGTACGGTTGATAATATCATTTTGCAAAGAGCGGGAGAGGGTTGTGAACAATGCACTGTATCCGGCAACGCGCACAACCAAGGAACGATATTGTTCCGGATGCTTTTGCGCGTCCAACAGAGTTTCTTTGCTGACAACATTAAACTGCATATGGCTTCCCTTTTGGTCAAAGTAGGAACGAATCAAAGCCACAAAGTTTTCCAGTCCTTCCCTGCCGGACAGTGCCGACGGATGGAATTTCATATTGTACAGCGTTCCGTTAGAAGCGATGTAATGGTCCAGTCTGGCAACCGAATTGGCGGCCGCTGTGGGTCCGTTTACATCTCGGCCGGCCGCCGGCGAAACGCCATCTGCAACCGGTGTATGTGCCAAACGGCCGTCGGGTGTTGCACCGGTCTGGGCACCGAGCGGTACATTGGCCGAAACCGGATACAAGCCGGCTTGGTACTTACCGCCGCGCGGATTTTCGTATTGCTCTAACGGACGGGTGTAGGTATAAGCCACATCGCGAGCGAACAGGTCGAGTTCGCGGTGGTCATTACCGAATTTCGGCAGTGCCTCAATATCGGCGAGCATACGATTGTAAAATTCTTTTCTGTCTGCCGGGCAATTGTTTTCCCGTACTTTATTAAATATGTAGGCGACGTCTTGCTCGCTTGGCGTTTTGCCCTGTTCAACCAGTTGCTTTACAGCCGCCGTTGTCAGACGCTCTGCCTCATGCAGGTCGGTTTCCTTACCGTAGTTATCCCGAAGAGCGGCCTTGAAATCGGCCATTGTATATTTTTTCTGTTCAAAAACCAGTTCCTTGATTGCCCAAAGCGCATCTGCCATATTAGCTACACCGAAGCCCTGCGGACCGGTAAAGTTGTAAATCGCGCCGCCTTCCTGCACCGACTTGCCGCGGCCGATACAATCCTCAATCATTGAGGAAAGGTAGGGCAACGGGCAACGCTCGGCGTGGGCAATATCAATTGCGTTGTCGGCATTGACCATCAATTCTATCTGGTATGCCATTTGCTTTTTGTAGGCATCGTAAAAAGCCTCAAAACTCTGCATCTGCTCAACCTCGCCGGTTTGCAGACCAACCTGGACCCCGTTATCCATACCGTTGGAGAAAACCAGTTCGAGCGGACGGCACATATTAAAGAAGGCCGCATCGTGCCAACCGTCGGTCTTGCCCGAAACCTGCGGTTCCACACAACCGATAATATTGTAATTCCGCGCGTCCTGAATGGTCAGTCCGCGGTTGATGAGCGCCGGAATGATGACCTCGTCATTGTAATAGGCCGGCAAGCCTACACCGGTACGGGTTAATTCGGCTGCGCGAATTAAAAACTCGTGGGGCGTGCCGTTCCATACGCGAACCGAGAAGGAGGGCTGCGGCAGCATTACATGCATGGTCGCGTTGATACACATAAAGGAAAGGTCGTTGGTTGCGTCCATGCCGTTGACATCCTGGCCGCCGGCGATTAGGTTTTGGAATACGCTGTATCCGGCAAAGCCCTCGGCCGAAGCCGCATCGCGAACCTTATCCAAATCATTCAATTTAACCCATACGCAATCCATCAATTCTTGCGCAAACTCACGCGTGATAATACCGCTTTTTAAATCCTTTTCATAATAAGGATACATATATTGGTCAAACCGTCCGGGCGAAACGGAGTGGCCGCTCGATTCCATTTGCAACAGCATCTGTACAAACCAGAAGGACTGGATTGCCTCATAGAAAGAAGTTGCACCGTTTTCGGGAACCATCGCACAATTGTGCGCAATAACCAGCAACTCCAATTTGCGTGCCGAATCGGTTTCCTTGTCCGAAAGTTCCAAAGCCAATTGTGCATAGCGGCGCGCATAGGTGATGGCCGCTTCACAGCTTATAATGACCGCGTTGAGAAAATGGCTCTTTTTATTATAGTCGGCATCGCTTGGCTTGCAGGCGGCCAATTCGGCTTTGGCTTCTTCAATAATACCTTTGTAGCCGATTTTCAGCACCTTGCCGTAATTTACCGTCACATGGCCGACACCGTTATAAAAATAGTTGCCAGGAGTGAATATATTATGTTCAATCGAAGCACGCGCTTCCTCGGTCATGTAATCGTTGGCCAGTTCACTCGAAGTTCTTCCCTTCCAGTACTTGAAAACCTCACGCAATGCGCTCTTGGTTTCCTCGCTGATATAAAACGGGTCTGCCGAACGGGTTGCCAGAGTATCAAACTCGCTTTCCAGCCATGCATAGGAATACTCCGGGAAAACCTGACAGCCGCGCGGTTCGAGCGTAGCGCTTCCTACCACCAACTCGTTCGGACGAATGGTAATTGGAATGTTCTCCAAAATATGCTTGAAGGCCTTTGCTCTGCGCGTAATCATCGGCTCGCTCTCGGTCTGCCGATAGGATTCGGTCAAGAGCACCGCCCTATCCGCCCGAACCTCGGGCATTTTTTCAAATAAATGGTCAATCAGACCCTGTATTCTCGGGCTCTTTTGAATCGGCTCCGAATAAAACTGCATACAGATTACCTCCCGTATGAATATATGTGTAAATTTGGGTGTTTTTTCATCTTTTGACATTGAACTACCATAATAATAACAAGCAAAACCACATTTGTCAATAGAAAAACAACAAAAACACAGATATTTTTTTGGGTTTTTGTCCGTAAAAACAAAAAAACAACATAATTTCCGCAGAAATCATGTTGTTTTTCTATAAAATTTCTTTTATTTTGACCGAAACATCTGTGATTATCTCGTCGGCCGCTTGTATGACCGCTTCGCATTTCGGCGATACAGCATATCGATGGCCTACCGCGGCAAACATCGGCAAATCATTTTCGCCGTCCCCAAAGGCGGCAACCTGTGCCGTGTCTACCCCCAATCGGCGGCAAACCGCGTGCAGCGCCCTCCCCTTGTCCGCATGACCGCAGGTTAATTCCAACCACTCGCTGTCTTGAAAGGCAATGCGCATACCCTCCGGCACCGGAAACTCGCCTTTATACTTATAATAGCAAAGTTTCAGCAATTCTTCGCCCATGGCGTTTAGGTTTTCGGTTTTTTGTATATTCGTTCCATAGCGTTGCCTAAGCGGCATATACAAATCCGGTTTGCATGCGGGACAATAGGTGTTCTCTTTTCCCATAAACAAAATGCCTTCGCATTTTTCTGCCGTTTGGACTATCGTTTCTTCGAGCAAAGATTTAACCAATGGCCGTTTGTATTGCACACAATTTCGAAGCATAGCCAATGCGCCGTCATGGCTGATATAAATGATGCGATTGTGCACCGGTTGAAACAGCCGACGCAGTTCATGGTAGGGCCGCCCGCTGCAAACCGCAAAATACGCACCCTTGTCGGTTACATAGCGAACGGTGTCCAAAACCTCTCCGGAAAGGACCATTTCTCCTTTGGGGAGCAAGGTTCCGTCCAAATCACAGGCAATCATTCGCAGCATGGCAACACCTCCTTTTTAAATTCCCTGCAAAAGCCCCGGCAAAGCCGATAGGCTGTCTATTTCATAATCCGGTACAATTTCTCCGCCGGGCTGGTGCTTCGGATTAAACCAAACCGTCGTTATACCGGCATTTTTACCACCTAAAATATCCGAAGAAAGGCTATCCCCCACGATAACGGTATCGGCTTTGCAAAAATCCGGGATTTGCGCAAAGCAATATGTAAAAAACTGCGCCTGCGGTTTATCAAAGCCGATTTCCTGCGATATAAACATCCCAGAAAAGTAACGGGCAATCCCTGCACTTTCAATCCGGCCGTGTTGCACCCTTGCCGTTCCATTGGTCACAAGATACAGCCGGTAAACCGGATAGAGGGCCTGCAATACGGCTTCGGCACCTTCAACAAAATAATGTCCTATGCTCAATTGCGTTTCATAAAAGGCAGTAGCATCTGCCGGTGAACAATCCACGCCCAGCTCATCGAACAGTAGCGCATATCGACGAACCTTGACCTGCTCTCTGGTAAGCTCGCCCTTTTCCAAGCGCTTCCATTGCGCTAAATTCAGTTCGCTGTACCGAGCCAAAACTTCCTCCCGCGGTTCGATACCAAAATGTACCAGAGTTTTGGTCAGCGCAATTCTCTCGGCTTTTCCAAAATTTAATAATGTATCGTCTAAATCGAATAAAATATTTTTCATCTTGCAACACTCTTGTCATCACTTTTATTTGTATTCTACCACAGACACCCATGTTTTTCAATTCTTTTCTTAATGCTCGTCAGCCCAACAAACAGGCGCGCAAGGTTTTCCTTGCGCGCCTGTTTTTAATTGTTCGTGATTTGCTTGCCTGTGTGGTCGATCTGATAGTTTTCTTTATAAATCAGGTCGCTGATAAAAACAAATTCGTAGCCTTGCTTTGTAAGCTGTTCCAAAATGGTCGGCAGGGCTTCGGGTGTGTGGTCGGCATCGTTATGGAACAAGACAATACTGCCGTTTTTCACATTGCTGACCACACGGTTGGCAATCGAATCGGCTGTGGCGGTATCCTTCCAGTCCAGACTGTCGACATCCCATTGAATCGTATACATATCAATACTGTCGACGGCCGAAATGACCGAATTGTTATAATCCCCATAGGGCGGACGGAACAGCGTCGGTGTCTTGCCGGTGATTTTCGCAATTTTTTGATTGCAATTTTTCAGCTCTTCAATCATTTGGGCGGTAGAAAGCTGCGGCATATGCGGATGGGTATCGGAATGGTTTTGGATTTGATGCCCTGCATCTGATAACTGTTTGACCGATTCGGGGTATTTATCCACCCATGCGCCGACCACAAAAAAGGTTGCTTTTACTTTATATCGGCCAAGTATGTCAATCAGCGTTTCGGTATCGTCATTCCCCCAAGCCGCATCAAATGAAATGGCAATCTGTTTCTTTTCGGTTCCCACGCTGTAAATCGGCAACAGCCGTTCACTGTTCGCAAAAACGCCGATAGAGCAGACCATGACAGCAGCAAAGCAAAGCACCGCCGCACAAATCCCCACTGCTTGTTTTTTTGTTAATATTACATATCTCATACTCTTTATCCCCTTTATTCTCCCCATGGTATACAACTATGACAGACAAGCGCCAAAATATGCCGGAAAAAACAAAATTTTACTATACATTGGAAAAGAAATATGCTATAATTATTCTGTCAAATTATGTAAAGGAATGATTGTAATGGTAAAAGCAGTTGTCGGCGCCAACTGGGGCGACGAGGGTAAAGGTAAAATCACCGATATGCTCGCCACAAACTCGGATATTGTTGTTCGTTTTCAGGGCGGTGCAAATGCGGGACATACGATTAAAAATAATTATGGAAAATTTGCTTTGCACATTCTGCCATCCGGTGTTTTCAACAGCAATGTAACCAATATTATCGGTACCGGCGTTGCGTTGAATATTGACCAATTTGTTGAAGAACTGGACGAAATCACCGGACGCGGTGTTCCCATGCCGAAGATTTGTATTTCCAACCGTGCACAGATGGTTATGCCCTATCATATACTTTTCGATTGCTACGAAGAGGAACGGCTGGGCAAAAACAGCTTTGGTTCCACCAAATCGGGTATCGCGCCTTTTTATTCGGACAAATATGCGAAAATCGGTTTCCAGGTTTGTGAATTATTTGATGAGGAGGCTTTGTACAAGCGCCTATGCGCTGTTGTTGAGGTGAAAAACACCTTGATTCGTACTCTTTATAAAAAGCCTGAACTGGATGTCGATGAAATTTTCAAAACCATGCTGGGTTGGCGTGAGAAAATCAAAGATTATGTCACCGACACACACGTTCTTTTGCGTGACGCAGAGCGTGCCGGTAAAACCATTCTGTTGGAAGGTCAGCTCGGTTCTTTAAAGGACACCGATTACGGTATCTATCCTATGGTGACCTCCTCCTCCACACTCGCCGGCTACGGTGCCATCGGTGCAGGCGTACCGCCCTATGCGATTAAGGAAATCATCACCGTGGTAAAGGCATATTCCAGCGCAGTAGGCGCAGGCGCTTTTGTCAGTGAAATCTTTGGCGAGGAAGCCGAAAAAATGCGCAACAACGGTGCTGACGGCGGCGAATACGGTGCCACCACCGGGCGTCCGCGGCGAATGGGCTGGTTTGACGCGGTTGCTACCCGTTACGGCTGTGAGGTGCAAAGCGCAACCCAGGTGGTGCTGACCGTTGTCGACGCGCTGGGTTATCTGGACGAAATCCCGATTTGCACCGGCTATGAAATCGACGGAAAAATCACCAAAGAATTCCCGGTTACTCCGCTTTTGGAAAAAGCCAAACCGGTACTGACCGTACTCCCCGGCTGGAAATGCGATGTTTCGGGTATCACAGAGTATGACAAGCTGCCCGAAAACTGCCGCAAATATATTGAATTTATCGAAAAGGAAATCGGCGTACCGATTACAATGGTTTCCAACGGTCCTGCAAGAGAAAATATTATTTATAAAAACAGCGGGTGTTAATGATGAAATTTGCATACAATGAGCTTTCCGGCACCTACGAGGGTTTTTGCGTCCTCAAATCGGTAGAATCCAAGGTTACCGCCAAGGGTATGCCGTATCTGGACATGATTTTGTCCGACGCGAGCGGAGAAATCTCCGCCAAATACTGGGACTACAACCCTGCGGCGGCCGACCCCTACCTTGCCGGAGAAATCATTAAGGTTCGCGGTACCATTTCGCAATACAACGGTGCCGACCAATTTCGTGTTGAGCGCATTCGCCACGCCAACGAAACCGACACCTACCGTATGGAGGATTTGGTCAAGGCGGCCGAATATGATGCTCAGGCCATGTTTGAAGAATTAAAAAACGCGGCGTTGGATATGGAAGACATGCACATGAAAAAGCTGGTACTCTATCTTTTAGAGAAAAACCGCGAAAAGCTATTGTTCTGGCCTGCGGCCTTTAAATTACACCACGCGATACGGGGCGGTTTGCTTTACCACACCCTTTCTATCCTACGGCTGGCGCAAAGTGTTTGCACGGTTTATCCCCACATCAACAAGGATTTGTTAGTGGCCGGTGCCATTCTGCATGATATGGCCAAATTAGATGAATTTCAAGTCAACGACACCGGCATTGCCACCGGTTACTCTGTTGAAGGAAATTTAATCGGTCATCTAGCCAAGGGCGCGATTTTAATTGACCGCGCCGCAAAGGAATTGGGGGTACCGGAAGAAATCGCCATTTTACTGGAACACATGGTGCTTTCACACCACAGCGAGCCGGAATACGGCGCCGCTGTACGCCCAATGCTGTTGGAGTCGGAGGTTCTGGCCGAGCTGGACTTGATGGATGCACGCATCTATGAAATGAGCGAAGCCATATCGGCAACCGAGGTCGGCGACTTTACCGGTCGTATGTGGGCGTTGGACAACCGCAAGCTCTTCAATCACGGTATGATGCCCTGCGAGCCCAAAGCAAATATTTTATAGAAAACAAAACACGAAATTACATTAAACAATTTATAAAAAAAAAAGATGCCTTGCAAATTGCAAGGCATCTTTTTTAAGTTTATTTTCCATAACGGACATAATTTGCAGGGTTGGTATGCGCATAGCTCTTTTCGCCGGGCTTCTTGATACGCACCTCAAAATGGAGATGGTTCCCGGTAGAAGTGCCGGTGGAACCTACATAACCGATGACCTGGCCTTTTTGTACCGATTGGCCTTTTTTAACTATGTAACGGGTCATGTGTGCATAGAGTGTTTGATAAGAGTTGCCGTTCGTAGCTTCGCCGTGGTTAATGATGACATGGTTGCCGTAGCCCGAAGAGGTGGATTTCACAGCACTGACAACACCGGCTGCCGAAGCAACGATAGGTTTGCCGGCCGCTGCCGGAATGTCAATACCCTTGTGGAATTTACGATAGCCGTAAACCGGGTGAATACGGTAGCCATAAGGCGAGGAAATACGGCTTGCGCCGGGAACGGGCCAGGTAAAGTTCAACGAGGTCATAACCAGGTTGCCCGTATCGTAACTTGCGGCTTCGCGCAGGCTTTCTTCCAGCTCGGCCTCGGCCTCTTCATACTTTTTAAGCAGATTCTGCTGTTGTTTCAAATCGCTGTTGACTTCATTGACCTCTTCCTTGGCATCGTTTAAAAGGCTGGTGTATTCCTTTTGTGCCGATGCAAGCTCGGCCGAGATATCCTTTTGCTCTGCCTGCTTCTCCTCAATAACCTTTTGGTCCGCTTCGATTTTTTTAATCGCTTCGGTCAACTCATCAATTATTTTTTGGTCGTAGTTGGAAACATTTTTTGCCATCTGCGCCTTGGAGAGAAAATCTGCAAGATTATCGGCACCAAGCAACAGTGTCAGAGTGGCGGTATCACCGCTCATCTGAATTGCACGAAGACGCTTTTTAAAAAGCTCCTTGGTATCGGCAATTTCCTCGTTCTTTGCCGCAATTTCCGATTCCAGCTTATTCATTTCCTCATTATACTGATTGATAAGCTTATTACAAATGCTGATACGGCTTTGCACATTGGAAACCTGTTTTTGGTAGCCATTGGCAACGGCCTGTGCAGCATTTTTATCTTTTTTCAGTTTTGAAATTTCATTCTTGATTTTCGATTGTTCTTTCAAGTTATCCTGTAACTGCTGCTGCAAGGAGGCGGCACCTGCATCAAAATTGGCAATCGGCGTCTGCAACAAACAAAAAGCAGCCATCATGAGCGCAACCAGAGTTTTAATCCCAAATCTTTTAAATTGCACGAAATTCACTGCCTTCCTTTTTTAAATATTTGGTGATAACAAAGATGCTGCCGAATATGCCGGCGAATACCCCGACAACAACAAACAGAATCAGCAGTTCCCAAACAAAACTATTAAACGGCACCACGGAACCGATATTAAGAACATTTTTCAGCGTTTCAACAACGGCCTTATATAAGAAATAAACCAGACCCATAGAAACCAGTGCCGAAATGATACCGATAGCAACGCCTTCTACCAAAAAAGGTATGCGAATGAAGGAATCGGTAGCACCGACCGCTTTCATGATATTGATTTCGAGTTTACGGTTGTACATGGTAACGCGAATGGTATTGGATACAATCACCAAAGAAATGATGATTAGAATACCGATAATCCAGAATCCGGCGATTTTCAAAGCGTTTTTGATTGCATAGACGGTGTCCGCTACATTCTCCTGGGATTGGACGCTGTCTACACCCTCGGTCTTTTTAATCATCTCAACCGTTTCATCAAAGGTTTCAAGGCTTTTTAGAACGACCTTGGCACCGTCAGACATGGGATTTTCATCATCGATAAATTCAAAATATTCTTTTTGATTTTCCAAAAGATTGGACTTTACGGTTTCAAGCGCCTGCTCCTTAGAGACATATTCCACCGATTCTACATTATCAAGCTGTTCTAATTTTTCGCAGAGCGCCAGCGCTTCTTCCTCGTTATGGATAAGATAGGCGCTATCCGGAACATCTGCATCTGCATTGTCTGCATCTGCGGAGCTTCCGCTTGCCGTATCCATCGTGGATTCACCGTAGAGTACCGAGTTTTTGTCGTTAAAATAGACCATAACGACATTTTCTTTCTCTATTTCAGTCAATGCCTTATCCACATTCTTGGTAATCATAACCGCAACGCCGATAATCGACATACAAGCCACCAAAACACCGACAGAGGCTATCGACATAAGACGGTTTACCCAGATGTTTTTCAGTCCGTTTGCGGTGAGGTATCTTACACTGCGCAGTTTCATGACAGCACCTCCCCACCATTGTTGTCTGCAATAACCGTGCCCTTATCCAGCATAATGACACGCATATTGAAATCCCGCACCATTTGGTGCTCATGCGTAACCATCAACACGGTTGTGCCCCGTTTGTTGATTTCAGCCAAAAGCTCGACAATGGCATAGGACATATTGGGGTCCACATTACCGGTAGGCTCGTCTGCAATAATCAGGCTGGGCTTATTTACCAGTGCACGCGCCAAGCCGACACGCTGCTGTTCACCGCCCGAAAGCTCCGACGGCATCACATGCGCCTTATGACTAAGCCCTACCATATTCAAGGCTTTTGCAACGCTCCGGCGGATTTCCCGGCGACCGGCACCAGTGACATGCATCGCAAAGGCAACATTTTCAAAAACATTAAGGTTGGGTATCAAGCGGAAATCTTGGAACACAATGCCCATTGTCCGGCGGAGCATGGGAATCTCGCGGCGCTTCATGCGGCTGAGCCTGTAACCGTTTACAACCAACTCACCGGCGTCCATCTTTTCCTCTCGCATAATCAGCTTCATAAAGGTGCTTTTGCCCGCACCGGAGGGGCCGACAATAAAGACGAACTCGCCTTTGTTGATAGATATGTTAACATCTTTTAGTGCGTGTGTTCCGTTCGCATAGGTCTTGGAAACGCCCTTGAATTCAATCAAGGGCTCCCCTATGCGAGAAAGCACCGCTTCATTTATCATCTCGCTAATGTCCCTCGCCCTCCTTAATATTTGATTGGATTGGCCTTCAAGTATTTATTTACCATTAAGGCAATTTTAAATACGATGGCGTGGTCAAATTCACGGAGGTCAAGACCGGTAATTTTTTTGATTTTTTCCAAGCGGTAAACCAGGGTGTTACGATGAACAAAGAGTTTGCGCGAGGTTTCTGAAACATTTAAATTGTTTTCAAAGAACTTTTGAATAGTAAACAGCGTTTCCTGGTCCAGGCTTTCAATGGAACCGCGCTTGAAAATTTCTTTTAAAAAGCTATCGCACAAGGTGGTCGGCAACTGATAGATTAAACGGGCAATACCCAAATTGTTATAGCTTACAATGGATTTTTCGGTATCAAAAACCTTGCCGACTTCTAACGCAACCTGCGCCTCTTTGAAGGAGCGCGCCAAATCTTTTATATTTTCAACCGTTGTGCCGATACCAACCACAACATGGGTGTAGAATTCACCTGAAAGGGTGTCTACAATCGAGCGCGACAAGTTTTCCAGGTCCTTCATTTCAATATTCTGCTGGGTTTCCTTAACCAGTGCAATATCGGAATCGTTAATGCTGATAATGAAATCCTTGTTCTTATCCGGGAACAGATTTTGAATAATATCGTAAACCGAAACATCATTGTGCGAAACAACGCGAATCAAAATGACGGTACGGCAAACATCGTTATTGAAACGCAGTTCACGCGATTTAATATAAACATCACCCGGCAGGATATTATCCAAAATAATGTTTTTCACAAAATTCTTACGGTCATATTTTTCATCGTAATAAAATTTAATATTGCTGAAAAAGATGGACATCATATCGACATATTTGGCCGCCTGCGGGTCAGCCCCTTCAACAAAAAGCAAAAACTCCGGAGGGGTATCCGAACCGAAAAATTTATAGGTGGTCTGCCCTTTTGTAAAGGTTTCGGCCGTTCCTCCCATACTTTGGAAGGTGTATTCATGAGCTTCGCCTACCCGGCTGAGATCGCTGCAAGCAATCACGGTAGAGGTTTCGTCAATCACGCCCACCGTTCTATCAATCACATCTTTCAACTGATGAATAATTCCCTGAAACAGTCTGTTTGACACGGCTTGTCCACTATCCTTTCAAATCGCACAATTTATATGTAGCATTTTGCAAAAATACACAATCCAATTATACATATCTATTGTACACAATTATAGCACACATTTCAAGAGCAAAATCAAAAAAAGTTACAAATTTGTTACAGTCATTTTTTACCAAAATACGATACTGTAACTTCGGCAATAAAAAACGGACAGCCTTTTGGCTGTCCGTTTCAATAAGCAATTTAGTTTGAAATTGTTTTTTCGGTGTCCTTGTCGAAAATGTGAATCTTTTCGGGTTCAAGGGCAATTTTGATGGTATCTAATGCTTTTGCGGTGGAATTCGGAGCAACGCGAGCGTTGATTGCGATTCCTTCGCAAACGGTGTACAGATATTTTTCTGCACCCATCAGCTCGGTAACCTCTACCTGAACCTCAATGATACCGTCTTTATATTTCTCCAACAAATCTGCTTCGTCGTGAACGTTTTCAGGACGGATACCGAAGGTGACTTCCTTGTCTACATAAGCATCCAAGCGGCCATCTTCGCATTTGAATGCCGGCAGTTTGATTTGATACTTCACGCCGGTTTTGGCCTCGGTATCCTCCGAGCCGAATTCAGCAAAGTAATCCTTGCCCGATTTAACAATCTTACCGTCAATAAAGTTCATTTGCGGAGAGCCGATAAAGCCGGCAACGAACATATTGGTCGGAGATTCATACAGTTTTTGCGGAGAATCAACCTGTTGGATAATACCGTCTTTCATAACGACGATACGGGTACCCATGGTCATGGCCTCGGTTTGGTCATGCGTTACATAGATAAAGGTCGTACCCAATTTCAAATGCAATTTCGAAATCTCGGTACGCATCTGCGCACGGAGTTTTGCATCCAGGTTGGAAAGCGGTTCGTCAAGCAGGAATACCTTCGGTTCACGAACAATTGCACGACCGAGGGCTACACGCTGACGCTGACCACCGGACAATGCAGCCGGTTTGCGTTGCAGCAGATGAGAAATATCCAAAATTCTGGCGGCCTCATCTACGCGGCGTTTGATTTCCGCCTTGGGTGTTTTGCGAAGTTTCAGGCCAAAAGCCATATTGTCATAAACGGTCATGTGGGGGTACAGAGCATAGTTTTGGAAAACCATTGCAATGTCTCTGTCCTTCGGGGCAACATCGTTTACCAAAGTGTCCCCAATGTAAAGCTCACCGTCAGAAATTTCTTCCAGACCGGCAATCATGCGCAGAGTGGTTGACTTACCGCAACCAGAAGGACCGACAAGAATAATAAATTCTTTATCTTCAATTTCCAGGTTGAAATCCGAAACAGCCAATACGCCTCCGGCATATCTTTTGCAAATATTGCGAAGTGATAGACTTGCCATATCATTTCCTCCTAAATTTTAAAGCCGTACATATCCCGACTTTGTAAATGAAATTATACCACACCGTCTTTTTAAATGCTATAAGCCGAATACCCAAACTTGTTTTTTCTTTTTGTGTAAATGTTACAATGCATTCAAAAATCACCGCAAAAAGAACCAGTTTATTGTTGCAAATTCACCATAAACTATGCAAACACTTTGGAAGCGTTTTCCGCTGTGAGTTCTTTTACTGCGCCAGAGGGCAGATCGGGCTCCAAATACAGCGCCCCAATACGCTCCCGATGCAATTCAACCACGCCGAGACCGGCAACACCGAACATACGCTTAATCTGATGATACTTTCCCTCGGTAATAACCACCCTCGCCTGACAGGCCTGTAATATTTCCAGTTTGGCTTCACGGCACTGCGTACCGTCGGCGAGCACAATCCCTTGTGCAAATTCGGCAACCAGCGTCGGCGGCACAGCGGCATCGAGCGTGACAAGATAGCTTTTTTCAATTCTTTGATTGGGAGAAATCACGCGATGCAGAAAATCCCCATCGTTTGTGAGCAAAAGCAAACCCGTTGTATCACGGTCTAACCGGCCCACTGGCGAGCATTGCAGTTTTTTACAATGCTCCGGCAACAAATCCAGCACCGTTTTGGCCGCTTTATCTCTGGTTGCGCTGACAATGCCTTTCGGCTTATTGAGCATAAAATAAACATAGGGTTTATAGACCAGAGACTGGCCGTCCAGCTGAATTGCGCAATCGGTATCCACCGAAGCATCGGGTTTTAAAACAGCTTGTCCGTCAACCAGCACGCGTCCCTTCCAAACCGCGATGCGCGCTTCCTTTCGGGACAGACCGCTCTGTGACGAAACAAATTTATCCAATCTTATTTTTGCCATTGGTACTCCTTTTATTTAAACGGTTGCATAAATCCGTTCAATTCGGTAGAACTTATATCACCGCCGATTACACGGTCCTTAAAAACCAACAAATGCAAATAAACATACTCGCTGCCGGATTCATGATTCAGAACATGATAAATATATTGCTTTACCGTTTGACCGCGGTATTGCAGCAAATCAAACCCCTGCTCTTTTTGCAATTCGTTGTATTCCGTATACACATCATTGAATTTCTGCGGAATTACAACCTCTTCCATGCTGCAATTTCCGTCAACCATCCAGCCCAAGGCATTGATATAGTCGAGCCGCGCCGCTTCATCAAAGGATTGTTGGTCGCGCTCCTCGGCGGTTACCGCAAAGCAATAGAGCGAGAAAAATACAAAGGCCGACAGCGCAAGTAGGATTTGCGGCGCTCTTTTTGTGATTGCAAGCAATGAAAACATAACAACACCCCTCCATAATATCTATGACGGGGCGCGTGTTTATATGATGATTGCAACTGCATGTGCGGCAATTCCCTCTTTTTGGCCGGTAAAGCCCAGGCCTTCCTCGGTGGTGGCTTTTATATTGATGTTTTCCTTTTTGGTTTGCAAAATTTCGGCCACCGTTTGCCGCATGGTTTCAATATAGGGCGCCAATTTCGGTGTCTGCGTAATCACCGTCGCATCAATATTACCGACAGAGTAGCCTGCTTCTTGCAGAAGCGCGGCGGTTTTTTCCAGCAGGCGCTTGCTGTCTATACCGGCATAGGCCGCATCGGTGTCGGGGAAATGACGGCCGATGTCACCCAAAGCCGCTGCGCCGAGCAATGCATCGCAAATGGCGTGCAATAAAACATCGGCGTCCGAATGGCCCAAGAGGCCTTTTTCATAGGGAATCTGCACACCGCCGAGAAACAACGGACGGCCGTCACAAAACCGGTGTACATCATAGCCATGCCCAATTCGCACGGTATCATTCCTCCTTCAAAAACGCGGCGGCGACCACAAGGTCTTCCGCGGTGGTGATTTTTATGTTTTTCGGGTCGCCCTCGACACACTGTACCGTCACACCGCTGTTTTCCACCAGGGCACAATCGTCGGTAAAGGCGCTGATTTTCCCGCCATTGTCCAGCGCGTTGCGATAAACCGATGAAGCAAAGCCCTGCGGTGTTTGCATGGCACGAAGCGCTTCGCGGCAAAGGGTTTTTTGCACCTTTCCGTCCTCATTCACGACCTTGACGGTATCCCGAACCGGAACGGCCGCCGCACAGGCCGCATGATTTTGCAGACCGGAAAGCACCCGGTCTATCACCGCCTTGGAGACCAAAGGCCGCGCTCCGTCATGAATGAGCACAAGCGGCGTTTCTACCCGGGCGAAGCCCTCGGCCACCGATTCTGCACGGCTGGCGCCGCCCTGCACAACATCGGTTATTTTTGAAAACCCCTCACAAATCTGCTGCACCTGCAACAGATTGCGTTCCGATGCAACCACGATGATTGCCGTCACCGACGGGTGGTTTTCAAAGGCCTGTAAGGTATGGAACAATACCGGTTTCCCTGCCAGACCGGTTAAAATTTTATCGATACCGCCCATGCGCGAGGAGGAGCCGGCCGCAGTTACAATAACGGTTACGCCCGGCGTTTGATAAGGGTTTACTGCATATTCCAGTTTAAACTGCGTTGTTGGCAAAAGTAGCCCCCCTTTCAATCACCACCCGGAAAATCCGAATGATGAAAACGGCGCCGACATACAGATATGCCGGCGCCGAAAAGCGATTAGTTGTTTTCCGAATTATCCTCGTCGATTTCGTCGTCACTGTCAAACTCAAACTCTAAATTTGTGCTACAATTGGGACATACGATTTCGCCTTCGTCCAGCATCTCACCGGTAAGATAAATCAGGTCATGACATTTCGGGCACTCCACCTCGTACTCGCAATCGTCATCATCGCAATCACAATCACAGTCACAAGCGGAACAATCGCCGTCACAGTCCTCGTCACCGTAAAAATCACTTTCCAAAGAGGCTAAATCCTCATCAATTGCATCAATTTGGTCGCAAATTTCGCCACAGCCGCACTCGATTTCTTCCACAGAAAGTGCAACATCTTCCAGCACCTCAATAATGGCGCCCAAAAGTTTGTCTTGCTTATTATCTTCGTTCAATACCAGCCCGTCTGCCAGGCCTTTGAGATAAGATACCTTTTCAGATAATGTCATATTATGCTCCGTTTCTGCCTTTCGGCTGCAAAATATTTATGCGCGTTCCATGTATTCGCCTGTGCGCGTATCAATACGAATCATATCGCCCTCGTTAATAAACAACGGTACACGAATCTCGGCGCCGGTTTCCAGCGTGGCGGGTTTGGTGGCGTTGGTCGCCGTGTCGCCCTTGAAGCCGGGGTCGGTTTGGGCAATCTGCAATTCAACAAATGTCGGCGGTTCTACACCGAATATTTTACCCTTATAGGACAAAATCTTGCATACCATATTTTCTTTTACGAACTTGAAATTATCGCCCAAATCTTCTTGGTTTACCGGAACCAGCTCATAGGTTTCGGAATCCATGAAATAGTACAGGCCGCCGTCCTCATAAGAATACTCCATTTCCTTACGCTCTACAAACGCGGTGGGGAATTTTTCAGTAGGAGAAAAGGTTTTCTCTACAACCGAGCCTGCAATAACATTGCGAATTTTGGTGCGAACGAAAGCCGCACCCTTACCCGGTTTTACATGTTGGAATTCAATAATTTGATAGACATTTCCGTCCATTTCAAAGGTAACACCGTTTCTGAAATCACCGGCACTAATCATATATTTTTTACCTCCAATATCAGCTTCGCCGACAACACAAGTGCCAGCATAAATATAGTATCCTATTTTTACCTTTTTTGCAAGTATTTATTTAAAAAATCACAGAATTATCAAGGATTTATCACTTTTTGTTAAATTTTCGCAGCCGGTTTCGGTGACATAGACCATATCCTCGATGCGCACGCCGAATTTTCCGGGGATATAAATGCCCGGTTCAACGGTTACGACATTGCCGGTTTTCAGCGTCCCTTGCGCACGCGGAGAAAGATTAGGGCCCTCATGGATTTCGAGCCCCACACCGTGACCGGTGCTATGGGTAAAATATTCTCCGAAGCCGGCCTGCTTAATTTCTTTTCGCGCCGCATCGTCAACCACCGAAAGCGCTGTATTGGGCGAGGCCGCCGCCAAGGCTTTCTTTTGCGCGGCAACAACCGCCTGATAGACCGCTTCCATCGCCTCGCTTGCACCGCCGACCGCTACGGTACGGGTCATATCACTATGATAGCCGTTGACCACTGCACCGAAGTCCATCGTAACAAATTCGCCCGGGGCAATCGTCTTATAGGACGGCTCACCGTGCGGAAGTGCGCCGCGTTTTCCCGAAACAACAATGGTGTCAAACGCGCTGCGCTCCGCTCCCGCTTTGCGCATTGCATAATCCAGTTCTGCCGCAATTTGTTTTTCGCTTACGCCGACGCGGATAAAATCCAAAATATTTTCAAAGGCGCGCTCGGCAATCCGCTGGGCTTTTTTGATTTGCTCCAACTCGTCCTCCGACTTGATTGCACGCATATCGCGGATACTGTCACTCAATTTTTGGTTGGGCTGAATTTGTAATGTGGGAAACAGCTCGCGAAGGCGTTCCAGCTGCTCTACCGTAATTTCGGTTTCCACCGAAACGGTATTCACACCCAGCCCTTCAAACAATTCCAAAAGTTGCAGACGCGTATTTTTCAGCAAATGCACCTCTACCCCTGAAAGCCGACGGGTGGCTTCTTCAAAATAGCGACCGTCTGTAAAGAAATATTTTTTATTTCCGAACAAAACCAAATATCCGTCACTGGCCGAAAAACCGGACAAATAACGCCGGGCCGCCGGGGTAATGATAAGTTCTGCCTGTTTTCTTTCTTCACACATAGCTTACACCAACGATTCGTAATATTTTTTCATTGTGCGCGCATCCTCGGCCTGCGTACCGGCAGACTCGCAAATAATGGTGGGCGCACAGTTTTTTTGAACGGTCAGTTCAATGACCGGCTCAAAATTAGGACCGAACAGGGTGTCCTCAAAAGTCAGGTGGCGTTTTTCACCGCCGGTTGTATACTCGATTTTAGAAAAATGCGCATGATAACGACGCAAACGGTCAATGCCCAACGCGGATTCAATTGCATCAAATACAGCCTCAAAATCCGCACGGCTTTTGAAGCCGCCCAAGGTTCTTGCGTTCAAATGGCCGAAGTCGATACAGGGAATCAGCCGTTCATCCAAGCGGCAAAGTGCAAGCACCTCCTGCAAATCACCCAACTGGTTGATTTTGCCCATCGTTTCAGGACAAATGTGGATATCGGAAAATCCGTTTGCATCCAAAGCGGCAATGGCCTTACGCATGGTATCTTCGGCCAGCGCCAAGGCCGCTTGTCTTGTCATCTTTCCGCAAGAGCCGGTGTGAACGATAATGCGGTTGCCGCCCATGGCCTTTACCGCGGCGGCACTTTGCAGAATATAATCGACCGATTTTAAACGGGTTTCCTCTTTTTCACCCGACATGGAAATATAATACGGGGCGTGTAACGAGAGGGCAATATCGGCCGCCTTGGCCGCTTCGCCGAGTTGCTTTGCTTTTTCAAGGCCGATATTTACACCGCGTCCGCACTGGTATTCAAAGGCGTTGAGTCCCATACCGGTCAAATAAGCCGGCACATCCAAACTGGATTTGTAGCCCTGCGCCGCAAAGCTTTCCGAATTGCCGGCCGGCCCGAATCTAGCTTTCATATCTGTCCACGCTCCTTTTTGAGGATTTTCTTTTCTAATCTACGGCGAATCACAAAGCTTTTGCCGGTTTCAAGCAAAATGGGTTCTACGAGAATACTCGGCATACCGATAAGATTGGCGCCGAGAATGTCTGTAAAAAGTTGGTCGCCGACCATCGCCGTTTCTTTCTTTTTTAAACCAAGGCGGTGCGCCCCCATCAGATAGCCCCAAAACAGGGGTTTTGCGGCGCGGTGCACAAACTGCATACCGATTTTTCCGGCAAAGGGAATCAGCCGTTTTTTGGCTGCATTGGAAATAACCGTCAAGCGAATACCGTTGTCCTGCATTTCGGCAATCCATTCGCGAAGCCCGGTTAACAGTTCCTGCCCATTATCGGTCGAAAGGGTATTATCGACATCCAGCAACAGTCCCTTGATACCGTTTTGTTGTAAAAAGGCCGGTGTGATTTCGGTCACACGGTAAAATCGAAATTTCGGCTTCAAAAGCATATGTGCGCCTCCTTGGATAAAATAATGGCCGGCATTTCTTATGCCGGCCACGGGAAAAAGCAACTGAAATTTAGCGGAACTTACGCTTGCGGGCTGCTTCCGATTTCTTTTTGCGTTTAACGGAAGGCTTTTCATAATGCTCTCTCTTGCGAACCTCCTGAATTACGCCGTCTTTCGCGGTTTGCCTTTTAAATCTTCTTAAAGCATTTTCCAGAGATTCGTTTTCTTTCAATTTAACTTGACTCATTCTTACTTTCCCTCCCTCCGCTGATTTGCAAAGGTTGTTTTTCGCCGAATACACGGCACACTCTGCAAAGCGCAATTACGCTTATAAAAGTATTATACTAAACAAAGATTTAGATGTCAAGCACTATTTCACAACGAGGTTGACGAGCTTTCCGCTTACATACAGCTCTTTTATAATGGATTTGCCCTTGATTTCCTCTGCAATCTTTTCGTTGGCCTTTGCGGCGGCAATCGCATCGGGAGCGGCAATATCGGCCGCCACATTTAATTTGGCGCGAATTTTACCGTTCACCTGAACAACAATCTCTACCGTTTGTTCCTTGCACTTGGTCTCGTCAAAGGTCGGCCATGCGGCAGCGTGCAGCATACCCTCATAACCGCAAAGCTCCCAAAGCTCCTCGGTGATATGCGGCGCAAAGGGGTTGAGCAAGAGCAGCAACGTGCGCATTTCGGCACGGTTTACACTGCCCTTGGCGGTCATATCGTTCAACAGCGCCATCAAAGCGGCGATGGCTGTGTTCATTTTGAGTTCTTCGATGTCCTCTGTGACCTTTTTGACCGTTTTATGCATTGCAGCTTCCAGCTCGGCAGAATAACTGTCACCGTCGCATAAGATTTCCTGCAAATTCCAGACGCGGTCAAGGAAACGGCGGCAACCCTTAATCGAAGCGGAGCTCCAAGGTGCGGCCTTTTCAAAATCACCGATAAACATTTCGTACAAACGCATGGTATCGGCACCATAGTCGTTCACTATATCGTCCGGATTAACAACATTGCCGCGGGATTTGGACATTTTCTCGCCATTCTCTCCCAAAATCATACCGTGGCTGGTGCGCTTGGCATAGGGCTCTGCCGTCGGCACAGCCTCAACATCATGCAGGAATTTATGCCAGAAGCGGCTGTACAGCAAATGCAGTGTGGTATGCTCCATACCGCCATTGTACCAATCAACCGGCAACCAGTATTTCAGCGCCTCGGGAGAGGCAATCGCGGTATCGCAATGCGGGTCGCAATAGCGCAGGAAATACCAGGACGAGCCGGCCCATTGCGGCATGGTATCGGTTTCGCGGGTGGCGGGTTTCCCGCATTTCGGGCAGGTTGTATTTACCCAATCGGTCATTTTGGTCAAGGGGGATTCACCGTTATCGGTCGGCTCATAGGAATCCACATTCGGCAGAACCAACGGCAGCTGGTCCTCCGGCAGTGCAACATAGCCGCAATCGGCGCAATGCACAATCGGAATTGGCTCGCCCCAATACCGCTGACGGGAGAAGACCCAGTCGCGCAGTTTATAGTTTACCTTGGGTTCGCCTACACCCTTTTCGGCCAACCATTCGGTGATTTTTTCCTTGGCCTGTTCTACTGTCAAGCCATTCAAGAAGCCGGAATTGACCATGATACCGGAATTGCAATCGGTAAAGGCTTCTTTTTCAATATCTCCGCCGCCGACAACCTCAATGATCGGCAGTTCGAATTTCTTTGCAAATTCATAGTCACGCGTATCGTGCGCCGGTACAGCCATAATGGCACCGGTACCGTAGGAAATCAAAACATAATCCGATATGTAAATCGGGATTTCGGTTTGGTTTACCGGGTTAATGGCGCGCACGCCTTGAATACAAACACCGGTCTTATCCTTTGCAACCTCGGTACGCTCAAAGTCCGATTTATGGGCCGCCATTTCGCGGTACTTCTCAATCTCGTCCATATTCCCGATTTGATTTGCCCATTTTTCAATCAGCGGATGCTCGGGCGCTATAACCATATAGGTTGCACCGAACAGGGTGTCCGGACGGGTAGAGTAAACCTCCAAGGTATCGCCTGCGGTGGTGCCGAAACAAATCTGCGCACCGGTCGAACGGCCAATCCAGTTGCGCTGTTGCGTTTTTACGCGCTCAATAAAGTCAACGTCATTTAAGCCATTGAGCAATTTTTCGGCATATTCGGTAATTTTCAGCATCCATTGGCTTTTGACCTTGCGGACAACCTCGTTGCCGCAACGCTCACAAACACCCGAAACGACCTCCTCGTTTGCCAAAACACATTTGCAGGAAGTGCACCAGTTGACCGCCATTTCCTTTTTATAGGCCAAGCCCTCTTTAAAGAGTTGCAGGAAAATCCACTGCGTCCATTTGTAATAGGAGGGGTCGGTGGTATTGACCTCCCTATCCCAATCAAAGGAGAAACCGAGCGATTTCAACTGACGCTTAAAATTGGCTATGTTCTTTTCGGTAACAACCTCGGGGTGTATGTGATTTTTAATGGCATAGTTCTCGGTTGGCAAACCGAAGGCGTCCCAACCGATGGGATACAAAACATTATAACCCTGCAAGCGTTTTTTGCGGCTGACAATGTCCAGCGCGGTATAAGAACGCGGATGGCCGACATGGAGTCCCTGCCCCGACGGATAGGGGAATTCTACCAACGCGTAAAACTTCGGCAGCGTATAATCGTTTTTTGCAGAAAAGGTTTTCCGGTCTTCCCAAACCTTTTGCCATTTGTTTTCTATGGTTTTAAAATCGTATTTCATTTCTATTTATCCTCCGCCAACAGTTTCTCAACATCGATTTGCGCGCCGTCGTCCCACATATGGTCAAGCGCATAAAATTCTCTCGATTTTCTACCGAAAACGTGCACCACAACACAACCGTAGTCCAACAAAATCCAGTCGGTTGCTTTACCCTCAATATGGTGGGGCTCAACGCCGATAGCCGATAGCTTTTCCTCTACTGCATCGGCCAGGGCGCGAACATGGGTATTCGAGGTGGCGGTTGCCATGACAAATGCATCGGCAATGGTCGTCAACTCGCTGATTTCCACAGCTGCAAGCTCCATGGCTTTTTTATCATCCAAAGCATGTAATGCCGTTTTTAATACCGTCTGATAATCCAAAGCTACACTTCCTCTTTTTTTAACATGATTTCATTGTATGCCATAAAGGTATCGGGATGAATGGGCAAATTTCTTGCGCTTAAATCCTGAACTGTAAACTGCAAGGCCACACGCAGAGCGGCTTCCATCGAAACCTCTACGGCGCGGCGCATTTCCTCTACCCCGTCATAATCTCTATCCGCCGAAGTGTAATCGGCCAAATAAAGCACCTTTTCCAAAAGCGTCATATCCGGCTTGGCGGTGGTATGATACCGCACCGCCGAAACAATATCCTCCGATAAATCGAAGGTGTACCGCAGGTATGCGCTTCCGGCCATAGCGTGCCACAGCTTGGGTGCCGAGCGTTCAATTTCGGTTAGTATTATACCAAGTTCCTGCATGATTTGCAACTGTTCATCGCCGGGTGTATCTTTCAAAATATCGTGCAACAAACCGGCATAGAAGGCTTTTTGGGTATCACAGCCGTATTTTTCGGCCAGGCGCACCGCTTCTTCGGCTACACAAAGCGAATGATGATACCGCTTTTCGGTTAGTTTGTTCCGAAGGATTTCTTTATATTCCTCAACCGTCAAAACCGTTCCCCTCCAAATACAATCCATGCTGTCTGATATAGTCCTCTACTGCCTCGGGCACAAGGCCGGTGACCGACTGTGCCGTTCGGAGCTTTTCCCGAATCTCGGCAGAAGAAACCGAATCAATTTCCTCGTCAATCACCCGTATGTTGCCCTGTTCGGCCCTTCTGGCCTGCAATGCGGCGTCAAATGCCGCCGGCGAACAGTCACCCCGACCGAAGACATAAAGCGGAATCTCCTGCAAAAGCTCCCAATAATGGTACCATTCGTGAAAATGAATCAACGAATCGCCGCCAATCAAAAAAGCAAATTCTTTTTTCGGATATGCGGCCTTCAAGGCACGCACCGTGGTCAGGGAATAATTTTTTTCTTGCGTTTGCAATTCCATATCCGAAAAACGGATTTTTTCTATACCGCCGAAAGCCAACCGACACATTTGCATACGGTGTTCTCCGGATGCCAAGGCGTTACCGACAAATTTATGCACCGGCAGTTTGGTAGGCAGAATCCATACTTCTTCCACCGCAGACAAGGCTGCGGCGGCCTGCGCCATCTGCACATGACCGATATGCGGCGGATTAAAGGTTCCGCCAAAAATTAAGGTTTTACCCAAATGCAATCACCTATTTTACCAAACGGATTTGTTTGTTGTCTTTGCTTTCTCTGTAAAGAATAAATTTGGAACCGATAACCTGCACTACCTGAGAACCGGTCTGCTCGGCCACCTGTTCGGCCGTTTCCCGAACCGAGCCGGGGCTGGTTTCCAATACGCGGAGTTTAATCAACTCGCGACATTCTAATGTTTCATCGACCTGGCGAAGCAGCTGCGCATTGATACCGCCCTTGCCAATTTGAAAAATCGCGTCCAGCCCGTTGGCAAGTCCTTTGAGCTGTGCGCGTTGTTTACTTGTCAGCATTTTGTTTCTCCTGTTCTACTCTTTCTTTCAGGCGCTCGGCCAATGCTACTAGACTATGATGACGGTGGCTGATAGAATCCTTTTGCTCTGCGGAAAGTATACCGAAGCTTCCAAGTTCGGAGATGAAAAGCGGGTCATAACCAAAACCATTGGTTCCCTGCCGCTCGAAGGCAATTTTGCCCGGGCAGGTCCCGGTAACCACAAAGGCATCGGTTTCGGAAAAAACACAAGCGACCGCGCTTACGAACTGCGCCGTACGTTTTTCTTCCGGTACATCCTTCAAAGCTTCAAGCAATTTGTCGTTATTTTTTTCATCGTTACCGTGCTCTCCTGCATAACGCGCGGAATAAACACCCGGTGCACCGCCGAGCGCATCCACACACAAGCCGGAATCATCTGCTACACAAGGCAGACCGGTTTCTCTGTGTGCGGCCAGGGCTTTCAGTAAGGCGTTTTCCTCGAAGGTTGTCCCATTTTCCTCCGCTTCGGTTAACGGTTTATCCAAATCGCGCTCACAAATAACATTGTAACCCATCGGTTTTAAAATTCGGCAAAGCTCTTGCAGCTTATGCTGGTTTTTGGTTGCCATTAAAAACGTCTTGTTCATTCGGTTTTCTCTCTTTCAAACAAAGCCTCTGCAAAAGCGGCCGGGTCAAAGGGCTGCAAATCGTCCATCTGTTCGCCCACACCGATATATTTTACAGGGATACCCAGTTCTTGCTTAATGGCCAGTACCACACCGCCACGTGCCGTACCGTCCAGTTTGGTCAGGACAATGCCGGTGATACCGGTGGCCTCTTTGAAATCTCGGGCTTGGTTTACGGCGTTTTGTCCGGTGGTAGCATCCAGCACCAGCAGGGTTTCCACCGCCGCTTCGGGCAATTCGCGCGCGATAATGCGGCGGATTTTTGCCAGTTCATCCATTAAGTTTTTCTTATTGTGCAGGCGGCCGGCCGTGTCACACAAAATGACATCGCTTCCACGCGCTTTGGCCGCCGATATGGTATCAAAAACCACGGCGGCAGGGTCATAGCCCTCTTTGTTTTTTACAATATCTACGCCGGCACGCGCCGTCCAAACCTCCAACTGTTCAATAGCAGCAGCGCGAAAGGTATCGGCCGCACCGACCAGGACCTTTTTGCCCTGTGCCTTTAAATTGGCCGCAATTTTTCCCACCGATGTCGTTTTGCCGGCACCGTTTACCCCAATCATCAAAATGACCGAAGGCTTGGTGGATAAATCCAGTGCATGATCTCCTGCAAGCATTTGGGCAATTTCCTGTTGCAGAATGCTTTGGATTTCCTGGGAATCTTGAATGTTTTCCTGTTTTACACGACGACGCAGAGCTTCACAAAGGAAGGTGGCGGTGGAGACACCGACATCGCAGGTGATTAAGACCTCCTCCAACTCCTCAAAAAATTCCTCATCTACCTTGCGGAAGCTGCTAATGACATTGTTTAATGCGTTGCCCAGCGAGCCGCGTGTTTTTTTCAAGCCTTCACTGATTTTCTGAAAAAATCCCATTTGCCTATTTATCCTCCAAGTGCAAGGTTTTTATCAATTCATCTACATTCAACTGCAACAGCTTGGAAACACCCTTTTCCTGCATGGTAACACCGTACAGCATATCGGCGGCCTCCATGGTACCGCGACGGTGGGTCACGCAGATAAACTGCGTGGAAAAATCCGACCGCTTCATATAGTTGGCAAAGCGCTCTACATTGATATCGTCCAGCGCGGTATCAACCTCGTCCAAGAAACAGAAGGGAGGCGGATTTACGCGCATAATGGAAAAGTAAATAGAAATGGCAACAAGCGCCTTTTCTCCGCCCGAAAGTCCGTCCAGACTGGGAACATTCTTTCCGGGCAGTTTAGCAACGATATCAATACCACTTTCCAATATGTTATCCGGCTCGGAGAGCACCAACTCGGCTTTACCACCGCCAAAGAGTTCGGTAAAGGTTTTTGAGAAATTGGCACCGATTTGCGTAAAGCCTTCCATAAAGAGGGTTTTCATCTGCTCGGTCAGTTCACTGATAATGCGGTTTAATTCCGCACGCGAGCGTTGAATATCCTCCATTTGTGCGGTCATAAACTCGTAGCGTTCGCTGACCTCTTTATATTCTTCAATCGCCGAAACGTTTACATTACCCAAAGAGCGAATTTTGTTTTTCACTTCGCCCAGGCTGCGTTTGGCTTCTACCACATTTTCAATGCGCTCAACACGCTGTTCGGCTTCACTTCGGGTCAGTTCATATTCATCGAACAAGCGCCGAACCACATCGTCATACTCGCGCACCATATTTTCCTTACGCTCACGCAGGCGAACCAGTTCGCCGCCGATTTTTTCGCGTTCGGAGGCTTTTTCGCGTTCGCTGTCCCGTAATTCCTGCCCGACCTTATCAAAGCTGTCGCGCTCATCAATCCATTGGGCACATTGCTCTTTTGCCGCGGCAATACGCTCGGTTGCCTCTGCATTTTGCCGGCGCAATTGCTCGGCCTGCGACTGCAAGGCTTCATTTTCTTTTAACAGCGCTTCGATTTCGGCCTGATTAGAGGCCGCTTTGCCTTCGCGGTCGACCACAGCCGCCTCCAACAGTTTGGCGCTAACCGTAACCGATTCGATATCCTTTTCAATTTCAATGGTTTTTAAGCGCAGCTCGGTCAACTCTGCCGAAAGGTCCTCGCGCTTGCGGGAATTGCCCTCTCGACCGCCCGAAACCGAATCCAGCTCGGTTTGCAATTTTTGCTTTTGCGCGTCCAATTGGGCAAGACCGGCCGTTGCGCTTTCTATCGTTTCGTTCAGCTGTACACGACGCTCGCTCAACGCGGTCTGCTCAGCGGTAAGGTTTTCTTTTTGCTCTTTTGCGGCCTGTGCCAGTTCATGAATACGGCGCAATTCACCGAGCAGGCGGATTTTATCCTCGTTGGCGGTCGAAATGGCCGCACGGGCCGAAATAATCTGTGCATCGGTTGCGGCAAGCTCCTGTTCTGCCGCTGCCAATTCGGCCTGCCTTTTTTCCAGGTCGGCACGCATGGTCTTAACCTCGTCGTGCAACTTTTCAATATCGGCTGCACGGCTCAACAGCCCTGCATTACGGGTCAGAGAACCACCGGTTAAAGAACCGCCGGGATTAACAACCTGACCGTCCAGCGTGACCACCTTGCATTTGTAGCCGGATTTTTTCGCCATGGCAACCGCGCTGTCAATGTCCTCGGCCACAATCGTATTGCCCAGCAGAGAACTGACAATATCGGCATATTGTTTATCGGCAGAAACCAAATCGGAAGCCACACCCACATAGCCAAAGGCTTCTGCGTATGCATCGGCTTCAAAGCTACGGGGACGCACCGACTGCACCGGTAAAAAGGTGGCGCGGCCGAGATTGCCCCGTTTGAGCATTTCAATTGCCTGCTTTGCATTTGCATCGCTGTCCACAACGATATGCTGTGCGGCATTGCCCAAGGCCACCTCAATGGCAACGGTGTATTTTTTCGGAACGGTCAGAATTTGCGTGACCGGTCCGTGGATACCGCGCAACTGCCCCTTTTTGGCGCTCTGCATCACCGATTTAACGGCATGGGAAAAGCCCTCCATGTTTTTTTCAAGGTCTTCCAAAATTTGGGCGCGGCGGAGCTTGGCTTCAATATCCAGCGCCAAGGTATCGGCCGCCTGCCGACAGGTGGCTACCTTTTCATTTTTCGTATTTTGAATCAGTGTATACCCTTGCAATGCGTTTTCGCATTCCGAAACCGTATCTTCCGCGCGAGTCAAATCTTTTTCCAACAGCGCGTGCTCGGCTTCCAACTTTTGCACCGTTTCGCCGGCCTGCTCAATTTCCTCGGTCACGGCCGCTTTGCGCGCGTCAATTTCCGCCACAGAGGACTGGGCGGTCACCATTTCTACTCGATAATCCGAGCTTTGCGCAGAAAGGAGGTTTAACCGATGTGTCAAATCCTCCATCGTGCGAGAAATGCTTTCGCTACTGCTGATTAACTCGGTCAGCGCTTGGGTCAGCGTGGCGGTTTTTGTGCCCAACTGCGCCAGGCTTTCCTTCTTTTGTGCAATTTCGGCGTAGCGCGCTTCGATTTCCTGTTTTGCGGCCACATCTGACTCTGCCAAAGCGTCAATATCCCCACGAATCCGCTCGGTCGTTTGGGTATTGTGCGCCGCGGAATTTTCCAGAACGGCAATTTCGCCCTCGGTGCGCGCGATGGATTCTTCCAATGCGGCAATTTGCTGCGTATAGGCGTCAATTTGGGCGGTCAAATCACTGAAACGCTTGGAGCGACTGTCTATCTGCGCTGCGAGGCCCGAAAGCTCTGCCTCGGCTTCGGCATAATGTGCCTCGGCGATCGCAATCTTATTTTCCTGGTTGCGAAGTGCATCATTAAATCTATCCAGCGTGTGCAGCCAAATGCCGATTTCCAGATTTTTCTTTTCCTCGGCCAATTCTAAAAAGATTTCGGCCTTGCGGCTTTGCTCCTTTAACGGTCCGACACGGCCCTCCAATTCGCTCATAATATCTTTTAAGCGAAGCAAATTTTCATCTGCCTGTGCCAGCTTGCGCTCGGATTCCAATTTGCGATAACGATACCGGGAAATACCCGAGGCTTCTTCAAATATATCTCTGCGTTCGTTGGATTTGCTGCTGACAATGGTGTCAATTTTACCCTGCCCGATCATGGAATAGCCGTCCCGTCCCAGACCGGTATCCATAAACAGCTCGTGCACATCCTTTAAGCGGACAACCGCCTTGTTGATTAAATATTCGCTTTCGTGCGAACGATAATAGCGGCGGGTAACGGCTACAAAATCATTATCAAAGTTTAATGTTCTGTCGGTATTGTCAATCGTGAGCGTAACCTCGGCAAAACCGTGGGGCTTTCGGTCGGCTGTGCCGCCGAAAATGACATCCTCCATGCTCTGCCCGCGCAGGCTTTTGGTGGATTGTTCGCCTAGTACCCAGCGCACCGCGTCGGAAATATTGCTTTTCCCGCTGCCGTTCGGGCCGACAACACCGGTGATGCCGTTGCCGAATTGCAGTACGGTTTTATCTGCAAAAGATTTAAAACCCTGGATTTCAATCGATTTTAACAGCACCCTTTATTCACGCTCCTTGCATTTTACTTGATATTTGGAAAGGGACGCATCCCCGTAAACATTACAATTATAGCCCATTTGTTTTAAAAATTCAATATTGCCCCTGGCTTGACCAATCATTTTTGAAAGGGCCGAGGGATGCACATATACATTGTAATCCCCTTTGGCGCCAAGCTGTTCCGTCGCCGCCTGCAAATACAGCCGGCTTTCGCAAAGCTCCCGAAAGGCCGGATGCCAAGGGCCGGCAACATAATCGGCCATTTCAATACTGTGCAGTCCCAAGCGAATCACCGGAATATTTTGCCCTTCAAAAAAGGACAGCAACTCTGCACAAAGTTCTACCGCCGCATTTAAATCTTGCGGCCGGTACTTTCCTTGCTGATACAGGGCCGCCAAGCGGGTATGTTTTAAAGTAATTGCCGGATAAATTCGCACCGCGTCGGGTCGGCAATCGGCCAGTTTTTGCGCGGTGTATTTTGCGCCGTCATCGGTATCGGTATACAACCCGGTCATCATTTGCACGCCAAGCGAAAAGCCCTGTGTGCGAATCCGCTCGGCGGCTTGCTCTACTTCTGCCGCCGTATGGCCGCGACCATTGGCAATCAGCACCGAATCGACCATGCTCTGCGCACCCAATTCAATCGTTGTGACACCCCTTCGCTTTAACAGCGCCAAGACCTCGTTTTCGACGGCGTCCGGCCGGGTGGAAACACGAATCCCCCTTACACTGCCCTTTTGCACATGGGTGTATGCCGCATCCAGCAGTTCCAGCATATAGGCAGCGTCAATAGCCGTAAAACTACCGCCGAAAAAGGCAATTTCGGTTTGTTCCGGATTGTAGTTCGGGCTTGCAACCGCCCTTTGCACCGCCAAATGCACATCGGCCGCTGTGGGTAATGTATGCATACCGGTAATGGCCGTTTGGTCACAAAAAGAACAGCGATGCGCACAGCCGATATGCGGAACAAAAATCGCTATATTGGCGTGACGGCTCATACCGTTTCGCCCATCAGTTCCAGCGCTTGTTTGGCGGCCAGTTGCTCGGCCTGTTTTTTGCTATGCCCGGTGCCGGTCCCGATTTTGTTGGAATTCAACATGACATTGACGGTAAAGGTTTTGTCATGGTCCGGACCGGATTCCCCGACCAACACATAACTTAAAGCTTCTTCTGGATTGCGCTGAATGATTTCCTGCAATACAGTTTTGTAATCGGCAAAATGCTCATGCTGCTCCTTGATTTCCCGTTCGATAAAACGCAGCACATGGCGGCGCGCCGGCTCCATACCGCCATCCAAGTATATGGCCGCCAAAATCGCCTCAAAGGCATCGGCCAAAATCGAAGGCCGCATACGGCCGCCGTTTTGCTGTTCACCTTTTCCCAAAAGCAGAAATTCGCCTACTTCCAGCTCTTTGGAAAAAGCGCACAGCGAGCCCTCACAGACCAGTGCCGCACGAATTTTGGTCAATTCCCCCTCAGGCAAATCGGGGAAATTCTGATAAATATAGTTTGAAACAATCACCGAAAGTACCGAGTCACCCAAAAATTCCAATCTTTCGTTTGAGCCGAGTGCGCCCTTTTTCTCGTTGGCATAAGAGGAATGGGAAAGTGCCTGGGTGAGCAGATTTTTATTTTTAAAAGTGTACCCTATGTTTTTTTCGAGTTTTGTCATGGCTTTTTCCTCTTGTTATTTTGATTTGAGATTTTCTGCTATTTTTTCAGCCACCTGGTTTTCGCAGAAAAAGAGTGCCTGCCGAATGGCGTGCTGAAAAGCATTCGCATTGGAGCTGCCGTGAGCTTTGATGATGCCCTTTTGCACCCCTAACAATGCGGCACCGCCGACAACACTGTAATCGGATTTGCCTTTTAATTCCTTTAATCCGCCCATTACCATAGCGGCCGCCAATTTGGACAGGGCATTCTTTTTAAAGATTTTTTTGATGGCGCCGAACATCGACATCGAAACGCCCTCGTAGAGTTTCAGTGCAACGTTGCCGGTAAAGCCGTCGGCAATCACGATATCGCAAGCACCGGAAGGAACATCTCTGGCCTCCACATTGCCGATAAAATTCACCGGTGCGGATTGCAACAGACGATAGGCCTCTTTTTGCAGCTCTGTACCCTTAGTTTCTTCGGTACCGATATTCAAAAGACCGACGGTGGGATTCTCCTGACCGAGTACATTTTTACAGTAAACCGAGGACATGACCGCAAACTGCACCAACATTTCCGGGCGGCACTCGGCGTTTGCACCGATGTCCATCATAAAAAAGGGTTTTTCTGCGCCGGGAATGAGCGTACCGAGCGCGGCGCGTTTAACGCCTTTTATCCGTTTGACAATAAAGGTGCCGCCAACCACCAATGCGCCGGTACTGCCGGCCGACACCACCGCGTCGCCCTGTCCGTCCGCCACCAGTTGGCAAGCCACCGCCAAGGAAGAATTTTTGCCTGATTTGATTAACTCGGTCGGGTCGGTGTGCATGGAAAAAACATCGGCCGCCGGATGAATATCCAGTCCGGTTAAATCAATGCCGTTTTCGGCGGCACAGGCGCGGATTTCTTCTTCCTTACCAACCAATGTAATATCGACTCCGTAGGCATCCTTCGCCTGACGCGCACCCAAAACCGGTGCGAGCGGCGCATGGTCGCCTCCAAATGCGTCAACAACAATTCTCATCGTGTCATCCCCTCATCTCATAAAATTGCATGGCTCTTTGCGCCAGCGCCATATAGCGCGCACGCTTGTCCTTAATTTTGGTGTCAAGCCCGGGCAAAATACCGAAATTCGCCCCCATCGGCTGAAAATCCTTGGCGGTGCTTTGCGCAACATAGCGGCAAAGTGCACCAATCATGGTAGTTTCCGGCGGCATAAATTCCTGTTGCCCCAAAAGGGCATTGGCCGCGTTGATTCCGGCAACCAAGCCTGCCGCTGCCGATTCCATATAACCCTCCATACCGGTGATTTGACCGGCAAAATAAATACGGGGCTCTTTTTTTAATGAAAGTATCGGATTTAAGAGCGCCGGACTGTTTAAAAAGGAGTTACGGTGCATTACGCCGTACCGCAAAAACTCTGCCTTTTCCAATCCCGGTATCATAGAAAATACCCGTTTTTGCTCACCGAATTTCAAATTGGTCTGAAAACCGACCAAATTGTACATCGTCGCTTCGGTATTTTCCTTGCGCAACTGCACCACTGCCCAGGGGCGGTGTCCGGTGCGCGGGTCACGCAAACCGACCGGTTTCATCGGGCCGAAACGAATGGCATCGGTGCCGCGTTTGGCCAACACCTCAATCGGCATACAGCCCTCATAGACCTTCGGTGCATGGTCGAATCCATGCAAAGGTGCCGTTTCGGCCGCAACCAGCGCCGCGTGAAAGCGCTCATATTCTTCCTTGTTAAAGGGGCAATTGATATAGTCGGCCTCACCTTTATCATATCGCGAGGCGGCAAAAGCCTTCTGCATATCCACCGATTCCGCAGATACAATCGGCGCGGCGGCATCATAAAAACGCAGATATTCCGTGCCGCAAAGGGCGGCTATGCTTTCGGCCAGCGCACCGTCGGTCAAGGGGCCGGTTGCCACAATGACCGTGCCTTCCGGTATATCTGTGATTTCCTGCTCGACCACCGTAATATTGGGGTGCTTGCGTACCGCTTCGGTTACCGCTTCGGAAAAACGCTGACGGTCAACCGCCAGCGCACCGCCGGCCGGAACCGTACAACCATCGGCCGCACGCAGACAGACCGAGCCGAGAGAGCGCATTTCTGCCTTTAACAGTCCGGCCGCAGAATCCAGCCGTGCCGCCTTTAAGGAATTGGAACAAACCAACTCCGCAAACAACGACGAGGTATGTGCCGGAGAAAAGCGTTGCGGTTTCATTTCATATAAGGTGACCGAAATGCCGCGTTCTGCCGCCGCAAAAGCGGCCTCGCATCCGGCCAGTCCTGCGCCTATAACCGAAAGTTTCATGCTTTCTTACCGCCGGTTTTGGTTTTGCGTGCCGGCGCTTTTTTCTCAAAGCCACAGCCCTCGTTCAAACAATGCAGGATACCGCCGCGCGCTTTAAAGAGACTCTTTCCGCAATCGGGGCAACGCTCGGCCGTTGGGTCGTCCCAAGTCATAAAATCGCACTTGGGATTGTGCTCGCAGCCGAAATATTTATGCCCGGTTTTGGATTTCTTTTGCAAAACCTTGGCGCCGCATTTCGGACATTCACCCTTGGTTTCCACCACAATAGGCTTGGTATTTTTACATTCCGGATAGCCCGGACAAGCCAAGAATTTACCGAAACGACCGTTTTTAATCACCATGGTTCGACCGCAAAGCTCGCATTTTATATCCGATTCCACATCGGGAACCTTAACCCGTACGCCGTCCAGCGATTGCTCTGCTGCACGCAGAGCTTTATCAAACTCCTCATAAAACTCGCTGATGACATCCACCCATTCGAGCGTTCCAACCGAAATTTTATCCAGCGAGGTTTCCATATTGGCTGTAAACTTGACATTAACGATTTTTTTGAAATGCACAGAAATCAGGTCGGCGATGGTAATCCCCAAAGCCGTAGGCTTCAAGGACTTTTTATCCCGCTCGATATATTCTCTTTGCAAAATATTTGCAAGAATCGGCGCATAGGTCGACGGACGACCGATGCCGTTTTCATCCAAGGCTTTAATCAAGGTCGGCTCGGAATAACGCGCCGGAGGCTGTGTGAAATGCTGGCTGGGCTCCAAGGCCTTCAACTCCGGCTTATCGCCGACTTGCAGTTCGGGAAGCGTCTGATTGGCTTCATCCTCTTCGTCTTTACCCTCGGAGTAGAGCACCGTAAAGCCGTCAAACCGAATTTTATAACCGCTGGCACGGAAAAGATAGTCGTTGCCGGTAATGTCTACACTGACCGTATCCTGCACACAGGGTGACATTAAGCTGGCTACAAATCGGTCCCAAATCAGCTTGTACAGTTTATACTGTTCGGGCGTGAGTGCAGATTTTACAGCTTCGGGTGTTAATTCCATAGAGGTCGGACGAATGGCCTCATGCGCATCTTGCGCGCCCGATTTTGTTTTGAAGAAACGGTCGGTTTTCGGCAGATAGGCTGCACCGTACCGCTGCGCGATATAATTTTTCGCTGCTGTGCGTGCCTCGTTGGAAATACGGAGTGAATCGGTACGCATATAGGTAATTAAACCGGTAGAACCGTGTCCAGCAACCTCAATACCCTCATACAATTGCTGTGCAATCCGCATGGTGCGCTGTGCCTGGAAGCCCAGCTTGCGCGAAGCCTCCTGTTGCAGCGTGGAGGTGATAAAGGGGGCTGCCGGTTGGCGGTTGCGCACACCTTTTTTTACATTGCTGACGGTATATTCCGCGCCCTGCAAGGCCTGCAAAATCCGGTCGGCATCGGCTTGTTCCTTCATCTCGACCTTTTGGCCGTTTGCATCGCTATGCAGTTTGGCCGAAAAGGTAACCTTCTGTGCCGAAAACCGAGCATGCAACTCCCAAAACTCTTCGGGCACAAAGGCCTCAATTTCTTTTTCGCGGTCTACAATCAGTTTCAGTGCAACCGACTGCACACGGCCGGCCGACAGACCGCGGCGAACCTTTTTCCAAAGAAACGGACTCAATTTATAGCCAACCAAACGGTCCAGCACGCGACGCGCCTGTTGTGCATCCACCAAATGTAAATCCAGTTTGCGCGGATGCGCAAAGCCGTTCTGGACACCGGTTTTTGTAATCTCATTAAATTCCAGCCGATTTTCGCTGTTTATATCCAAAGCAAGGAGTTGTGCCAAATGCCAGGAAATCGCTTCACCCTCGCGGTCCGGGTCGGTTGCGAGGTAAACTTTATCGGCGTTGGTGGCCGCTTCCTTCAATTTTTTGATCAACTCTCGCTTGTCGCTCATATTTACATATTGAGGTGCAAAGTCATGCTCTACATCAATTCCGAGCTTGGATTTCGGCAAATCACGAATATGTCCCATGCTCGCCATGACCTGATAGCCGTCCCCAAGATATTTCTGAATGGATTTTACCTTTGTGGGCGACTCAACAATAACCAAATCAGCCATTCTTTTACTCCTTATCTATGCAACTCATTTACAATACAATATATTTCCCTCCGGCCGCAGAGCGTATC
>JAFTLL010000006.1 GCA_017456015.1 Clostridia bacterium | reverse complement strand
TGCCTGACCTTTCAAAGACAGGTACTTTGTGATTGCTGCTGTCAATGTCGTCTTTCCGTGGTCTACGTGTCCGATGGTTCCGATGTTTACATGCGGCTTGTTTCTTTCAAATTTTGCTTTTGCCATTTTCCGTGGCCTCCCTTTTTAATAATCGTTTATATTGGATTTGCTCAATTTGCTGAAAACTAATCCTTTTTCGTTCTCGAAGTGATAATCTTTTCAGCAATGCTCTTGGGTACTTCTTTGTAACCGTCGGGTTCCATTACATACTGGCCGCGACCTTGTGTTTTAGAACGCAAGTCGGTCGCATAGCCGAACATATCACCCAGCGGTACGCGTGCATTAATCTGCTTTGCACCGGTTCTGTCTTCAAAGCCCTGAATCTCACCGCGGCGAGAGTTCAAGTCACCGATAACATCACCCATATATTCCTCAGGAACGATAACCGTTACCTTCATGATGGGTTCAAGCAATACCGGGTCGGCTTTGCGGCAAGCCGATTTGAAGGCCATGGAACCGGCAATCTTAAAGGCCATTTCAGAAGAGTCAACCTCATGATAAGAACCATCATATAGGGTGACCTTTACATCAACGACATTGTAACCGGCCAGTACACCGGCCTGCATAGCGCCCTTAATACCGGCGTCAACTGCGGGGATGTATTCCTTCGGAATGGCACCGCCGACGATGTTGTTGATGAACTCATAGCCCTTACCGGTTTCATTCGGTTCCAGCTTGATTTTAACATGACCGTACTGACCCTTACCGCCGGACTGACGAGCGTATTTCTCATCAACATCCGCCATCTTGCGAACGGTTTCCTTATAAGCAACCTGCGGCTTACCGACATTGGCTTCCACCTTGAATTCGCGGAGCATGCGGTCAACAATGATTTCCAAGTGCAACTCGCCCATACCGGCGATAATGGTTTGCCCGGTTTCCTCATCAGTGTAGCACTTAAAGGTCGGGTCTTCCTCTGCCAGTTTTGCGAGCGCAATGCCCATTTTTTCCTGGCCGGCCTTGGTTTTGGGTTCAATCGCAACACGGATAACCGGCTCGGGGAAGTTCATGGACTCCAAAATAACGGGATGCTTTTCATCACAAAGCGTATCACCGGTGGTGGTGTTTTTCAGACCAACAGCGGCGGCGATATCACCGGCATAGCAGGTTTCGATATCTTCTCTGTGATTGGCGTGCATTTGCAGAATGCGGCCCATTCTTTCGCGATTGTCTTTTACCGAGTTGTATACACTGGAACCGGCATCAACTGAACCGGAATATACACGGAAGAAGCAAATCTTTCCAACATAGGGGTCGGTTGCGATTTTGAAAGCCAAAGCCGCAAACGGCTCACTATCCGAAGAATGGCGAACCTCCTGCTCCTCGGTATCGGGATTTACACCCTTAATCGACTCGATATCGGTCGGTGCGGGCATAAAGTCGACAATTGCATCCAACAAGGGCTGAACGCCTTTGTTACGGTAAGAGGTACCGCAACAAACCGGCACCATTTCATTATCAATGGTTGCCTTACGGATGACGCGCTTCATTTCTTCAACCGTCAGCTCTTCACCCTCAAAATATTTTTCCATGAGGGCTTCGTCCAATTCGGCAACCGATTCAATCAGCGCGGTACGGTATTTTTCGGCCAACTCTTTCATGTCGTCCGGGATGGGTTCATGACGAACGTCCTTACCCAAATCGTCATAATACATGATGGCTTCATTGTTAATCAGGTCAACGATTCCACGGAATGTGTCCTCACTGCCGATGGGCAGCTGAATCGGAACAGCATTGCACTGGAAACGCTCCTTTACCATGTCAAGAACATGGTAGAAGTCCGCACCCATAATGTCCATTTTATTGACATAAATCATGCGGGGTACTTTGTATTCATCAGCCTGACGCCAAACGGTTTCAGACTGCGGCTCAACACCGCCCTTGGCGCACAAAACGGTAACAGACCCGTCCAAAACGCGCAGAGAACGCTGAACTTCAACCGTAAAGTCAACGTGACCGGGGGTGTCTATGATATTGACACGGTGGTCTTTCCAGAAACAGGTGGTTGCAGCAGAGGTAATAGTGATACCACGCTCTTGCTCTTGCTCCATCCAGTCCATGGTTGCGTCACCGTCATGTGTCTCACCAATTTTGTGGTTAACACCGGTGTAAAACAAAATACGCTCGGTGGTGGTTGTTTTACCCGCGTCAATGTGAGCCATAATACCAATATTTCTTGTCATTTCAAGAGATACTTTTCTTGGCATATTATCCTCCAATTGACCATTCGTATGGTTCTTTTTTGTTTGTGGTTACTACCATCTGTAATGGGCGAACGCCTTATTGGCCTCGGCCATCTTATGCGTATCTTCGCGTTTCTTCGCGGCACCGCCGATGCCGTTAACAGCATCCAGAATTTCGCCTGCAAGGCGCTCTTTCATGGTGCGCTCGGAACGGGCACGACTATACGTAGTCAACCAGCGCAGACCCAGCGTCTGTTTCCGTTCGGGACGAACCTCGAAAGGAACCTGATAGGTTGCACCACCCTTACGGACAGCCTTAACCTCTAACTGGGGCATAATATTTTCCATGGCCTGCTCAAAAACTTCAATCGGGTCTTTTCCGGTTTTTTCACTTACGATGTCAAACGCACCGTAAACGATTTTTTGGGCAACACCTTTTTTTCCGTCCAACATAACATTGTTGATAAGACGGGTTACGATTTTGGAATTGTAAAGCGGATCGGGCAATACATCACGCTTAGCGATAAAGCCTCTTCTTGGCACTACACTTCCCTCCTTCACATAATGATATCATAGGTACTCGAGCGACAAAATTCCCGTGGTACCAAGCAGGGCGTTATACATATATATAACGCTGCTTGTGTAATTGCAGCAGAGATTTCGTCAAATAAAATTATTTCGCGCTTGCTTTCGGACGCTTTGCACCGTACTTGGAACGACCCTGCATACGGTTGGCAACGCCTTGTGCGTCTAAGGTTCCGCGAATGATGTGGTAACGCACACCGGGAAGATCCTTAACACGGCCGCCGCGAATGAGCACAACGCTGTGTTCCTGCAAGTTATGACCGATACCGGGAATATAAGCAGAAACCTCAATACCGTTGGACAAACGCACACGAGCAATTTTACGCAGCGCAGAGTTCGGTTTTTTGGGGGTTGACGTTTTAACAGCAGTACAAACGCCCCTCTTTTGCGGAGAGTTCTGGTCATTCAGAGAACGATGAATGGAGTTGTAGTTTTTCAAAAGCGCCGGGGCTTTTGCTTTACGCTCCAAGGTTTCTCTCCCATTTCGAACTAACTGGTTAAAGGTTGGCATGTTACACCTCCTTGCATTTTTTATCCGGTGTATGCAAAAAATGCACACACTCCCAGACAATTATAAATAATAGCACCAAGCCTCTGCTTTGTCAAGAGGTTTGGTGCTATTTTTGGCTGTTTTTTTAGGATTTATGCGGGAAACTCGGTGTTTTCGAAGGCTTGCGCGTCCGAATTGGCTACTTGCTCTTGGGCGTCAGCCGCATCGGGCTGGCCGTAGTAGCATTTTGTACCGGTACCGGCCGGCACCAACTTACCGATGATTACATTTTCCTTCAAGCCGAACAGCGGGTCGACCTTGCCGCGAATGGCGGCATCGGTCAGCACGCGGGTGGTCTCCTGGAAGGAAGCGGCAGACAGGAAAGATTCGGTTGCCAGCGAAGCCTTGGTGATACCCAACAGCGTCGGCTCATATTGGGCCGGCTTCAATTCGGTTTCACCGTTGCGAATCCGTTCGGCAATCTCTTCATTCTTTTCATAAACATCCGACTTTTCTGCCATGGTTACAATGATACCGGTATCGCCCGGATCGGTAACATGCAGTTTGCGCATCATCTGGCGAACGATAACCTCAATGTGTTTATCATTGATATCAACACCCTGCAAGCCGTAAACAATTTGAATCTGCTCAATAATATAATCCTGCACGGCCTCGGGACCTTTAATAGCAAGAATATCTGCCGGAGCAATCGAGCCTTCGGTCAGGGATGCGCCGATTTCCACACGGTCGCCTTCGTTTACACAAATGCGATAATCATACGGAATTACATATTTACGCTCATCTACCTTCTCCTCATTGGTGACAAAAATGACGCGATTGCGTTTCTCTTCACCAAAGCGAACCGTACCGGAAATTTCGGTTAAAATTGCATTGCGCTTCGGACGGCGTGCCTCAAAAAGCTCCTCAACACGGGGCAGACCCTGGGTGATATCCTCTGTGGAGGCGATACCGCCGGTATGGAAGGTGCGCATGGTCAGCTGGGTACCCGGCTCACCGATGGACTGTGCGGCAATAATACCAACCGCTTCACCAACGGTTACAGGGGTTCCGGTAGCCAAGTTCATACCGTAGCATTTTTTACAAACGCCATGCTTGGTACGGCAATTCAAAATAGAGCGAATTTCCACTTTATCGGTTTTGGAGGAAATCAAAGATGCGTCGCTTTCGGTAAGCATATGCGTATTATCCACCAGCACCTCACCGGTTTGCTCATCACAGAAGGGATGCAGCAAATAACGGCCAACCAAGCGGTTTTTCAGCGGTTCAATCACATTGTTTCCGTCTTTAATATCCGAAATCATCAGACCTTCGGTTGTGCCGCAATCGTCATCTCTTACGATGACATCCTGCGCAACATCAACCAAACGACGGGTCAAGTAACCGGATTCAGCGGTACGCAACGCGGTATCGGCCAAGCCTTTACGCGCACCACGGGAGGAAATGAAGTATTCCAATACATTCAGACCCTCACGGTAGTTGGCACGAATCGGAACCTCGATAACCTTACCGGCGGTGTTGGAAACCAGACCACGCATACCGGCCAACTGACGAATCTGACTCATGGAGCCACGGGCACCGGAGTCGGCCATCATGTAAATGGGGTTGAACTCGTCCAGGTTGTCTTTCAGCTTTTCACCGATTTCTTCTGTGGTTTTGTTCCAGATTTCCACCAGATGGCGCAAGCGTTCTTCGTCGCTGATAATACCGCGGCGGTAATTACGGGTTACAACATCCAGCTTATCCTCTGCCTGTTTAATCAATTCAGCCTTTTCACCGGGGATGATTGCATCAGAGACTGCAACCGTAATGGCACCCTTGGTGGAATACTTAAAGCCGGTCGCTTTAATGTTATCCAAGACGATTGCCGATTCACTTGTACCGTGTATTGCAATACAGGCGTCAATAATTTTGCCAAGTTGTTTTTTGCCAACCTTATTTTGCTTGATTTCGTCTGCACTTGTAACAACCGGATATTCCTTCTGCTTTACAGCATCGGTAACGCTGTAACAGATTTCCAAATCAAAAGCATGCTCCGGATCGGTACGGTCCACAAAACCGAGATCCTGCGGAATCGATTGGTTGAAAATGATGAAGCCAACAGTACACCAAACCAGTTTGGATTGCATCTCACCATTGATTTCACGCGTGTAGCGAACACGAATCGGTGCGTGCAGACCGACAACTCCATCCTGATAAGCCATAATGGCTTCGTTTGCATCACGGAACACCTTATTGGCACCCGGTTCGTCAATCTTAACTAGCGTTAAGTAGTATGAACCCAGAACCATGTCCTGTGTCGGCACAGAAACCGGACGTCCGTCTGACGGTTTCAGCAGGTTGTTTGCGGCCAACATCAGCAGACGTGCTTCGGCTTGTGCCTCGGCCGAAAGCGGTACATGGACCGCCATCTGGTCGCCGTCAAAGTCGGCGTTGTAAGCGGTACAAACCAGCGGATGCAGTTTTAGGGCTCTACCCTCAACCAATACCGGTTCAAAGGCTTGAATACCCAGTCTATGCAATGTAGGCGCACGGTTTAAGAGAACCGGATGATCCTTAATTACAGTTTCGAGTGCATCCCAAACTTCGGTGACTGCACGGTCAACCATTTTGCGTGCGGTTTTGATGTTGGTAACCGAGCCGGTTTCCACCAACCGCTTCATAACAAAGGGTTTAAAGAGCTCCAAGGCCATTTCCTTCGGCAGACCGCACTGATACATTTTCAGTTCGGGGCCGACAACGATAACCGAACGACCGGAATAGTCAACACGTTTGCCGAGCAGGTTCTGACGGAAGCGTCCCTGCTTACCTTTAAGCATATCAGACAGAGATTTTAAAGCACGATTGTTCGGGCCGGTAACCGATTTGCCACGACGGCCGTTATCAATCAAAGCATCTACTGCCTCTTGCAACATACGCTTTTCGTTACGAACGATAATATCCGGCGCATTCAACTCCAACAGTTTTTTCAAACGGTTGTTACGGTTGATAACACGACGGTAAAGGTCATTCAAATCGCTGGTGGCAAAACGACCGCCGTCCAGCTGAACCATGGGGCGAATATCGGGCGGAATAACCGGAATTACATCCAAAATCATCCATTCCGGACGGTTACCCGACTGACGGAAGGCTTCAACAACCTCCAAACGTTTCAAAAGGCGCACGCGCTTTTGACCGGAAGCATTCTCAAACTCTTCCTTTAATTCTGCCGCGGTTTTATCGAGGTCGATTTCCTCCAACAGGGTTTTAATGGTTTCTGCGCCCATGCCGGCCTTGAAATCGTCCTCATATTTCTCGCGCATATCTTGATATTGTTTCTCGGTCAGCAGTTGCTTTTTCTCCAATGTTGTGTTACCGGGGTCGGTAACGATATATTGAGAGAAATAAAGCACCTGCTCTAATTGACGGGGAGAAATATCCAAAATCAGACCCATTCGAGAGGGAATGGTTTTGAAATACCAAATATGGGATACCGGAGCGGCAAGTTCAATAGAACCCATACGCTCACGGCGCACCTTGGCGCGGGTAACTTCAACGCCACAGCGTTCACAAATTTTTCCTTTATAACGGATTCTCTTGTATTTTCCGCAATGGCACTCCCAGTCCTTCTGCGGCCCGAAAATACGCTCACAAAACAGGCCGTCACGCTCGGGTTTGAGCGTACGGTAGTTGATGGTTTCAGGTTTCTTTACCTCTCCGTAGGACCAATTGCGGATTTGTTCGGGAGACGCTAAACCGATTTTAATTGATTCAAATTCAATACCTTCCATTATGCGTTATCCTCCTTTACATATCCTCGTCTGCCGACAGCATATCGTCATCTGTATACGCCTCGTCTGCCAGGCTTTCACCATTCTCATCCTCTAAACCGTAACCGTCCAAATTGTCTGCAACCGTGGCCTCGTCAAAGACCGGCTCAGCATCTGCCGGAAGCGGTTCAAAGCCCAAATCGTCATCTTCAAAGGTTTGCTTCAAATCGACCTCGTTTTGGTCTTTATCCAAAACCTTGATATCCAGACCCAAAGACTGCAATTCCTTAATCAATACCTTAAAGGATTCGGGAACGCCCGGAGCCGGAACATTTTGACCCTTAACAATTGCCTCGTAGGTCTTGACACGGCCGACAACATCGTCGGACTTAACGGTCAAGATTTCTTGCAGGGTATATGCGGCACCATAAGCCTCCAAGGCCCAAACCTCCATCTCACCGAAACGCTGGCCACCGAACTGGGCTTTACCGCCGAGCGGTTGCTGCGTTACCAGTGAATACGGACCGGTAGAACGGGCATGAATCTTATCATCAACCAAGTGATGCAATTTCAAATAATACATATAACCGACCGTTACGCGGTTATCAAAAGGTTCACCGGTACGACCGTCATAAAGCTGCGTCTTACCGTCGCGGTTGTATCCGGCCATTTCCAGACATTCACGAATGTCGGCCTCGTGCGCACCATCAAATACCGGTGTGCAGACCTTCCATCCAAGTGCCTTCGCGGCATAGCCGAGATGCACTTCCAAAACCTGACCGATGTTCATACGAGAAGGTACGCCAAGCGGATTCAAAACGATATCCAGCGGCGTGCCGTCGGGCAGGAAGGGCATATCTTCACTCGGCAGAATACGGGAAACAACGCCCTTGTTACCATGGCGTCCCGCCATTTTATCGCCGACCGAAATTTTACGTTTTTGTGCGATATAGCAACGAACAACAAGGTTTACACCGGGGCTCAATTCCGAAGAATTGGTGCGGTCAAAGACCTTGACATCAACAATTGTACCATATTCACCGTGCGGTACACGCAGAGAAGTATCACGTACCTCACGCGCCTTTTCACCGAAGATGGCACGCAACAGACGCTCCTCAGCAGTCAGCTCGGTTTCGCCCTTGGGGGTTACCTTACCGACCAAAATATCGCCGGCGTGTACTTCTGCACCGACACGGATAATACCGCGCTCATCCAGGTCTTTCAGCGCATCCTCACCGACATTGGGAATGTCCCTCGTGATTTCCTCTGCACCGAGTTTTGTATCTCTGGCTTCCAACTCATATTCTTCAATATGAATCGAGGTGTACATATCCTCGCGAATCAATTTTTCATTGATTAAAACCGCGTCCTCATAGTTGTAGCCTTCCCAGGTCATAAAGCCAATCAAGGCATTCTTACCCAGGCTGACCTCACCGTTATCGGTGGCCGGACCGTCGGCAATAACCTCACCGGCCTCGACCTTCTGGCCAAAGGAAACAATCGGTTTTTGATTGATACAGGTCGCGTGATTGGAACGCAGGAACTTAATCAGTTCATATTCGTCCAACTCACCGTCATCGGCCTTAATGATAATCTTATCCGCACTGACATAGGTTACTTTACCGGCGCGTTTGGCAAGTACAACAACACCGGAATCTACCGCTGCCTTATATTCAATACCGGTGGCAACGATAGGACTTTCGGAGCGCAGCAGCGGCACAGCCTGCTTCTGCATGTTCGAACCCATCAATGCACGGTTGGTGTCATCATTCTCCAAGAAAGGAATCATCGCGGTTGCAACCGAAACGACCATTTTCGGAGAAACATCTACGAAGTCCGCATTGGTCTTTTCCGTTTCAAGGAAGCCGTCACGATATCTGGCCTTAACCTTATCGTTGGCAAAGCAACCGTTTTCATCCAACGGCTCATTGGCCTGTGCAATGACATACTCGTCCTCTTCGTCGGCCGTCATATAAACAACCTCATCCAAAATTTTACCGATGGTCTTATCCACCTTGCGGAAGGGTGCTTCAATAAAGCCGTACTCGTTGATTTTCGCAAAGGTGGCCAAATAGGAAATCAAACCAATGTTGGGACCTTCGGGCGTTTCAATCGGGCACATACGGCCGTAATGGGTATAATGTACGTCACGAACCTCGAATCCGGCACGGTCTCTGGAAAGACCGCCAGGGCCAAGCGCGGACAAACGGCGCTTGTGGGTCAGTTCGGAAAGCGGGTTGGTTTGGTCCATAAACTGCGACAGCGGAGAAGAACCGAAGAATTCCTTGATTGCCGCCACAATCGGACGAATGTTAATCAGCGTCTGCGGCGTAATGGTATCCATATCCTGCGCTTGCAGTGTCATTTTCTCGCGAATTACGCGCTCCATACGGGCAAATCCGATACGGAATTGATTTTGCAACAATTCACCGACCGAACGGATACGGCGGTTGCCCAAGTGGTCAATATCATCGGTTTCGCCGACGCCATAAGGCAGACCAAGGAAATAGTTGACCGAAGCAAAAATATCATCCAAAGTAATGTGCATCGGAACCAACTCGGCCATATTGGCTTTGAGGGCTTCTTTTATTGCCTCTGGCTCCTGCTCGCTCTCTAATATACGGCGCAATGCCGGGAAGGAAACCATTTCTTTGATTTTCAAATCAGAAATATCAAAAGAAACAAAGTCGCTGATATCGACCATGCCGTTTGACATGACCTTGATTTCAACATGATTGCCCTCACCCATGTCAACATTGACATAGGCCTCTTTTACGCCTTTTTTCTGAATATCATATGCCTGCGCCTTGGTGAGTTTCACACCGGCGTCTGCCAACAGCTCGCCGGTCATCGGGTCGGCAACCGGACGCGACAGGGTTTTGCCAACCAACCGAGGTGCAATAGAAAGCTTTTTATTGAATTTGAAACGGCCGACCTTAGAAATATCATAACGGCGCGGGTCAAAGAAGAGTTTGTCCAGATGGCTTTGCGCACCTTCTACCGTAGAAGGTTCACCGGGGCGAAGCTTTTTATAAACTTCAATCAATGCCTTATCGGTCGTATCCACCAAGGCATCCTTATCGAAGGTAGCAACCAGCCGTTCCTCGTCACCCATCAGTTCAATAATCTGCTGATTGGTTTCCACGCCCAGGGCACGGATAAATGTAGTGATCGGCAGTTTGCGGTTTTTATCTATACGGACATATAAAATGCCGTTGGAATCGGTTTCATATTCCAGCCATGCACCGCGGTTCGGGATAATCGTAGAGGAAAACAGACGCTTACCGGTCTTATCTACGGTTACATCATAATACGCACCGGGAGAACGTACCAGCTGAGAAACGACAACACGCTCTGCACCGTTAATAACAAAGGTGCCGGATTCGGTCATCAGCGGGAAATCACCCATGAAGACTTCGTTTTCCTTAATTTCTCCGGTTTCGGTATTATATAAACGGGCCAAAACTTTTAAAGGAGCAGCATATGTGGCATCTCTTTCTTTACACTCGGTAACGGTGTACTTCGGTTTCTCGTCATAACGGTAATCAATGAAATCCAAGACCAGATTACCGGTATAGTCGGTAATTAAGGACATATCCTCAAAAACTTCCTTTAAACCTTCATCCAAAAACCACTGGTAAGAATCCCTTTGAATCTCAATAAGATTGGGTACATCAATCACTTCATCTATTTTCGAGAAGGTCATTCTTTCATTGTTGCCCAACTTGACCGGTTTCACCATGTCTGTTTTTTTCAGCATAGGCTTTCATCACTCCTTTAAATTTAACAAAACTTTGGCTGTAAACACAAAAAACTCGGCGAAAATACCCCTATAATGCGCCCGTTTTTTTCGCATTTAGTGACAGTAGGGGCATATTATCGCATTATTTAGCAATTTACAATTATACTGCATAAAAAAGCAATAGTCAATACCCATTTTTTAAATTTTTGGAATTTTTTTCAAACGATAATACTGTGCGCACAAAGTATAGAAAAATTTAAATTACAATTTGTTTTTAAAAAAGTTGTGCCAGTTGTTCTGCCACTTGTTTGAAAACAGGTGAACAGCTGGTAGCGCCTGAGGTGGCTTCCTCGCAAAAAACAACAATGGTAAAGCATTTCTCCCCCACCTCAACAAACCCACACAACCAGCCGTGGGTAATCGCCTTGCCGTTTTTCAGCCAACCGGTTTCGGCGGTGGCCGTTTTGCCGCCGGCCACAACACCCGGTGTTTCGGGAGCGGCCTCTTTACCGGTACCGTCTTGAAAAGCCTGTATTAAATACTGTTTCAGCAGTGTGGCGGTCTCGGCGCTCATGGCGCGTGTTGCCGCAGCAGTAGCCGTACTCTGCCTTTCACCATTTTGTATCACGGCTTCAAGGATACTTGGATTGTGATAGACACCATCGCCGGCAATAGCCTCATACAGAGAACTTATCGCCAACGGCGTCAGCAACAAATCACCTTGACCGATTGAAAGGTTGGCAAGATTTCCAGGGTTTTTTATATCGCTTTCTGTCGGTACCGTACCGGCGGGCTGCCGGATATTACAACCAATGTCCCGGCTTTGTCCAAAAGAAAAGCTTCGCATATACCGAAGCAGAGTTTCGGTGCCCAATTTTTGCGAGAGTTGATAAAAATAGCAATTACAGGATTGCCCCAATGCGCCGCAAAGTTCTAACATACCATGACCACTGAGTTTGTGGCAATGAAACTGACGGTCGGCTATGGTCATACTGCCGGTACAATTAAATAGCCTTGCAGGGGAAACGCCGCTTTCAATTGCCGCTGCCGCAACGCAGGGCTTGAAAACCGAACCAACGCTGTACGTCGTAAGTGCCCGATTGAGCAAAGGGGAATTTTCGGCAGTCAGCACCTCCTCCACTGCATTGGGATTATAGCTCGGCGTACTGACCATGGCCCGGACCTTCCCCGTCCCGACCTCGCTGACCACCACCGCACCGGCTGGAAGTTGTTTTGCCGCCTTTTCGGCAATCTGTTGTATACGGTTGTCAATGGTGAGTACCAAATCGCTGACGGCAGAACCCTTGGTGATTTCGGCCTGTATGCCGGGCAGGGTTTCTCCAATCGCGTTGGTACGCAGCACAAGGTCGACCGTTTCCTCACTATAAAGCGCATCATTCATTGCTTTTTCAATGCCGCTGACCCCCTGCCCTTCCCCATTGATATATCCGATGAGGTGGGTTGCAGCTTGCGCATTATTATACCGTTTGGGTATTTTAATCCGCAGGGTATCTGTGTAGATATCGGCGGTCATTTCGGGCAACAGCACCGGCGTTCCTTCATGAAGACGATTTAAATTCTTCTGCAACTCGGTACCGCTCAGCAGCCGAGATAAGGCAATTGCCCCCTTTTCGGTAGGCAAGACCGCGATTTTTGTTTCGGTTTCCTGCTGGGTCAACGACAGCATATTGCAATCGTAAATATTACCGCGCGGCCGATAAAGCACAAACCGTTTTCCCGACTGTATATCTCCTGCCGTCACCAGTTTTTCATCCGATGAGAGAACAAACAACCGCAAAATACAGATAAAGAAAAGAGCCAGCAACAGAATTAACTGCGCTACGGCTCTTTTGGTTTGCGTATTTTCCCATTCCATAACAATCACCTCATTTTAGTGTGACCTTATGTCGGGTTTTTTAATCAAAAATTACTGTTTCATGCGCAACAATGTACCTGCCGGTACAGGTTGCTCGCACGGAATGCGCACCTCCATCATGGGGTGCACGGCGGCTTCTATTGCCATACCGTCTGCATCGTAAATTCGTTCTGCCGTCACGGTAAAGGGCATTCCTCTCGGCGGCAGGCAATCCAGCACCTGCCCTTGCAAAAATTTGTTTTTTAAGGTGGCGATGATACAGCCGTCTTGATAATCATTTACAACGGCGGCTACTGCATAATCACGGATATATCCTGCCGACGCATAGGTTTGTGCATTTTCGGGACGGCCGAAATAAAAACCGGTAGAATAGGTACGGTGGCTGATTTTGTTCAGTTCCTCCATTACCCACCCAGGCATAGGTGCGTCGGGGTTCGCATAATAGGCATCAATCGCACCGCGATACGCATTGGCTGTGACCGCTGTATAATAATGCGATTTCGCCCGGCCTTCAATTTTCAGACTATACACGCCGGCATCGGCCAGCGCACGGATATGCTCGGCCATGCAAAGGTCATTGGCATTCAGGATATAGGTGCCCTGTTCGTTTTCGGTGATGTCAAACAATTGCCCCTCGCGGTTTTGCTCCATTAAGGCATAGCTCCATCGGCAGGACTGGGCACAATCGCCGCGATTTGCATCGCGTCCGGTCATATAGGCCGAAAGCAGACAGCGCGCCGAAAAGGAAACGCACATTGCACCGTGCACAAAGGCTTCAATTTGTAAAGCCGCCGGGGTTTTCGCACGGATTTCGGCAATCTCCTCCAAAGAAAGTTCTCTGGCTGTGACAATGCGGTCAGCTCCCATGTTATAAAACGCGCGTGCCGTTTCATAATTGACAATTCCGGACTGTACCGAAATGTGCAGTTCCTGCTTGGGCGCATATTTTTTTACAAGCCCCATCGTACCGATATCCGAAGCGATAATGCCGTCTGCCCCTGCATCGGCCACCTGCTCCAAAAAGGCAGGCAGGCGCGGCATTTCCACATTGTGCGGCAATGTATTACAGGCCACATACACCTTGGCTCCCTTTTCATGGGCATATCGAATACCGTTGTACAAGTCTTCCTTCGGAAAATTCGAAGCAGCGGTACGCATCCCAAATTCTTCACCGGCCAAATAGACCGCATCGGCACCAAAATCCACCGCGCCCTTCAAACGGGACAAATCTCCGGCCGGGGAAAGCAATTCCAATTGTTTTATGCCCACAGTTTCTTCCTCTTTAAGTCGTTAATTGTACTGTTATGTTGTTTGAGGGTTTTATTATAATAGAATTTCATATTTTTATCGGTAACAAAATAATGGTAATCAAAATCCTTTTCCGGGTACACAGCCGCTTTAATCGAAGCCGCGCTCGGACAACAAAGGGGTCCCGGCGGCAAGCCCTCGGTTTTATTGGTATCGTACCGTCCGTTACCATAGGGATATTCCATTGTAGGAGAGGAGCCGAGAAGCTTGGGCTGGTCTTTCCAGTCCAGGCGGTTATAAAAGACCGCAGCGACCTTTTGCCTATCCTCTTGGGAGGCGGCACTGGCTTCCATTTCAACAATCGAAGCCATGGTCAGCACTTCGTGTACCGTATAACCCGAATCGGCAATTTCATCCAAGTACGGTTTTAACTGTTCCTCGGTTTGTGCCAGACATTTTTTGATAGCCTGCCGTGCACATTCGGTACTGCCGTACTTGTAAAACTCATAGGTTTCAGGGAACAGATACCCTTCTAAATTGTAATACACCTGCTCCACTGGTATCTTTTCAATAAAATCGAATTCCTCATAATAAGATAAATCCGACATTGCCTCGCGGAACTGTTGCGCATCACAAATACCAGCCTCGACAAAGCGTGTGCGTATTTCGTCTATATCGGCCATTTCGGGAATGGTCACCTTGACCGTTTCGGCCTTGGCACCCTCCTCCTGCAACATACGGGCAATCGACTCATAGCCGTTTTCCTTGTTGACAATATAAACGCCATATTTGTAAGTGCCGTCAAAGCCCATCAATTTACTGTAAACACGAAACAGCGTAGAATAACGGATAGCGCCGGCTTCGTCCAGCGTTCTGGCAATCGAGGCCGAAGAAGCACCCTTTTCAATTTCAATCTGTACCGTACCGGATTTGCCAACACCGAGGAAATCGGCAATCATAAGCAACAGACCGGTGGCAAGCCCAACCGATACAACAACGATGCAAAGCACCCACACCAAAGCTGTGGCACAGCCTTTGCGCTGGCTTTTCTTTGATTTGTATTTTTTCTTGGGCACCGGCTTCGGTTCCGGCTTTTTGGCCAGAGAAATCGACTCTTCCTGCTGTACAATGGGTTCGCCAGCAGGGGTTTCTTGCAGGTTTCGCTCTTGATTATCGTTCATGATAGCCTCCAAAGTTTTTTCGCTTGGCCGCATATACCACGGACTTGCGTATTCGCTTTTCGGTCAAAATCGTTCCTACCGGACGGTCATAACGGCCGTGCTGCAAACGGTAGGTCACCTCATGCTCATAGCAAATGCCCACCGTAACGCCGGTAAAGCGCGAAATATAACGGTCATAATAGCCTTTTCCATAGCCCAAGCGGTACCCGTAACGGTCGTAAACGAAACCGGGCACCAACATAAGGCAACCGTTAAAAGATTCCACCACCGGCAGATTTTCATCCGGTTCCAGCACCGAAAAAGTACCGGGAGAAAGGTCATCAAAAGAGGTAATGTAATGAAATTGCATCTCTCTTGTATCGGGAATACAGCGCGGTACAGCGACCTTTTTGCCGTCTGCCCATGCGTTTTCTATAATGCCACGGGTACTGATTTCAATCTCGGTGGAAACATAAACCATAATGGTGGTTGCGCCGCGGTATTGGTAGAGCCGGCGCACATTATTTTCCACCGCACGCGCTGCCGCGGCCTTTGTGGCAGGCAGCATGGCCGCACGGCGAACACGCGCCGCCTGGCGCAGTTCGGTTTTATAAATTCTGATATCTAACGGCCGCATTGCATTATCTGCTCCAATTTTTTTGCCGTTTGCTGGTCGCAAAGGCGTTCCACCAAAGCAAAGCCGAATTCCAGCGCCGCACCGGCACCGCAAGCGGTAACAATGTTGCCGTCAATCTCTGCCGGTGTGTTTTGCACCTTTGCGCCTCGCAATTCTTTTTCATAGCCCGGAAAACAAACCGCGCGCTTACCTTCCAGCAGACCTTTGTGTCCCAGCACCGAGGGCGCAGCACAAATGGCGGCCATCACCTTGTCGTTTGCGGCGGCATAGTCTAAAAACGCCTGCACCGTTTGATTGTTTTCCAAATTTACGGTACCGGGCAAGCCGCCGGGAAGCACGACCGCATCGACCGTTTCATCGGGTATTGCGTCTGCACCGTCCATATCAGCCATAACGGTAATATTGTGCGCACCGCGCACAAGCTGACCGCCGATACCCACCGTGACGACCTCCAAGCCGGCTCGGCGCATAATATCGATTGGTGCAATGGCCTCGGTTTCCTCAAACCCGTCAGCTAAAAATACATAAACCATGATTTTCTCCTACTTATCAATAACACTCAACACTTTTGCAAGCAATTCTTCTGCAATATCGTCAATCGTACGGGGCTTGTCCCCCTCGGCACAGCAAATGATTTCCCAGCCGGAATATTCCGCCGTAAAGACAGCGGCCTTGCGGCAGTTTTCCAGATACGCCACATCCCGTTCATGAATATCCTTTTTGCTTTCGTCGCCATGATACCGACCGGTCAACAGTTTTTGGGATACCGCTGTCGGCATATCCAGCATAACGACCAAATCGGGCTTGGGTATGCCCATCAACCGATACTCAAAGTCGTACAACCAATGTAAATAATTCTCCCATTGGTCGGGTGGCAGTTTTGAGGTTTGATGAATGGCGTTGGAGGTCGTATAACGGCCCACCACGACATTCCCTCCGTTTTTATAGTACCTTTCCCAGTTTTGCTTATAGCTTGCATACCGGTCAACCGAGAAAAAAGCGGCGGCGGCATAAGGGTTTACCGAATCGGGTTTATCCCCGAAGGTGCCGCTTAAATACATTTTTACGAGCGCACTGGAATCACTTTCATAATCGGGAAAAGAAAAGCTTTTGCAATCCAGCCCTTTATTTTGCAGATTTTCAAGCAACCGTTCCAGTTGGGTGGATTTTCCGCTGCCATCTAACCCCTCTATCACAATCAATTTTCCCATATTCATTCTCCGCGCTTTATTGCTTCGTACTGCTCGCGCACCTGTTTGATTTTACCGCAGGTCATTTTGCCCTCGGGGCAACTTCCGCTGATACAGCTCGGGCCGGCATTCTTGAAAAGGTTCGGCGCAACGGCATAAACCAGGCGGAACATTTCCAGCGCAACCTCACGAATCTCCCACTGGGCGCGATTACAACAGCGGTGGCGGAAGAAATTGTGCAAACTACGGGCGTTCATGGTCAGCACCATTTTGGTTTCGCAGGCATTCGGCAAAACAAAGCGCGCATCCTCTATGGCCTTTTTTTCAGCGGCACGGTTTGCGGCTTTTTCCTCCATTCCGGCCGCCAACATTTCTTTTAAATGTGCGGCTTTTAAAATATCGGTCAGCGCCTCGTAATCTTCTTGGTCACGCTGCATAGACTGTAAAAAGCGTTCTTTGGCTTGGGGGATATTTTCAATCTCCGGCGGAAGGACAAATTCAAACCGGTCTTCCTTTACATAGCGCTGGCTTTGTACCGAGAAGGAAGCCATACGGTGACGGGTGATTTGCGCCAACAGCGCACGGGATACACCCTCAATACCAAAAGTAAAGGACACATGTTCAATCGGGCTTTCGTGTCCGATTTCGGCCAGCATTTCCACAAAACCGGCGGCTTTTTCGGGCGAAAGTCCCTCTCTAATTTGCTCTATACTTGCTGCTGAGTAGCAAAGTTTGGCCGCGGAGGCCACAGCAAGTTCGGGATTTGGCGTATGGGTAAGTAATGTAACTTTTGCCATTATAAAATACTCCCTTTATACTTATTTCAATTCATTATAACAAAATTGCATAAATATATCAATTGAAAATCTACAATCTTCTGCAATTTTTTTCAACAAAAGGACTTTTTAATCGACGGAATTTGTGATATTATAGTATAGGAAAATAAAAAACTGGGGGAATTTTATCATGTCAATTACCATCAAAGGCCATTATCCTTGCGGTGACCTTGCCATTATCGCTATGCGCGGATGCGAAGAACTTGCGGCAAAGGTAGATTACTATTTGATGCAGTGGAGAGGTCTGCCGGAAGAGCACACATTTGTGATTGAGTCCCAATGCCCGCGTTTCGGCACCGGTGAAGCCAAGGCGGTTTTGTCACACACAGCCCGCGGTCTGGACATATATATCATTTGCGACTGCTTTAATTACGGTGTTACTTATAAAATGTATGGCAAAGAGGTTCCCATGAGTCCCGATGACCATTACCAAGACCTGAAACGTGTCATCATGGCGCTGGGCGGAAAAGCAAGACGTATTACAGTAGTTATGCCGATGCTTTACGAAGGCCGTCAGCACAGACGTACCACTCGCGAATCGTTGGATTGTGCATGGGCTATGCAGGAACTGGTATCCATGGGTGTTAAAAACATCATCACCTTTGATGCGCATGACCCCCGTATTCAAAACGCCATTCCGTTGGACGGATTTGACAATGTGCAGCCCACCTACCAGATGATTAAATCTCTGTTGAAAACGGTACCCGATATTAAAATCGACCGCGACCACATGATGATTATTTCCCCCGACGAAGGCGCGATGGGCAGATGTATTTACTACTCCTCCGTTTTAGGTTTGGAACTTGGTATGTTCTACAAACGCCGTAACTATTCTGTGATTGTCAACGGCAAAAACCCCATTGAAGCGCATGAGTTCCTCGGCAACAACGTGGAAGGTAAAGATGTCGTTATCGTAGACGATATGATTTCCTCCGGCGAGTCCATTTTGGATATTGCCGAAAAATTAAAGAAAATGCATGCCAACCGTATTTTCGTGTTTACCACCTTCGGTTTGTTTGTTGAAGGCTTTGATAAGTTTGACGCTTATTATAAAGATGGATTGATTGATAAAGTCTTCACCACCAACCTGGTCTATTCTACCCCCGCTTTATTACAAAAGGAATGGTACCAAAGTGTAGATATGTCCAAATACATTGCCTATCTGGTTGATACGCTGAATTACGACAATTCCATCAGTGAACTGCTCAACCCGGTTGACCGTATCAACAAGGTTTTGGAAAAGTACGGACAGAAATAACATAGAAAAGAAAAGGGAGTCTCTGCGTCGGAGACTCCCTTTTGACAGACTTTAAATTTAACGAAAGTGAAGGCAAGGATATGAAGAACCATTCCGCCGAATCTATGCAAAAGGTTTTTTATCACGATACTGACAATTACATTCCCACCGACGATTTCAGCCGTTGCATCTCCCGCCACACCGCCGACGCAGTTGTCACTTACAAACAGTTAAAGGGTGAAGCGCTTAACCTTTGCTACTATTTTCCGAAAGATTATAATAAAAACGCAAAATACCCTGTTTTTATGATGTTTCACGGCGGCGCCTGGAATTCAAGATGCATCTTAGAAGGCCAAAGCGAATGGTCGGGAGACCATTTGGGATTTCTCGCTCGCTATTATGCCGACAAAGGCTTCCTTGCGGTGGTTTCGACCTACGGTCTTTTAAAGGTTTCCGGTCAAGACGAGGAGCGGCAGCTTTTTGACCTTTATACCGACTGTCAGGATGCTATGAACTATGTTGCCGACCATGCCGATGCATACGGTGCCGATTTAACCGATGTGACGCTTTTGGGCGAATCGGCCGGCGGACATTTGGCCGCGGCGATGGCAACCGATTCGTTTTATGATAACCGCTTACCGGTACATACCCTCATTTTATTAAATCCCATCACCCACCTCGACGACAAGTGGGGCAACGGAACACCCCGGAGTTCTGTCCGCCCGATGCTGGCAGGAAAGAGCAAGGCTGAAATCAACCGGCTTTTATCACCGCTATATAACATAACAAAGAAGACGCCGAAAACGCTTTTAATTCACGGTTCTGCCGATAAAACGGTTGCTTTAAACCATTCTGTTGTGTTCCATGATAAAATGATGCAGATTGGCAACCAAAGCGAATTGCATATTATAAACGGCGCCGAACACGCCTTTATTTTACTGGAATACTATGGGCATATGCCGCATACGAGTATTGCTGTAAAACAGATTGACGACTATTTGAAAAGAAACCCGAATTAAAATTTAAAGAGGGGCAATTTCGTAAACAAATTGCCCCTCTTTTTTTATTTATTAACCAAATGCACACCGAAGCCGGCAATCTCATCCTTAAAATAGACAAATTTGGGTTTGCCGCTATCGTCATATGTAATGGAACTTTCATCAAACGCAAAGCCTTGCGAAGCAAAGAAATGCATAGCTCTTTCCACGCTTGTGACGCCCAAAGCAATATGACCGCATTTGCCAACACCGTTGTATTTCATGATTTCAAAAGGTACGCCGGCAAAATATGATTTCGAGGTCTCGCGAATCGGCTGATTGAGTAATGTTGCAAAAATATTTGCGTTTTTCTCTGCCGCCGCCTCATCATCACAGTTGATACCGATATGGCGAAGTGAAATGTCCAGCATGGTCATAACAGCCTCGCGGGCAAGCGCGGTTATGCCGTCCCAATCCTCGGCGTCGACCAGTTTCTCCGGCACCATCCAGCTGCCGCCGCAAGCGATGATTTTGGGGAAGGCAAGATATTCATTCAAATTGGACGGGCCAATACCACCGGTCGGAATAAACCGCATCTTTGGGAAGGGACCGGACAAGGCTTTGAGCACCTTTAAACCGCCAGCCGCTTCTGCCGGGAAAAACTTGACAACTTCCAGGCCCATTTTTGTAGCAACGCTGACCTCACTGGGGTTGGTACAGCCGGGTGTAATCGGAATATTGTTATCCAAGCAGTATTGTACGACCTCCGGGTCAAATCCGGGAGAAATAATATATTTTGCTCCGGCGGCGACGGCTTTTTTCACCTGTTCTACCGTAACAACCGTACCAGCACCTACCAGAATTTCCGGAAGTTCTTTGGCGATATTGGCAATTGCAATATCTGCACCGGCGGCACGGAAGGTTACCTCGGCAACCGGTATTCCGCCTTTGGCCAGCGCTTTTGCCAAAGGCACGGCTTTTTGCGGGTCATTAAGTTTAATGACCGGCACAAGACCAATTTTACTGATTTGTTCTAATACAGGATTCATAAAACACACTTCTTTCTTTTTTCACAAAGCTATGCTTTGGTTTTATCTTCATTTGGTTGTTTAACAACCTTGCCTTTGCCATTACGAAGCACCTCTACCTTATCGCGGTAGACCCAAATGGGTGCCATTTCATTGTTTTTAAGTTTAACGGCCAATTTTCCGGTAATCAAATTGTGGTCGACCACCGTTCCTTCGCCGTCCTCTGTCATGACAAGGGAGCCGATTTTCGGCGTAAGACTGATTAAATAGGAATAGGCATCATGCTCATATTGCAGACAGCACATCAATCGGCCGCAGGTACCCGAAATCTTGGTGGGGTTCAAGGAAAGTCCCTGTTCCTTTGCCATTTTAATTGAAACCGGGTGAAAGTCATTTAAAAAGCGAGAGCAGCAAAAGGGCTGACCGCAAATGCCCAACCCACCCAACATTTTGGCCTCATCACGCACACCGATTTGACGTAATTCAATCCGGGTGTGGAATGTCGCCGCCAAATCTTTTACCAGATTACGGAAATCGATACGCCCGTCAGCTGTAAAGTAAAACAACATTTTACTTCCGTCAAAAGAGAGTTCGACATCCACCAAATGCATATCCAAACCGTGCTCTACAATCTTTTGTTCACAGACCTCCATTGCCTGTTTTTCTTTTTTGCGGTTTTGCTCGACACGGTTCAAATCCTCTTTTGTTGCCGGGCGGACCACGCTTTTCAACTCGCCTACAATCTGACTGTCGTCCACGGATTTATTTCCGGAGGCCACCTCACCGCACTCTAATCCTCTGGCGGTATTGACCATAACCATATCTCCCGGCTCGTATTTCCTTCCATCAGGCGCAAAAGAGTAAACCTTTCCGTCCTGCCGGAATTTTACACCGATAATTTCTTTCATAAAATGGACCTTTCCGATTCGCACACATCACAACCGGGCGGCGCAAATCATTTTCTCACATAATATCGTTAACAGCAGAGGCTTATTGCCGTTTTGCTGCAAACCGGCTTCTGCTTCCGAAAGGGCTTGCTGTAACGCCAGCAGACCAGCCATGGTATAACCGCAGGCCGTACGACCCTGCAAGGCAACCTCGCGTATCGCCTGTGCGGTATACTGCGTCAATTGTTCGAACAGAAGCATGATTTTCCCCTTGTCTTTCTCCAAGGGTGTGAACACCTGCAAAATTTCCATCGTTTTATCTGCCGCCGCTTTTTGCAGTAATCCGCAGATATCGATTCCCAAGGGGTTTTCGGTTCCTTCCAACCGGGCAATCGCGCGGCCGATGTTTCCCTCACCCTGCTGCAATGCGGCGGTTGCCGCATCCTTTTCAAAGCCGCGGTCACAAAGGTATTGCAAGCCCTCATCAAAACCGGGCGGAACCAGTGTAAAGATGACACAACGGGAGCGAATGGTATCCAACAACATTTTACTGTTTTGGGTCAAGAGAATAAACTGCACCGTTCCCGGCGGTTCTTCCAAGGTCTTTAAAAAGGCATTCTGCGCCTCGTCATTCATCTTTTCGCAATCCCGCAAAATCATCACCTTACGGGACGCTTGGTTTGGTTTTATCATGGCATCGGCATTGATTTGTCGTACAGTATTGACCTTGAAAACCGCCTCTTTTGGCGCATACACCAAAATATCCGGATGGGTAAGATGCGCGGCCTGTATACAATTTCGGCAAATACCGCAGGCATTACCGGTGCTGCATACCAAAGCGCGTGCCACAGCACAGGCCAAGGTAAACCGGCCGGTGCCACGCTGCCCCTCAATCAGCAAGGCATGGGGCAACCGCCCTGCCGCAAGCAATGCGGTTATGCGGCTTTTTACCGCGTGATTTCCAATCAGCTCAGAGAGCATTGCCGTTTCCATATTATAAAACAAACCCGATTTTTTTCATCGCCTTCCCAACCGTGCGGTTGGCGATGCGCTCGGCCTTTTCGGCGCCGGCCTTAAAGATGGTTTCCAACTGTTTCTTGTCCTTCATGTAATATGCAAAGGATTCCCGAATCGGGCGCAGCTCCTCAATGACCGCCTCAGCCACAGCCGGTTTAAAGACTCCATAGCCCTGACCCTCAAATTCAGCAGCTACCTGTTCGGCCGTTTTGCCGGTGATGGCAGAATAAATGCCAATCAGATTGTTGATGCCGTGGCGCCCTTCGCCGGTGCAAACCCGTGCTTCGGAATCGGTTACGGCTTTTTTAAACTTGCGCAGAATATCCTCCGGCGTATCAATAATGCTGATATAACTGTTTGGATTCTCGTCCGATTTTGACATTTTTCGAGTCGGCTCCTGCAAGGACATTACCCGGGTGCCACCCTTGCTGAAAAAGGCTTCGGGCATACGGAATATATCGCCGTAAATGCGGTTAAAACGCTCGGCAACATCTCGCGTCAGTTCCAAATGCTGGCGCTGGTCATCACCGACCGGGACATAGTCCGGATTGTAAAGCAGAATGTCTGCTGCCATAAGGTCCGGATAGGTAAACAACCCGGCATTGACATTGTCCGCGTGTTTTTTAGATTTGTCCTTAAACTGGGTCATGCGCGAAAGTTCCCCAAACTGCGTATAGCAACTGAGAAGCCATGCCATATGCGCATGTGCACCCACCATGGACTGAATAAACATAATGGATTTTTCCGGGTCAAGCCCGGCCGCAAGAAAGAGCGCGCAGGTAGTATAAATTTGCTCCCGCAGCTTGGCAGGCTCCTGCCGTACCGTAATGGAATGCAAATCGGCCACCATAAACAAGCAGTCATAGTCCTCCTGCATAGCTTTGCAATTTTTCAGTGCGCCCAAATAGTTGCCCAATGTGAGCATACCGCTCGGTTGAAATCCGGTCAGCACCCGTTTGCGCGTTTCCTCCATGTTTTCACCTCATAAATTCTCGTATCGTATTGCCCAAGATTTCCAAACCGATTTCAATTTCCTCAGCGGTGGGCGTAGCATAATTCAATCGAATACTGTCGGTTCGACGGGTAAGGTCGGTATAAAATGTATTGCCCGGCACCGCCGCAACGCCCCGTTTCACCAAGGCGGCACAAAGCGCGGCCACATCAATCTCCGGAGGCATTGTCACCCACAGGAACATACCGCCCGAAACCGGATGATAGGTAACCCCCTGGGGTAAGAAACGGTCGGCACAGTTTTGCATCCATTCGGCTTTTCCCTTGTAAATGGCGCGGATGCGTTTTAAGTGTGCGGTAAAGTCCAATTCGGTAACAAAGCGGTGGCAAATCATTTGGTTCAATATACCGGTATGCACATCACTCACCTGTTTACAAGCCGTAAATCTTGCAATCAGGGGGGCGGCGGCCAAACAGTAGCCCACGCGCAAGCCCGGCGAAACCACCTTGGAAAAGGAGCCGGCGTAAATCACACGCCCGTCGGTATCCAAAGATTTTATACAGGGAATATCCTCTCCCGAAAAGCGAATATCACCATACGGATTGTCTTCAAGAATCAGACAATTGTATTTCTGTGCCAATGCATACATTTGCCGGCGACGCTCCATTGATAAGCAAACGCCGGTGGGGTTTTGGAAATTGGGAATGGTATAAATAAAGCGAACATTTTTGCAGGTCTTTAACCGCGCTTCCAGCGCCTGCATATCCATACCGTTTTCATCTACCGGAACCCCAGCCAACCGCACACCGTAAGAGCGAAAGGCATTCAGCGCACCGATAAAACTGGGCTCCTCGCAAATTATCGTATCCCCTTCGTTACAGAGTGCCTTTGTGCACAAATCCATAACCTGCTGCGCACCGGCGGTAATGATTAAATCATCTTCTTGTGTCCCGATGTTCCAACGGCGTTTCAAATCAAGCCGCAAAAAGTCACGCAACGGTGTATACCCCTCGGTGATGGAATATTGCAGTGCCGCCATCGGGTTCTCGGTTAAGATTTCTTCGGCAAGCCGGAGAATGTCAGCAGAGGAAATCGAATCCCCGGCCGGGTTCCCGGCCGCAAAGGATATCACGCCCTGCCCCGACGTAACCTTTAACATCTCCCGTATGGCCGAAGGCTTTAAATCTTCTATTCGGTTTGCAAAACTGTACTGCATAACTATCCCACTTTAAACACAATTTTCTTTATTTTATCACATTTTTCTGTTTAGGGCAAGAGATAACCGCCCATAATAAGAAAAATTTTAAATACGGGTGATTTTATGAAGACCAAACGGGGACAATCCTTTCTTTCCTTTCTCCTCGCCTTCCTTTTTTGCTGTGCATTGTTCTTCGGTATTTCTTTTCTTGTACTGTACGAAAAAACACCCGAAAAGAGTGTTTCCTCCAAAGCGACTGTGCCCGCCGCGTATACCGAAGCCTTTTGCCTGTATATTGCGTTGGATGAGAAACAATATACATTGGATATTAAACCCCAACAGGCTGCTGCCTTTCTTGAACCGGTCACTGCGGAAACCACTCGGCAATATGACCGCACCATTACGGCAAGCAAGACGGTTCTGCGCAGCTTGTGTGAACAGTTGGGCGGTATAGATGACACCGAAAACGGACAGACGGTACATTTGACAGGACAGCACTTTATCGATCTCTATGAAACACAAGACTTTGAGCGACTTTTGAAACTGCTGCTTGCCAAAGCCTTTAAAAGCCGCGATACTTTAAGCATCACCTATGCGGTGCTGACCAAAAACGATGCTACCAACATTTCCTATGTGGATTTTTATGAAAATGCCGAAGCGTTGGTAGGAATTGCCGTATATTAAAGAAAGTTGCGCAAAAAATGCCCTTGCGGCCGAACCGCAAGGGCATTTTTATACAATGTTTACGCGTTGGCTTTTTCAATTACCTTAGCGGCAATTTGCGGCGGGGCTTCCTCGTAGCGTTCAAAGACAAAGGTGAACCCGGCACGGCCCTGCGAAATAGAGCGCAGCGCCGTAGAGAAATCACTCATTTCCGCCATAGGTACCTCGGCAACGACCTCCTGCCGGCGGTCGGCCAGCGGATTCATACCCAACACACGGCCGCGGCGTTTGTTGATATCTCCAATCACGTCACCCATAATGTCATCGGGAATATCGACCTTTAAGGTGCCAACCGGTTCCAACAGCACCGGTCCGGCCTGCGGAATACCCTCTTTATAGGCCAGATTGGCCGCCATTTTAAAGGACATTTCAGAGGAGTCGACCGGATGATATGAACCGTCGACCAAAGTGGCTTTTACGCCGACCATGGGATATCCGGCCAACACACCGCGCTGGGCGCTTTCGCGTATTCCTTTTTCCACCGCAGGGAAAAAGTTCTTCGGTACGGCACCGCCGAAGATTTTTTCTTCAAATACGATTTCATCGCTTTCTGCCGGAGAAAATTCAATCCAAACATCACCGAACTGGCCATGTCCGCCCGACTGCTTCTTATGCCGTCCCTGTACCTTTACCGACTTGCGGATGGTTTCGCGATAGGGCACCTTGGCCACACGCAATTCCATCTCTACGCCGAATTTGTTTTTCAGTTTGGAAGCCAGCACATCCAAATGCTGTTCTCCGAGACCCGAAAGTACCTGTTCCTTGGTTTCGACATTTGTTATGTAGGAAATGGACGGGTCTTCCTCCATTAAACGGTTTAAACTTTGCGAGATTTTTTCCTCGTCGCCCTTGTTCTTCGGGTATACCGCCATAGAAATGCTGGGCGAAGGAAATTCAAAGCAATGGATAAAGCCACGCTCGGATGCATCACATAAGGTATCCCCGGTCAGCACCGAGCCCAGCTTGGCAACCGCACCGATATCTCCGGCCGAAACGAGGCCTGCATCCTCCTGTTTGCCGCCGCGCAGCATCATAACCTTTGCAATTTTTTCTTCTACACCGGTACGGGAGTTGACCAAGCGCATATCATTTTTGACTGCGCCTGAAATAACCTTAAAGTAAGACAGCTTGCCTACAAACGGGTCGGCAATGGTTTTAAATACCACCGCCTTGGTTTTCCCTTCCCCGCAAGTGATATCCCGGCGTTCACCCTCATTTTCAAATACATAGCTATGCTGTGCGGCCGAGGGTGCAATCTTTTCCAAAATTTCCAAGAGCATGGGTACGCCCTCTCCGGTAGCGTTGATACCGGCGAAAACCGGGCAAAGCTCGCCCGAAAGCATTCCCTTTTGCAGAGCCGCTACCATTTCCTCTTCCGAAAAGCTCTCACCCTCAAAATATTTTTCCATCAGGGCTTCGTCTACCGACGCGATGTTTTCCAATAAAATGTTGCGAACATTGGTAATGTCTGCATCGTCGGGCAACGGCACTTCTGTTGCTGTAATGCCGTTATATTTATAAGCTTTATTGGTTATCAAATTGACAAAACATTCAACCTGCTCTCCGACAACGTGCGGCACCGTAACCGGACAGATAATGCCGCCGTAATTGGCAGTCAATGTAGAGAGCACGCGATAAAAATAGGCGTGTGTAGAATTCAGTTTACCGATGAAAAAGGCACAGGGCAGATGATTTTTCCGCGCCAGCGCAAAGTTGATTTTTGCCCCGGCCGAAAGACCGGATTTACCCGAAAGCACGACCAGTGCCATATCGGCCGCTGTCAGGCCTTCACTTACACCCGCCGCAAAATCAAACAGGCCGGGCGTATCGATGATATTCAACTTGCTTTCTTTATATTGCAATTGATAGCAAGCCGTTGATATGGATATTTTGCGTTTTTTCTCTTCCGCATCAAAATCCAGAGTTGTATTTCCGTCTGCAATACTGCCGACTCTCTCTATCAAACCAGCCGAATACAAAAGCGCATCCGCAAGGGTGGTCTTTCCCGATGAACCATGGCCGATTAAAGCAATGTTTTTGATTTTGTCCGCTGTAAAGTCTTTCATACCTTTTCACCTTACCAAATTTTTTCCAGAATATTTATGCAAAATAAATAAAATATATGCACGCTCGTCTGCGTTAAATATTCATTATGCATATTATAGCACAGCAAAAAGGACTTTTCAACACGAATATAAATTTTTTTGCAGAATGTACATAGTCCGACTTGTCCCCTTGTGTAATCCGGCAAATCCTATCTTAAAATAGACAAAAAAGGAGGGAAAATTCCCTCCTTTTATCAACCCAAAGCAACGTCCAAAATCATCATGACCATGAACCCGAACATCACGCCCAGCGTACCGATATTGGAATGTTCTCCGAGGTGTGCCTCCGGTATCAACTCCTCGACAACCACATAAAGCATGGCGCCGGCAGCAAAAGAAAGCATCCATGGCATCAGCGGCTGGATACTGCCGGCAATCAATACCACCAGCACACCGAAAATAAATTCCACCGCACCCGAAAAACTACCGTATAAAAAGGCCCGCGCCTTTGACATTCCCTCCTGCTTTAATGGCAGAGAAACGGCTGCGCCTTCCGGGAAATTTTGTATGCCCATGCCCACCGCAAGGGCAATGGCCGCTGTGAAAGCACCGGGGCTCGAACTATGCTGTGCCGCCAAAGCAAAGGACAATCCAACCGCCATGCCCTCGGGAATATTGTGCAGTGTGACGGCGGTTATCATCAAGGTGCTGCGCTTCCATCCGGTCGGGATGCCCTCGGGACTGTCAGCACCGATATGCAAATGCGGCAATAGATAATCCAATCCCATCAAAAACAAAATACCAAGCAGCAAACCGCCTGCCGCCGGAATCCACCCGATACCACCGGCCTGCTCTGCCTCTTCAATCGCCGGAATCAAAAGACTCCAAACGCTTGCCGCAATCATTACCCCTGCGGCAAAGCCGAGAAAAATACGCTGAAATGCGGCCGTTGCCGATTTGGGCAGAAAAAACACCATGGCGGCACCCAAGGCCGTCATAAAAAAGGTGAAGCCGGTGCCGGCCGCCGCCCAAAGAATTGCCTGCATAGAAATCCCTCCGTATCGTTTGCATTTGATTTTGCATATTTTACCATAATCTTAAAGAAAAAACAATATGCAACCTGCTTTATCAAAGAAAAGAGCGGCAGTGTAAAACACTGCCGCTGAAATTTTAACCCAGTAGCATTCTGTCGTTGGCAAATTCGCCGTCGCTGGCCTTGGAGAACAAGGCCATCAAATCCGACACTTGCAGTTTCTGTTTTTCTTCACCCGAAACATCATAGATGATGCGTCCCTCATGCATCATAATCAGACGGTTACCAAGCCGGATTGCGTCCTTCATGTTGTGGGTAATCATCAATGTAGTAATATTGGTTTCACTGACGATATTGTCGGTGATTTCCAATACCTTGGCCGCCGTTTTGGGGTCAAGTGCAGCAGTATGCTCATCCAGAAGCAGCAACTTGGGTTTTTGCAGGGTAGCCATCAACAGTGTGATAGCCTGCCGCTGTCCACCGGAAAGCAAACCTACTTTGGAGGTCATGCGACCTTCAAGACCAAGACCCAGCGTTTCTACTGCCGCTTTATATTGTACTTTTTCCGCAGCGGTAATCCCCCATTTCAAACCGCGTTTTTTTACACGGCGAAAGGCCATCGCCAGGTTATCCTCAATGCTCATATCCGCCGCCGTGCCCATCATCGGGTCCTGGAACACACGTCCCAAATCCTTGGCGCGCTGATATTCCTTTTTATTGGTTACATTCACACCGTCGATAAGAATTTTTCCCGCTTCGGCGATATGCACTCCCGAAATGACATTGAGAAGTGTAGATTTGCCGGCACCGTTCCCGCCGATGACCGTGATAAAATCGCCGTCATGGATGGTGAGGTTAATGCCGCAAAGCGCTTTTTTCTCGTTGACGGTGCCTATGTTAAAGGTTTTTTCTACGCCATACAATTCAAGCATTTTCGGCACCTCCCGCATCGGCAAACCTCTTATCATTTGTTTTACGCAGCTTATGCTCCGCTACCGTTTTGCGAATCACCGGCATTGCCAGTGCGATAGCAATGATAAGCGCAGTGATAAGTTTGGTATCGTACGCCCGCAGATTCAGTTTCTGACCCAGCGGTGCGATGGTCAAAGCATAAATAATGCGGTAGATGATGGAGCCGACCACTACCGCCAGCAATTTATACCAGAAGCTGTGGTCCCTGCGGCACATGATAACTTCACCGATAATGATGGATGCAAGACCGATGACGATAGCGCCCTGACCCACCTGTACATCCGCGGCGCCCTGCGTCTGACCGATGAGTGCACCGGAAAGACCGAACAGCGCATTGGAAATCACCAGCGCCAGCACCTTCATCGCGTCGGTGTTCACGCCCAGCGCACGGGACATATTTCCGTTAGAACCGGTCGCACGGATAGCCGTACCGATTTCGGTTCCGAAGAAGAAATACAGTATGCCTATGAGGGCGACGGCAAATACCGCACCGATAATGAGAGCAGAAATGTTGGATACCGCATCGGCAGACATACCCCATTTTTGCAACAGTTGGTTGATTGGCGTGGTAACGCGTTCATATTGGAAAAGCGGCGTATTTGCCGAGCCATCCATTACCCGAATAGTGATGGAGTAAAGGCCAATCATGGTGAGAATACCGGACAGAATGGGCGGAATTTTGAACACGGTATGGAAAACACCGGTAGCAAGACCCGCTGCCGCACCTGCCAAAGTAGCAAACAGCAGACTGAGATACGGGTTACAGCCTTTCACGATTAAAATCGCCGAAACCGCCGCACCGAAACCCAGCGTGCCATCCACCGACAAATCGGAGAAATCTAAAAGACGATATGTAATATATACACCGATTGCCATGATACCCCAGATGATACCTTGCGCGATAGCACCTTGTATACTCAGGCCGGTGATGATATTACCTTCAAACCAGCTAATAATTGCGTTCATAATATTTTCCTTATCTAAAAAGCGGTTTTTATATGTGTAAACGAATGGCAGAGTAAAGCTCTGCCATTCGTTTGCATTGTTTTTATAAAAGAATTATTTCGTGGGAGTGGTCACCTTAGTCGCTTTATCCAGGATATCCTGCGGTACGGTGTAGTTTGCAGCCACATCGGTGTTGATAACCACAGCTGCATCTTCGCCAGCTTCCTGGAACTCAATAGGCATATCTGCCACAGTGGCTTCACCTTTCAGAATCTTCACTGCCATAGCAGCGGTCTGCTCGCCCAGTTTGTAGTAATCCACAGCGCCGATGGTGGCAAGACCACCGCTCTGTACCATGCCGCTCTCGCCGCAAACGGTCATAACGCCGGCGGCTTTGGCAGCATCATTGATGATGGGCATATTGGAAGCACAGGTGTTGTCGGTGGGAATCCAGCAAACCTCAACTTGGCCCTTCATGCCTTCCACAGTAGACTGCAACTCGGTAGCAGCGGTTACAGTATATTCTTTGTAAGCAATACCCAACTTCTCAGCAGCAGCTTTTGCCAAGCCAGCCTGGAATACCGAGTTGGCTTCGCTGGAAGTGTACAGAATGCCCAGTGTTTTCATATCGGGATTCAATTCTTTTGTGAACTGCACCTGACGCTCGATGGGACCCAGGTCGGAAGTACCCGACATATTATCGGCCGGGCAGTCACCCTCCGGATTGGTAACGGCAGTCACCAGTACCGGGATGGATTTTGTTTTATTTACAACTGCTTGCGCGGCAGGCGTAGCAATCGCAAGAATCAAATCGCTTCCGCCGCTGACCAGCTGGTCCGCAGCTGTCTGGCACTCCTCGGATTTACCGGTAGTGACAATGTAGTTAAATTTCACGGTGCCGTCAGCTTCGCTGTAACCGGCATCTTTCAAGCCGGCAACAAAGCCTTCATATGCCGCATCCAGCGCGTCATGTTTCTGCAACTGCAAAATACCAACGGTAGGCACGTCAGCACTGGTACCGTCACAGCCGATAAACAGACATGCAAGCATCGCAACCGCGAGCAAAAGAGCTAAAATCTTTTTCATTATGTATTCTCTCCTTTTCGGTTTTAAAGCGAAAACGCTTTAACGCTTTAAAACCTTAAAATTTATGGTTACTATTGTACACCTTTAATTATAAAATGTCAATAGATTTTTAATAGTGACTATAAAATATTTATATTGGTGTTTTACAATAAAAGCGTGTTCCTATTCGACACACGCTTTTATTTATAGATTTTCTTACGCCGTCTCAAAAAGTGTCAGCTGACGGTTATCGTCACAGATGCCGAGAAAAATTTGCTTGGCAGATTTATAGCCCTGTACCTCTAATTCCTTTTGCAGCCACTTGGTATCAATTCCCATTCGTTTAAGGTTATCGTGGAGTATCCTGCCGTCCATTATAACCTCGGCAGATATTTTCTCAGGGGGCGGCACTAAATTCATATCGGTTGGATTCACCGGACGTTTCGTCGCTTTGGGCAGTACGGTCAGTCTGCCGTTATACTCAAATATTGCGGTCTGGATATCGTTCAGATTAAAATATCCCTCCTGCCTGCACATCACCATAAACTCACTGAGGTCCAGTTTTGCCTTTTTCATATTTTGGCGGTAGAGCTTGCCGTTGCTTAATACAATGGTGGGTGTGCCGTTAATGAATTTGCGCATTCTCGGCAGCTTGCTTGTAATCAGCGTCAGTATAACGGTTATCGCGCCGTAAACCAGCATGGCAATCAGTGGCTTCCACGGCTTTTCAAGTTCGGTTGCAAGCTCGGCGGCAATAGAACCGATAGTGATACCCGTAATATAATCAAAAAAATCAAGCTGGGACATTTGCTTATGCCCCATAACTTTTGCAATAATAAACAATGCCACTGCGGACAGTATCGATGTAAGAATAACCTTTACTATTTCCATATTGTGCCTCCGTTTTATATAAGCGTACCGCAAAAGCACCCTTTAATCATCTTCCTGTTTTCTCACCCAACCGTATAACGACGGCTTTGAATCCAATCATCGGTTAAGTGAAGCAGCGTTTCCACAATACCGGCGAATACAAATCCTATGAACTGCCGGCCAAGAAAAATAAAAATATTTTTAATGCTGCAAATAAATCAAGTGCGCAATGGAGGGAATGTTCTGTCCCTGCATACTCGACGTCGGTGACATTAGCGCACCGGTCGCGCAAACCAGCACCTTTTCCAATTCACCGGTTGCAATTTTAGGCAAAATATGCCCGCACAAAGCCGAGGCCACACAGCCACAACCGCTTCCCCCGGCATGCACGTCCTGCTTTTCGCGGTCATACAGCAGCATACCGCCATCGTTATGCACACCGCGGATTTCGATGCCGTCTTTTTCCAGCAGGTCATACAGCAGTTCGGAGCCTACAAAGCCAAGGTCCCCGGTTAAAATCAAATCATAGTCCTCCGGCTTGGTATTGGAATCGTTCAGAAAAGCTGAAATGGTATCTGCCGCCGCTGGCGCCATGGCGGCCCCCATGTTGTTGGCATCGCTTACACCGAGGTCTATGATTTTTCCTACGGTAGCGGCGGCAACCTTGACTTTACCTTCCCCCTGCTCTACCACCGCTGCACCGCTGGCAGTCGCCGTCCATTGCGAGGTAGGTGTGCGCTGACCACCGTATTCCAGCGGAAAACGAAACTGCCGTTCACTACTGCAAAAATGAGAGGAGGTAACCGCAACGGTACGCTTTACGCCTGCGGCAACCGCAAAAGACGACATCATAAGTCCCAGCACCATTGTCGAGCAAGCACCGTAAAGTCCGGCAAAGGGAATTTCAAACTCCATTAGCCCAAAGGTGCTTCCGATACACTGATTCAAAAGATCACCTGCAAAAATAATTTCGACCTCGTCCGGTTTATATCCCCCTTTGCTCAGCGCCTTGCTAACCGCATACTGTTGCATACGACTCTCGGCCTTTTCAAAGGAATCCTCACCCAGCATTTCATCATCAAAGCAAAGGTCAAAAAATTTTCCTAAGGGGCCTTCCTTTTCTTTTTTTCCACCAATGGCCGCAAAGGACGCTACCGAAACCGGCGTTCCAAACACGACCGTTCTTTTTCCTACCTTCTTTACCATTGCTTTATCCTTTCTTTTATTTGTATTACAAGGTTATTTTTCACCAGTCGCTTATATTTATTCCTCTCGGCTTCGCATGATATTTGCAAAGGAATTTTTTTAAAAAAATATGCGGAGAATCCTCTCCGCATAAAAACTTTTACTGCCGTTATCAAACGAACAATTGTAAAATCGTTGCTCTACGCTTCCTCTTTCAGTGCTTCTGCCATTTCTGCTTCGACATCTTTATCATAGGACAGCACCGGAGCCATATCCTTCTTTCTGATTTTCCTATCCACATAGTTTTTGGTGATTTTCATTACCAAGGGGAACAGGGCAATCACACCAATCAGGTTGGGCACCATCATAAAGCCATTGAATGTATCGGAAATATCCCAAGCAAGGGAGGAGGTCATGAGGGCGCCGCTTAAAATCATCAGCACAAAAATAACCCTGTAAATCTTCGCCCCTTTTTCGCCAAAGAGGTATTCAACCGCCTTCGATCCGTACTGAGACCAGCCCAGTACGGTGGTAAAGGCAAAGAGCAGCATGGCAATGGCGATAAACCATTCTCCCGGCTTGCCGAAAACAGAGCCAAATGCATGGCTAACCAGCGTAGCGTCGTTGACACCTTCCGCCGCAAGACCGGTTTCCAGGTTAATCGCACCGGAAGTAAGGGCAATCAATGCAGTCATCGTACAGATAACCATTGTATCGAAAAATACCTCAAAAATACCCCACATACCTTGTCTGACGGGTTCCTTTACATTCGAGGAGGAATGCACCATAACAGAGGAACCAAGTCCTGCCTCATTGGAAAATACACCGCGTTTGCAGCCCTGTACCACCACCTGCTTGATGGCTACGCCGGCAGCACCGCCCGCTACGGCCTTGATGCCAAAAGCGAATTTGAAAATCGATGCAAAAGCAGGCAGAATCCTATCATAATTGATTCCCACTACAACAATACCGAGCACAACATATGATATCGCCATAATGGGCACAACGCGCTCTGCCACAGAGGCAATCCGTTGCAGACCTCCGATAATGATAAGAGCACCGATGATAAGAAGTACAAGGCCAATGCACAGATTGATGATATTCAAGTTGCCCACTGTCCAACTAACATTGGAGAAAAAGGCACTTTCCATATTCAAAACAATCTTATTGACCTGGCCCATGTTACCGATACCAAAGGATGCTAGAATTGCGAAACACGCAAAAAGAACCGCCAGAACTGTCGCCAAACCTTTGCAGCCCTTTTTCTTTCCAAGACCATTCTTCAAATAGTACATAGGACCGCCGGACCATTCACCGTTCGCGTTGCGGCGACGGTAATAGATACCTAAAACATTTTCAGAGTAATTGGTCATCATACCCAAAAATGCAGCAATCCACATCCAGAATACCGCGCCCGGACCGCCAACAACAATAGCCGCTGCCACACCGGCGATATTACCGGTTCCAACCGTAGCAGCAAGCGCTGTACAAAGCGCCTGAAATTGAGATATCGTTTTTTTGTCGGTTTTCTTGGTAGAAGCGCTGTCTTTCTTAAACAGGCTGCCGATGGTTTCCTGCCACCAATGCTTCAAATGAGACACCTGAAAAAATTTCGTACATACAGTGAGCAACACACCTGCGCCAATCAGCAGCACCAATCCGGGCAAGCCCCAAATAAATTCATTCAAAGCGCCGTTTACCTTTGTAATTTTCTCTACAATTACATCCATGTTTTTCCCTCCAAAATAATAAAAACGAATCGCGCTGTAATGCGATTCGTCATAATTTGGGCATAGGAAAAAAGCGGTATACCGTACTTTCCGCAAATAGAAAGCAGTTCAAAAACTTTGTCCTTTTGCCTGAGAGATTAAGTGACTTTCGCACCTTGCACCTTCGGCACTCAATTCGTAAATGAGCTTCTCCAAAGTTATGTCGACTTACAGTCCTCATCCATTACGGAAACCTGAGAGTGTTACTCCTTCGGCAGCAAAGCTTTTCCTGCAAGCGTCAACCATAATATTCATTTTTTTGACATTATACTACCAATTCAAGAAAACTGCAATAGTAAATTTGCTTTTTTGTAAAATAAAGATAAAAATTTGAAGAATTGCTCCATTTTCAACAAGAAAAAGCTTGACCAATTGGGTCAAGCTTTTTCTTATATCATCTGACAAATCCAATAAATAACCCCATACACTACACTGGCAATTGTGCCGTAGACAATGACCGGGCCGGCGACGGTGAAGATTTTAGCGCCCAGACCTAAAACCCAGCCCTCACTTTTAAACTCAATGGCGGCCGAGGTCATGGCATTGGCAAAGCCGGTGATGGGTACCAGCGTGCCGGCCCCAGCAAACTTGGCAATTTTATCAAAAATCCCAATACCGGTCAAAACCGCGGTAATTAAAATCAACGTCACCGAAACCGCCATTTTGCTTTCGTCGAGTGTCATGGCGGTTTTTATATACATATTGCTGAGAAACTGCCCAAAGGTGCATATCAGTCCGCCGACAAAAAATGCAGCAACAAAATCCCTTGCTTTTTTAGATGGCGGCGAAACCTGTTTGACCATTTTCGCGTATTGCTTTTTTGTAATCTGCATAAAAATCTTCCTTTCCGGAAATATTTTTCGCCTACGCGGCTAAAATATACCGAGGAAGTGAATAAAAATGGAAAATTTGATTTGTTTAGAAAATATATCCAAGCATTATGTGGTGGGTGATACCACTGTTAAAGCACTGGACGACGTTAATCTTTCGATATCACGCGGTGCATTTACGGCAATTTTGGGCGATTCCGGTTCGGGAAAATCGACCCTTTTGAATATTTTGGGTTGTTTGGATAAAGCAACCTCTGGTGCCTACTATTTTGAGGGTGAAAACACGCAGGTCATGACCGAAAAGGAGCTAAGCCGCCTGCGCGGCCGAAAAATCGGCTTTATTTTTCAAGGGTTCCACCTACTGCCCGCTCTGACCGCTTACGAAAACATTATGGCCGCATTACAGTATGCCGGCGTGCGGCAGGACCGCGAAAAACGGACTTTGCAAGCATTGGAACAGGTAGGTCTGCTCCACCGGCGCAACCATATGCCCCATCAGCTTTCGGGCGGTCAGCAACAGCGTGTTGCCATTGCGCGGGTTATTGCGCAGAACCCAAAAATTATTCTGGCCGACGAACCGACTGGAAATCTGGATTCAAAAACCGCCGAAGAAATTATAAAAATCCTGCTTTCGCTGCATAGCGAAGGCAGGACCATTTTGTTGATTACACATGATGAAAAAATTGCCGCCCGCATCCCCGACCGCATTTATATTAAGGACGGGCGTATTTCAAAATAAAGTAAACCAGCACAACCAGACCCAGCACAATACGATAGTACCCAAACGCCTTGAAATCATGCTTACGGATATAAGACATTAAAAACTTAATCGCGGCAACCGAAACCAAAAAGGACACAAGGGTGCCGACGAGCAATATGGCCAGCTCAGCGCCCGAAACAGAATGGCCGTCCATAAAAAATTTCAGCGCTTTTATTGCACTGCCGCCGAACATGGCAGGAATGGACATGAAGAAGGAAAACTCGGCGGCCACCGTACGGGAAGCCCCTAAAATAATGCCGCCCAAAATGGTAGAGCCACTGCGAGAGGTTCCGGGCACAAGGGCCAATGTTTGGAACACACCCATCAGCAAGGCGTTTTTATAGTTTACCGCGTCGACCGTTTGAATTTTCGGCTCTCGGCAGCGATTTTCCAGAAAAATATAGAGCACCCCGTAAACAATCAACGCCAACGCGACAATAACCACATTCAGCGCGCCGGTCAACATGGCATCAATCGTATCGTCAAAGGCGATGCCGATGATGCCGGCCGGCAGGCTGGCCACCAGCACTTTGAGCCACATTTCCCATGTTTCACGCTTTTGCAGTTTGTTCTTTTTGGGTGAAAAGGGATTCAGCTTATGAAAATACATCAGCACGACCGCGAGAATGGCGCCAAGCTGAATCACAACCAAAAACATTTCCTTAAAGGCCTTGGAAGTGTTCAGCTGAATCAATTCATCAACCAAAATCATATGACCGGTACTGCTAATGGGCAACCATTCGGTAACACCCTCAACAATACCCAAAATCACCGATTTTATAATTTCCAAAAACAGCATACACTTTCCTCCTGTTTTCTGCCGGCAAGGCGGTAATACATTTATTATACATAAGTTTTCCCGAGTTGTAAACCAAAAATTTTTCTGCTTTGTAACCAAACCTTTGCTCTGTCATAAAATAATATAGAAGTATACCAATAAATAGAACTTCAATTAAATTATAGGAGGATTTTTTATGGCAGACATAAGAGCAAACTGTCCCGCACCGTCAGGCGATTTTAAAGAAGCGGTTTGCATTGATGCCGGCAGAGTATTTGACAGCTGTTGTGACCGCGACTGTCTGGAAGATTTACGCGTATATTTCAGCAATTGCAACCAAGAAATCATATCTTCGGCACAAAGCGTACGCGTTCGTTCAGCAGAAGTCATCAATGTACTTATCGATGTAGAACCGGTATCCTTTAACCGTGGTTTTTACTCCTGCGATTTAACCTTTTTCTTCCTGATTGAGCTGGATGTATTCACCGCACCGCACACAATGCCCACAACGATAAAGGGTGTTTCATTCTATCAGAAAAAGGTTATCCTTTACGGCAGCGAGGGCAATGTCAGAAGCTTCTCCAACGATTACACCGTTGAAGATGAGTTAGACCCGCAAATCCGCTCGAACGGAAATGCACCGCGCTGTACCGTACAATGCGTCGACCCGATTGCCCTTTCGGCAAAACTTTGCGAGGTTAAGCCCTGTTTTGAAAACATTCGCTGCGTACCTTCCTGTATCTGCGACTGTTTGGGCGGCTCAATTGAAACCGCACTATCCAGCGGTCAACCGACCGTTTATGTAACCCTCGGTCTTTTCACCATTGTACAGTTGATACGCCATGTGCAGATGCTTGTACCGGTTTACGATTTCTGTATCCCCGAAAAGCAATGCAACGACTCCACCAGCGAGCCCTGCGATATATTCCGTAACATCAGCTTCCCGCTGGACGAGTTTTTCCCGCCGCGTCCCTGCAACATTGACGATTGCGGCTGCGGCTGCAAATGCGACGATTAAACGATTGCACAAACAAAAATCATCAAATTTTTATTTAAAAGCGGTTGCCTTGCATTTTGTAAGGCAACCGCTTTTTTGTCACTGTTATTTTATTTCTTGCTCTAATTTTTTAAAGTATTCCGTATTGAAAAATTCTGTAATCGTAATGTTTAATCCATCACACAATTTTTTGATGGTAGAAATACCGGGGTTTTTACTTTGATTATAAAATATGGATTTTACCGTTGTGTAAGGAACTCCGGATAAGCTTGACAGTTTGCAAAAATTGATATCTTCTTGATAACATAACTCTTCGAATCTTTTCTTAACCGCTTGTGTGATATTCATTTTTATCACTCCTAACAAAAATATTTTACAATTTTCATTAAGAGAGATTGGACGATAAATTATACTATAATACTATATATCGTCTTTTCTTTTAGCAAAATACTTGTTGTCTCAATAAATTCTTTTACAGAGCAGTTTAAACCCGCCAAACTTATTTCTTCTTTCATTTCATTCTCTACTTCTTTTATTGTGACATTATTCTTATTAGCCAAATATCTTAATATTTCATCATAATTCATCTTCTCCCCACCTTTTTTAACATACTATATATATCGTAAATTTTCAAAAGTCGTCAAACATGTCAATATTTGCGGGATATCAAACAAAAAACATATGTAAATATTAAAAATCAATTTCTTTCTACTTGTATAATCAAGTGTTTTTTCTTTTGCTGTAATTTTGTGTGTAAAAATATTCCTTTTTTAGTGAGATAGCTCTTGAAAAAACAGCAAAAATGAAGTAAAATGTATTTTGTAAAAATATGTTTGAAAGGAATTTCTGTTATGGCAGCATTCAACAAAAAAACAGTAGACGACATTCAGGTTAAAGGCAAGCGTGTTTTGGTTCGTTGTGACTTTAATGTTCCGCTGAAAAATGGCGTAATCACAGACGAAAACCGTATCAATGCCGCTCTGCCGACCATTCAAAAGTTAATTGCAGACGGTGGCAAGGTCATCCTCTGCTCTCACCTCGGTAAACCGAAGGGTGAGCCCAAACCGGAGCTTTCTTTGGCACCGGTTGCAGCAAAGCTTTCTGAAAAACTGGGCAAGGAAATTGTTTTTGCGGCTGATGACAATGTCGTCGGCGAAAACGCAAAGGCCGCGGTTGCCAAGATGCAGGACGGCGATGTTGTGCTTCTGCAAAACACCCGTTACCGTATAGAGGAAACCAAAAACGGTGAAGCCTTCTCCAAAGAATTGGGCGAGCTGGCTGATATTTTTGTAAACGATGCATTCGGCACCGCACACCGTGCACATTGTTCCACTGTCGGTGTTGTTGACTATGTTGCCGAAGCGGCTTCGGGCTATCTGATTAATAAAGAGTTGGAATACCTCGGCAATGCGGTAGAAAATCCGCAGCGTCCCTTTGTCACCATTCTCGGCGGCGCTAAGGTTGCGGACAAACTGTCGGTTATCGAAAACTTATTAAACAAAGCCGACACCTTGATTATCGGCGGCGGTATGGCTTACACCTTCCTCGCAGCCAAGGGCTACGGCGTGGGTGCCAGCTTGTTGGACAATGAGAAAATTGACTACTGCAAAGATATGCTGAAAAAAGCAGAGGAAAAAGGCGTTAAAATTCTGTTGCCGATTGACTGCACTATTGCAAAAAGCTTCCCCGACCCGATTGACGGCCCGATTGAGGTTGCTGTCGTAGATGCTGACAAAATCCCGGCCGACCAAATGGGTCTGGATATCGGTACCAAAACTGCTGAATTGTTTGCCAACGAGGTAAAATCGGCCAAAACGGTCGTTTGGAACGGTCCGATGGGCGTATTTGAAAATCCCACCCTTGCGAAGGGCACAATTGCTGTTGCCAAAAGTCTGGCAGAAACCGATGCCATCACCATTATCGGCGGCGGCGACTCCGCAGCAGCAGTTAATACGCTTGGTTACGGCGAAAAGATGTCCCACATTTCTACCGGTGGCGGCGCTTCTTTGGAATTCTTGGAAGGCAAAATATTGCCCGGCATTGCTGCATTAAACGATAAATAAATTAAAATATTATTGCGGCACGGCTTCTGCCTTGCCGCAATTTGTATGAAATTTGGAGGAAACAAATATGAACAAAGCGCTTCGTTCTGCTGTTATTGCAGGAAACTGGAAAATGAATAAAACCCCCGCCGAAGCAAAAACTTTAATTGATGAAATCAAGCCGCTGGTTAAAGATGCGGACTGTAAAGTGGTTGCTTGCGTACCTTATGTCGATTTGCAAGCGGCACTGGACGCTGCAAAGGGCAGCAACATCGCCATCGGCGCACAAAACTGCCATTTTGAAAAAAGCGGTGCCTTTACCGGTGAAATTTCCGCTCCCATGCTCAAAGAAATGGGTGTTGAATATGTGATTATCGGTCACTCCGAGCGCCGCACCTATTTCGGTGAAACCGACGTTACGGTCAACAAGCGCACCTTGGCCGCTTTGGAAAATGGTTTGAAGGTCATTCTCTGCGTCGGCGAATATTTAGAGCAACGCGAACAAGGTGTTACGGCTGAGCTGGTTGCCATGCAGACCAAAATTGCTCTGCTGAATGTTCCGGCCGAAAAAATGCAGGATGTTATCATTGCGTATGAGCCGGTTTGGGCCATCGGCACCGGCAAAACCGCAACCTCCGCACAGGCAAATGAAGTTTGTGCCGTTATCCGTGATACACTGGCTTGTCTCTACGGCTCGGATATTGCCGATGCAACCACTGTGCAATACGGCGGTTCTATGAATGCCGGTAACGCTGACGAGCTGTTGGCGCAACCCGATGTTGACGGCGGTTTGATTGGCGGCGCTTCGCTGAAAGCTCCCGATTTTGCTGCAATTGTTAAAGCGGCAAGCAAATAATTTTTACGAGGTTTGAAATTTATGAAAAAACCCTTGGTTTTAATTATTATGGACGGATTCGGTCTGAATGCAAACGAAAAAGGCAATGCCATTTCCTTTGCTAAAACGCCGAATCTTGACAAGTTTTTTTCCAACTACCCTACCACACAAATTGGTGCTTCGGGTATGGATGTCGGTCTGCCTGACGGGCAGATGGGCAACAGCGAGGTTGGACACACCAATATCGGTGCCGGCCGTGTTGTCTACCAGGAATTGACGCGCATTACCAAGTCTATCTCTGATGGGGACTTTTTTGAAAACGAAACCCTTTCTGCCGCTATGCGCAACTGCAAAGAAAAAGACAGCGCCCTGCATCTGCTCGGTCTTGTTTCGGACGGCGGTGTGCATAGCCACAATGCCCATCTATATGCCCTCTTGGAAATGGCGAAACAGAATGGCCTTTCCAAGGTTTATGTCCACGCTTTGTTGGATGGACGCGATGTGCCCCCAACCTCCGGCGCTGACTTTTTAAAGGAATTGCAAGACAAATTGGCCGAAATCGGTGTTGGAAAAATTGCCACGGTGGCAGGACGCTATTACGGCATGGATCGCGACACCCAATGGGGTCGTGTCGAAAAGGCCTACAACGCGATGGTTTACGGTGAGGGCATTCAAGCCGCTGACCCGGTCGCCGCAGTGAAAACCTCTTACGAAACCGTAGATGGTGACGGCAAAAATATTACCGATGAATTTGTTATTCCTACGGTTTGTGCACAAAATGCCAAAGTACAAGACGGTGACAGCGTAATTTTCTTCAATTTCCGTCCCGACCGTGCAAGGGAAATCACCCGTGCTTTTGTCGACCCGGATTTCACCGGCTTTACCCGCCGCGACGGCAAGAAAGAACTCTATTTCGTCTGCATGACCGAATATGATGCCACCATGCCGAATGTACAGGTTGCTTTTAAACCCAAAGCCCTGACCATGACAATGGGTGAAACATTAAGCAAGTACGGCAAAACGCAGCTGCGCATTGCCGAGACCACCAAATACGCCCACGTCACCTTCTTCTTCAACGGCGGTGAGGAGGTTATGTTTGAGGGCGAGGACAGAATTCTGGTTCCCACCCCCGATGTTGCAACCTTTGACCTGCAACCCGAAATGAGTGCATACCCCGTTTGCGAAAAGGTATGTGCGGCAATCGAAAGCGGCAAATACGACGTTGTCATTCTCAATTTTGCCAACTGCGACATGGTCGGTCACACCGGCATTTTCGATGCGGCCGTCAAGGCGGTCGAAACGGTCGATACCTGTGTTGGCAGAGTGGTTGACTCGGTGCTCAAAATGGAGGGCGCGGCTATCATCACAGCCGACCACGGCAACGCCGACCAGATGAGCGAGCCTGACGGTTCTCCCTTCACCGCACACACCACCAATCCGGTACCCTTCTGCGTTATCGGATATGACTGCAAGCTGTTGCCGGGCGGTCGTTTGTGTGATATTTCGCCGACGATGCTCGAAATGCTGGGTATCCCCCAGCCCGCCGAAATGGACGGCCACAGTCTGTTGGAAAAATAAATTTCACAACAACACAAAACGCCTATGGTAGAACAAAATTACCATAGGCGTTTTTATTTTCTTGACTTTTTGCTGTCTGGCGAATACAATGAAAATAGAATAAAAATTTCGGAGGAATACTTATGGCTTTTTGCGTAAACTGCGGACAGAAAATGGAGGATGACTGCAAATTTTGTCCTACTTGCGGTACAGAAATCCCTCGTGCCGAAAAAACAGAAAATACCCAGCAAACATATACACAACCGAAATCCGGAAATGATTTTTCGCAGATATTAGAAACACCAGACACCACCAACGAGTTTGACCGGAATGATATAACCGAAAACAAAGTGATGGCAGTTTTATCCTATTTGGGTATTTTGGTTTTAATTCCGATATTTGCGGCAAAAAATTCTAAATTTGCCCGGTTTCATGCCAACCAAGGTTTGCTTGTTTTTCTTTCTTCGATTGCATTTAATCTCGTCATTTCCATCATCAAAAAGGTGTTTTATTACATCGCCTATCCGGTATACTGGATTGTCAATGTCTTTTCCCCGATAATTGGATTGCTGTTTGTGGTTCTGGCGATTATCGGTATTGTAAACGCAGCAAACGGCAAAGCAAAAGAACTGCCGATTATCGGTAAACTGCGCATATTCAAATAACTTATTTGTTCTTTAAAATATAAACAAGGCATCTCATTTTATGAGATGCCTTTTATTTATGCAGTAAAAAAACAGACAGCGGACTGTCTGCTTTCAATGCAATATATTTCACCATATACCCAAAAAACTGAACAAAGAGGTAAAGCAGAAAAGAGGGTTAAAAAGGTTAAGCCCTCGGTCTATTAGTACTGCCAAGCTAAATGCCTCACGACACTTACACACGCAGCCTATCAACCCGGTAGTCTACCGGGGACCTTACTAGCTTACGCTATGGGATATCTTATCTTAAGGTTGGCTTCACGCTTAGATGCTTTCAGCGTTTATCCAATCCGCACTTAGCTGCTCGGCTATGCCACTGGCGTGACAACCGATGCACCAGAGGTGCGTCCATCCCGGTCCT
>JAFTLL010000005.1 GCA_017456015.1 Clostridia bacterium | reverse complement strand
GCGCCAAAAGAACAGAGCCTACCAAAAGGTAGGCTCTGTTCTTTTTATGTGTGGTTGAGAGGACTCGAACAGGAGGGAGCGAAGCGGAAGAAAACAGTCCGGTGGACTGTTTTCACCGACGCGGGCAACGAGCGAAGCGAGGCGAGAGGCGCGACAGCGCCGGGAAAGTCCCTTCAAGCGCGCCAAAAGAACAGAGCCTACCAAAAGGTAGGCTCTGTTCTTTTTATGTGTGGTTGAGAGGACTCGAACAGGAGGGAGCGAAGCGGAAGAAAACAGTCTGGTGGACTGTTTTCACCGACGCGGGCAACGAGCGAAGCGAGGCGAGAGGCGCGACAGCGCCGGGAAAGTCCCTTCAAGCGCGCCAACAAAAAAACGAAGCCTTGGCTTCGTTTTTTTGTTTTTCTTTAAAAGGTGACCACCTGCTGTTCCGGTGGGGTGGTACGGGATAGGGAAGAGGCCTCTAAAACCGGTCCGATGCCGCGGTATCCTTTGTGTCGCTTGATTTTTACCGTGGCGGTTAAAACGGCCCAATCGCGGGTAGCCCAGTTGTTTGCTTCGGTCGTTTCGCAAATCAAACCGCCGTAATCAATATCGTCGGCACAGCAGGTCATGATATGCCGGCCGATGACAATTGTATCTTTGGGCATTTTGGGGTCAACGGCAATAATGCCTTTGAATTTTACCATCTTGTTTTGGTATTTTTGAGGCGTTTCCATTAGGTCGCGGAACCATAGACCAAAATCGGTGTCCTTGATGACGATAATGTCCGCATCTACATCAAAGGGCAGGGGGTCTTCGATATCGTCATAATCCACTCGACCGTCGCAATATTCATAAGCGATTTCGGCATTGCGGTTGGCGGCCCGAACAATTTTGTGCAAAGCAAGTGTGTCAAATCCTTCGGGTACACGGTTAAAAACAACCACTTGCGAAGTGCTTAGCTTATCGTAAACCAGACTGCGCATATTGGTGTTGTACCCCATAAAGGTTTCGGTTTCCACAAACAGCATTTGCTGATAAATGACCCATTTTTCCGGCAAAGCATCGATTAGATTTTTTATCGGCCACATGCCGTTGTATTCAATCATAACACGCTCGGCACGGTGCTTCACCAAAAATTCGTTGAGCAGGGTCGCATTCAATGCATCTGTACTTTCCACCGTTTCGATAAATACATCCTTACCGGAGAATTTTGCCGGCTCGTATTCCTGTTCACCCTCCTCGCAAAGCAAGAGCAGGGTGCGCTCTGTGGAATTAAAACGCACATCTTCTAATGTTTCCTGTATAAACTTGGTCTTGCCGGCTTCCAGAAAGCCGACAAACAGATATACCGGTATCTCCATAGCCTGACCTCTTATTCAAATAAAGCTTTGATTTCGTCTGTGTGCAATTGTGTGCCGATAACGCAAATGCGGCCGATAATATCTGCCGCCCCACTGCGCACATCTGGCTCGCCCGGTACGAAATCAAAATGTATCCACTCTGAGGTACCGCTATCTACAATACCCTTCGCGCGCAGTACGGTGCCGTATGCACCCGAATTCAGTTTATCCAACACCGCAGCGATTTCCTCAGCGGTGAACGGTTTTGCCGTTTCGATACCAACGCTTGCAAAAACCTCTTCGGCATGATGGTGTTCATGTCCGCAGTCGCAATGCTCGCTATGGTGATGCTCATGATGATGGTCATGGCCGCATTCACAATGCTCGTCATGGTGATGTTCGTGATGATGGTCATGTCCGCAGCTGCAATGTTCACTGTGCGCATGTTCGTGATGATGCGTATGGTGTTCGATTTCGCCCATTTCGGCGGTAAGGGGGTTTTTCTGCTCCATGGCCACTAAAATCTGCGCGCCGGTCAGCTTGTCCCAATCGGTCGTTACAATCGTAGCATGGGGATTGTGTTCTTTTACAAGCGCAATACATTCTGCCAGCTTTTCGGGACTGCATTTTGCGATATGGCTGAACACAATGGTTTTTGCATGCTCAATTTGATTGTTAAAAAACTCGCCAAAATTTTTCATATACATTTTGCATTTTCCGGCATCGACCACCGCAACAAGACCGTTGACAGCAATTGCATCGTCGGCTTTTTGTACTGCCTCGGCAACATCGCTTAATTTACCAACGCCTGACGGCTCAATCAAAATGCGGTCGGGGCGAAAACGCGATAAAACCTCTTGTAAGGCTTGGCTGAAATCGCCGACCAAACTGCAACAAATGCAGCCGGAGTTCATTTCGGTAATTTCAATTCCTGCGTCTTTTAAGAATCCGCCGTCAATTCCAATTTGGCCGAATTCATTTTCAATCAGAACAATTTTTTCACCGGTGTAGGCTTCCTGAATCAGTTTTTTTATTAAGGTTGTTTTTCCTGCGCCCAAAAAGCCGGAAAAGATGTCAATTTTGGTCATTTTTATTTTTGCACTTCCTTCTTGTTTGTATCAGTATAACACCGAGAAAAATTTCTTGCAAGTTTTTTCAAAAAAAGACTTGATAAAATAGGTTTGCTGTGATACTATGATAACAGTTTAGCACGATAAAGTGCAAAGGTAAAGGAGAATCAACTATGAAAAAACGAATTGCATTGATGATGGCAGTACTTATGACAATCTGCATTTTTGCCGCCTGTGGTAAACAGAGCGCGAAGGTTTTGGTTGCTGAAAAGGGTTCGGCAGGCGAAGCGGTTGCACAAAAGGATGAAACCCTGAAAGCAGATTACAGCTATACAGCCGTTGGCACACAGAGCAAAGCACTCATGGAGGTTGCCTCCGGAACAGCTGATGCTGCTATTGTTGACTATGTTATGTCTATCGGTTCCATTGGCGAAGGTACCGACTATGAGAATCTTGAAGTTGTCGGCGATGGGTATAGCCCCGAAAGCTATGGTATCGCTTTCCGCAAGGGCTCTGATGTTACCGCAAAGGTAAACGAAGCTATCAAGGCTTTGTTGGATGAAGGCGAACTGAAAAAGATTGGTGACAAGTACAAACTGGGTGATTTGATTACCGCAACCGATTCTTTTGAAGCTTTCAAGCAGTCTGAAACCGATTCGGATTGGGCATACATTCAAAGCAAAGGCGAACTGATTATCGGTATTACATACTTTGCGCCTATGAATTATGAGAAAGACGGCGAATTGGTTGGTTTTGAAACCGAATTTGCAAAGGCAGTTTGTGCAAAACTCGGTCTGAAAGCAAAATTCCAGGAAATCGATTGGAATTCAAAAGAAACTGAGCTGGCAGCTAAAAACATCGACTGTATCTGGAACGGCATGACCATTGATGAAGAACGCAAGCAAAACATGAGCATCACCATTCCTTATATGCAGAACAAGCAGGTTTTGGTTGTAAAATCCAAATAGTGCGGAAAAAATCATGTCATTTGCAATTGTAACCCAGGAATTGCTTCGTGGTTTTGGAGAAAACTGTTATATTTTCTTTTTAACCCTGCTTTTGGCTATTCCAATTGGCTTAATTGTAACCTTAGGCTCTATGTCGAAATTCAAGCCTTTGCAGTGGCTTACAAAAACTTTTGTTTGGGTCATCAGAGGTACGCCTCTGATGCTCCAACTTTTTGTAGTTTTGTATGTACCCGGTCTTGTTTTTGATATGCCGATGCGAAACCGCATGCTGGCGGCGTTGATTGCTTTTGTTATCAACTATGCCTGTTATTTCAGCGAAATTTACCGCGGTGGCATTGAAGGTATTTCCAATGGGCAATATGAAGCGGGACAGGTTCTCGGTATGACCCGAACACAAATCTTTTTCAAGGTCATCCTAATGCAGGTTGTCAAACGGATTGTGCCGCCGATGAGCAACGAGATTATTACACTGGTTAAAGATACTTCACTGGCCAGGGTTATCGCCGTAAGTGAAATTTTGATGGCAGCAGAACGCTATACCGGAAAGGGCTTGATTTGGCCATTGTTTTACACCGGTGTATTCTTCCTTGCCTTTAACGGTGTATTAACCTTGCTATTCGGTTATATTGAAAAGAAACTTAATTATTACAGAGGTTAAGCCATGGCAATACTGGAAATTAAAGATATATATAAAAAATTCGGTAAAGCCGAGGTTTTAAAGGGAATTTCCTTTTCCTTGGAGAAGGGAACGGTCTTAGCAATTATCGGTTCTTCCGGCAGCGGAAAAACTACATTGTTGCGCTGTTTAAATTTCCTTGAACATCCGGATGACGGAGCTTTTTATTTTAACGGCGAAGAATTGTTTTCTGCAAAAGCCGACTACACCGACGAGCAGATTCGGCAGAAGCGTCTTCATTTCGGGTTGGTTTTTCAGTCTTTTAATTTGTTCCCGCAATATAATGTGATGCAAAACATTTGCCTGGCACCCAAGCTGCTAAAACGCGGCTCAGCCGAAGAAATCAAAGAAAAAGCGGTAGCCATCTTGGAAAAGGTCGGTCTTGCCGACCGGGGAGATGCATATCCCTGCGAGCTTTCGGGCGGTCAGCAACAGCGTGTGGCGATTGCGCGCGCACTGATGTTAGAGCCGGAGATTCTTTGCTTTGATGAGCCGACGAGTGCGCTTGACCCGGAGTTGACCGGAGAGGTACTGCGTGTCATTAAAGAACTTAAATCGAGCGACCGCACGATGATTATTGTGACACATGAAATGGAATTTGCCAAAAATGTCGCCGACCGCGTCATCTATATGTCGGACGGTGTAATTGAAGAAGAGGGAACGCCGGCTGAGGTTTTTGTAAATCCGAAATCCGAAAAGTTAAAAGCGTTTCTTTCCAATTCGTTATAAAAGACAGCGACCTGCATTGCAGGTCGCTGTCTTTTATTATTCGTTGACCAAATCGGTCATATCATAAATGCGAGGGGGTTTTCCAACAAGGTATTTTGCGGCATTCACAGCGCCATTGGCAAAAACCGATTTTGATGCGGCCGAATGGGCAAGTGTAATGACTTCATCGTTACCGGCAAAAATAACCTCGTGCTCACCCACAATGGTTCCGCCGCGTATCGAATGCATACCGATTTCATTCGGTTTTCTCTTTTCGCGCTTTGCATGGCGGTCATAAACATATTCTTTTGCGCCGTCATTTACAGCGTCGGCCAGCATGATGGCCGTACCGCTGGGTGCGTCAACTTTTTGATTGTGGTGTTTTTCTACGATTTCAATATCAAAACCGTCACCTAAAATCTTGGCCGCCTGCTTTGCAAGAGAGCAAAGCAGATTGACACCCAAAGACATATTAAAAGAGAAGAAAATCGGAATATCCTTTGCATAGTCCTGAATCAGGCCAATTTCTTGTTCGCTGTAACCTGTGGTGGCAATTACACAGGGCAGTTTTTTCTGCGAAGCAAAACAGAGAAGGCTTTTCAGCAGTTCCGGGGTGGAAAAATCAATCAAAACATCGGCATCCACTTTAATATCGCTAAAACTGTCAAAAACAGGGTAGGGGTTGAGCATTTTTGTGTTACTGTCAATACCGGCAATAATTGCGCAGTCCGGATAATTGTCTAAAACACGTGTAACGGTTTGCCCCATATGCCCGTTACAGCCGACCAGAATTATGCGGGTCATTTTTTCACATCCTGTTGCAATATTATAAAAGGTTTAAGCCTTTCATGGCTTTTATCAATTGCGCTTTGGTTGCATCGCTGGCTTCAATAAGAGGGAGTCGAACCGGACCGGCTTTGTAACCGATGAGATTCATAGCCGCTTTAACGGGAATTGGGTTCACCTCGGCAAAAAGGGCATTCACGAAATTGGTAGTATTCACCTGCATATCCGCGGCTTCCTTCAACTTGCCGTTAAAGAACAAATTGCACATATCGTGTATAAGTTGCGGTGCCACATTCGATATGACCGAGATAACACCCAGACCGCCCAAAGACAAAATCGGTACCGTTTGGTCGTCGTTCCCTGAGTAGATTTCCAAAGCGTCACCGCAATAGCGGCGGGTTGCAACGACAGAGGAAATATTGCCGTTGGCTTCCTTGGCCGCAACAATGTTTTTATGTTCTGCCAATTTAGCGTAGGTTTCCGGTTTAATATCCACACCGGTACGGGAGGGTACATTGTAGAGTATAATCGGGGTATCCACGCGGTCGGCGATATAGGTATAGTGCGCAACTAAACCGTTCTGACAGGTTTTATTGTAATAGGGTGTAACCAGCAAAAGGCCGTCAGCGCCCAACTTTTCTGCCGCTTGGGATAAGGTAACGGCATACAGGGTGTCGTTGCTGCCGGTACCGGCGATAACCGGCACTCTGCCGGACGCCGCTTTGATTGCGACTTCCAGAACTTTTATATGGTCCTTATGGTCCAGCGTAGAAGCCTCGCCGGTTGTACCGCAGATGACCAATGCGTCGATATTGGCGTTGATTTGGTCGTCAACCAATTTTTCCAATTCGGCGTAATTAACCGTATAGTCCTCGTTAAAAGGAGTAATCAATGCGGTTGCTGCACCTGTGAAAATTTTTCTTTTCATAAAATCAGTTCCAATCTTAAAATTAGTCCAGATATCCCTCAGCACAGAGCAGTTCGGCCATTAGGACAGCACCGCCGGCTGCGCCGCGGAGCGTGTTGTGAGAAAGACAAACAAACTTGTAATCATATTGAGAATCCTCGCGGAGTCTACCGATCGAAACAGCCATGCCGCCCTCTAAATCGCGCTGCAATTTGGTTTGCGGCATATTGTCCTCGTGAAAATAATGGAGGAACTTTTTCGGCGCACTGGGGAGATTCAATTCCTGTGCTCTGCCGCTGAAAGCATTCCATTTTTCAAGGATTTGTTCCTTGGTCGGTTTTTTGTCAAACCGGACAAATACAGCAGCCATGTGACCGTCAGATACCGGTACACGCAGGCACTGTGCTGTGAAATGCGGGCGGGTGGCATTTGCGATTTTGTCGCCCTCAACCTTGCCCCAAATTTTCAACGGTTCCTGCTCGGATTTTTCTTCCTCACCGCCAATGTAGGGAATGATATTATCTACAATTTCCGGGAAGGTTTCAAAGGTTTTTCCGGCACCGGAAATTGCCTGATAGGTACAAACCAAAACATCCTTTACACCGAAATCTGCGTCCAACGGGTAAACGGCTGGCACATAGCTTTGTAAAGAACAGTTGGATTTAACAGCCACAAAGCCACGCTTGGTGCCCAGTCTTTTGCGTTGTGCGTGAATAATTTCGGCATGCTTGGCGTTGATTTCGGGAACAATCATCGGGACATCCGGTGTGCCGCGGTGAGCGCTGTTGTTTGAGATTACCGGACATTCCAGTTTTGCATAAGCTTCTTCCAGCGCTTTAATCTCGTCTTTTTTCATGTCTACGGCGCAGAAAACGAAATCCACAGAAGCTGCAATTTTTTCCATATCGGCTTGCGCATCCATAATCACAAGCTCTGCAACCTTTGCGGGAATCTCGCCTTGCATGGCCCAGCGTTTTTCAACAACATCTTTATATTTTTTACCGGCTGAACGCGCACTGGCGGCCAAAACTTTAACATTAAACCAGGGGTGGTCTGCCAAAAGGGTGACAAAACGTTGACCAACCATACCCGTAGCACCGATAATTCCTACATTGTAATTTTTCATAATGATGAACTCCATTCCACCGCGGGGGCATTTTTGCACTGCGGCAATTTTTTTGCGAAAAACCACGTTTTTTATACAAAAAACGGTTGAATATCGCCTGAAAGTACAATATAATAACATATATCTAATATATTCTATCATTACTAAAATTGTTTGTCAAACATATTTTATGCACCGTAATAAAAATTTGTGATATTAGAGGGAATCCATGAAAAAATCTGACTTTTTTTACCATTTGCCGGAGGAATTCATTGCGCAAACGCCGATTGAGCCTCGAACGGCCTCCCGTTTGATGGTGTTGCATAAAGACAGTGGAGAAACAGAGGACAAGCAGTTTACCGATTTGATGGATTATCTCCGTCCGGGGGACTGCCTGATACTGAATAACACCCGCGTTTTACCGGCACGCTTGTTCGGCACCGCCGTAGATACCGGTGCGGTGGTGGAATTTGTTTTGCTGAAACAAATGTCAAAGGATACATGGGAGTGTCTTGCGGGTCCGGGGAAAAAAGCGAAACCCGGCCGCGCTTTCCGTTTCAGCGAAGAACTGACCGCTGAGGTTATCGAGGTTACCGAAACCGGCAACCGTATCCTTCACTTTTTGTACACCGGGAATTTTTATGAAATTTTAGACCGCATCGGTGAAATGCCCTTACCGCATTATATTAAAGCGGAATTGGAGGATAAAGAACGTTATCAAACGGTTTATTCCAAAGAACTAGGCTCGGCGGCCGCACCTACGGCTGGGCTGCATTTTACGCCGGAATATTTAGAAAAAATACGCAAAAACGGTGTAGATATCGGCTATGTAACCCTACATGTGGGCTTGGGGACCTTCCGTCCGGTTAAAGTAGAGGAGATCACCGAGCATACAATGCATTCTGAGCATTATGTTATGCCGGAGGAAACGGCTGAATTGATTTTAAAGACCAAAGCAAACGGCGGTCGCGTCATCTGCGTGGGCACTACCTCCTGCCGCACGGTCGAAAGTGTTGCGGCTGAGGGTATCCGCCCTTGCAGCGGCGATACCAGCATTTTTATTTATCCCGGTTATTCCTTTCGATGCATGGACGCGTTGATTACAAATTTTCATTTACCCGAAAGCACATTGATTATGCTGGTCAGCGCCTTTGCAGGGTATGAGAATACAATGTCCGCTTATCGCCATGCGGTTGAGGAAAAATACCGCTTTTTCAGTTTTGGGGACGCGATGTTCATAGAATAGGAGTTATTATGTTTACACTTATTAAACAGGAAAATAATGCCAGACGGGGAGAATTGTCTACTGTGCACGGTACAGTGCAGACACCTGCTTTTATGAATGTCGCAACAGCGGCAGCAATTAAGGGTGGGGTTTCGGCCTATGATTTAAAAGAACTCGGTTGTCAGATTATGCTGAGCAATACCTATCATCTCCATGTTCGCCCCGGGGATAAGCTGATATACGACCTCGGCGGTCTGCATAAATTCAGCGGTTGGGATGCTCCGATTTTAACCGACAGTGGTGGATTTCAGGTTTTTTCTCTTGCAAAACTGCGACAAATTGAGGAGCGAGGCGTAACCTTTTCCTCTCATGTGGACGGACGCAAAATTTTCATGGGGCCGGAGGAAAGTATGCAGATACAATCCCATCTCGGCTCTACAATTGCCATGGCATTTGACGAGTGTGTGGAAAACCCTGCCCAGTACAATTATGCCGCACAGTCCTGCAAGCGCACGGTACGTTGGCTGCAACGCTGTAAAGCAGAAATGCAACGGCTGAACAGTCTGGATGATACCATCAACAAGCAACAGCTTCTGTTCGGTATCAATCAAGGGTGCACCTACGCCGACCTGCGTGCCGAAAACATGAAGGAAATTGCCGAAATGGAGCTTGACGGTTATGCCATCGGCGGTTTGGCCGTAGGGGAGCCGGCACCGGTTATGTATGAAATGATTGAAGCGGTTGAACCCTTTATGCCGAAACATAAACCGCGCTATTTGATGGGTGTCGGCACGCCGGTCAATATTATCGAGGGCGTTTATAGGGGAATTGACTTGTTTGATTGCGTTATGCCCAGCCGTAACGCGCGTCACGGGCATTTGTTTACCAAAGAGGGCATTATAAATATCAACAATCAGAAATACGAGAATGACCTCTCGCCGATTGATGAGCATTGCAATTGCCCAACCTGCAAAAAGCATTCACGCGCCTATCTTCGCCATCTGCTCAAAAGTGGGGAGATGCTGTATTCCCGGCTTGCGGTACAGCATAACTTATATTTTTACAATCATCTGATGGAGGAAATCAGAGCGGCCTTGGACGAAAACCGATTTGATGCTTATCGTAAAGAAAACATCGAGATTTTGGGCAGAAGAATTTGAATTTTTTGCTGATAATAAAGCATGAAGGCCAATGCCATTCAAGGCATCGGCCTTCATGCTTTTGTATGTAATCCCTTAATTTTCGGCGAAAAGTTACATATATGGTTTTCCTCTTGCAAAAAATGACTACATATAGTATAATACACTATATATGTAATTTTAAAGAGTAGGGATAAATGATGGCGAAAAAGAATACGGCATACGATAACGAAAGTATATCCTCCTTAAAGGGGGCCGACCGGGTGCGCTTGCGCCCCGGTGTAATCTTCGGCTCAGACGGCTTAGAGGGCTGTCAGCATTCGGTTTTTGAAATTATTTCCAACTCGATAGATGAAGCCAGAGAGGGATACGGTAATAAAATCATTATTACCCGTTATGCCGACCATTCGATTGAAGTGCAGGACTTCGGCCGCGGGGCACCGGTTGACTTTAACCAAAAGGAACAGCGCTACAACTGGGAATTGTTGTATTGTGAAATGTATGCCGGCGGCAAATATAACACCGACGGGGAAAATTATGCCTTTTCATTAGGCCTAAACGGTCTCGGTCTTTGCTCTACCCAATATGCATCGGAGTATATGGATGTCGAGATTAAGAGGGATGGGTTTAAATACACCCTTCATTTTGAGCACGGTGAAAACATCGGCGGTTTGCATAAGGAACCCTACGCCGGCCGCGATACCGGTACGAAAACACGATGGAAGCCCGACTTAAAAGTCTTTACTGATATTGATATTCCGCTGGAATATTATATGGAAATCATCAAACGGCAGGCCGTCGTAAATGACGGATTATTGTTCCAACTGCGTGACCAGCAGGGAAACCGGTTTGAAACCTACGAATACTGTTATAAGGGCGGCATTCGCGATTACCTGACCGAAGTTGTCGGCGAGGAGGGTATAACCTCGGTACAGCATTGGTCGGGTGAGCGTAAGGGCCGTGACCGGGCGGACAAGCCGGAATACCGCGTGAAAATGAATATTGCACTTTCCTTTTCCAATAAGGTACAGCTCAAAGAGTATTATCATAATTCAAGTTGGCTGGAACATGGCGGTGCACCCGATAAAGCGGTGCGCAACGCTTTTGTATATCAAATTGACAATTACATCAAACAAAACAACAAATATCAGAAAAACGAAAGCAAAATCACCTTCTCGGATGTCGAGGAGTGTCTTGTGTTGTGCATTTCCTCCTTTTCTACCATTACCTCTTATGAAAACCAAACCAAAAAGAGTATAACCAATAAATTTATTCAAGAGGCGATGACCGAGTTCCTGCGGCACCAGTTAGAGATTTATTTTATTGAAAACAAACCCGAAGCCGATAAAATCATGGAGCAGGTACTTATCAATAAGCGTAGCCGTGAGCGTTCTGAGCGCGAGCGTTTGAATATCAAAAAAACCCTTTCGGCCGGAAATGACCCGCTGAACAAGGTGCAAAAATTTGTCGACTGCCGCAGTCGTGATGTCAGCGTGCGGGAACTGTTCATCGTAGAGGGCGATTCGGCTTTAGGCGCTGTAAAACTGGCGCGTTCGGCGGAATACCAGGCGATTATTCCGGTACGCGGTAAAATCCTCAATTGCTTAAAGGCTGAATACAGTAAAATTTTTAAAAATGAGATTATTACCGATTTAATTAAGGTGCTGGGCTGTGGAGTAGAGGTGCAAACCAAGGCAACCAAAGATTTGTCCACCTTTGATATTGCCAATCTGCGCTGGAATAAAATTATTATTTGTACCGATGCCGATGTGGACGGTTTCCAGATTCGCACTCTGATTTTAACCATGCTGTACCGTCTTTGCCCAACGCTGATTAACGAGGGTAAGGTCTTTATTGCCGAAACGCCGTTGTATGAAATCAATACAAAGGATAAGGTTTATTTCGCTTATGACGATATGGAGAAAAAAGAGATTATGGATATGATTGGTGGCCAAAAATGCACCATTCAGCGTTCCAAGGGATTGGGTGAAAACCAACCCGATATGATGAATTTAACCACCATGAATCCGGAAACCCGCCGCTTAATTCAGGTCTTGCCCGAAGAGGCGCAGCGTACCAGCGAGATTTTTGACCTGCTGTTGGGAGATAATTTGCAGGGCAGAAAAGATTTTATTGCCGAAAACGGCTATATGTATATTGACGAAGCCGATATTAGTTAAGGGGGAGGGGAAAGAAAATGGCAAGAAAAAAGACAGATAATAAAGAACCGAAGCGCGCCGAAATCAATGCCTATATTGCCGGCGCAGGTACTACGGTAGAACAACCCATCACCGAAACGCTGGAAAAAAACTATATGCCTTATGCCATGAGTGTAATTCTCTCCCGTGCCATTCCGGAGATTGACGGTTTTAAGCCTTCGCACCGTAAATTGCTTTACACCATGTACAACATGGGCTTGCTGACTGGTGCGCGTATCAAATCGGCCAATATCGTCGGTCGTACCATGCAGCTGAATCCGCATGGTGACGCCGCAATCTACGAAACCATGGTTCGTCTTTCGGAGGGCAATCAGGCCCTTTTACACCCCTATGTAGAATCCAAGGGTAATTTCGGTAAGGCCTATTCGCGCGATATGGCCTATGCCGCTTCCCGTTATACCGAGGCAAAACTTTCAACTATCGCGGCCGAAATTTTCAAGGACATCGATAAGGATACGGTTGATTTTGTCGATAACTACGACGCAACAATGCAAGAACCGGTGCTTTTACCGGTCAGTTTCCCCTCGGTGTTGGTCAATGCCAATACCGGTATCGCAGTTGGTATGGCCAGCTCTATCTGTCCGTTTAATCTTGAAGAGGTCTGCCGTACCACCATTCAATTTATTAAGGATAAGGATGCCGACGTAGCCGATACGCTGTTGGCACCTGATTTTCCCGGCGGCGGTCAGTTGATTTACAACCGCGAGGAAATGGATAAAATTTATGCCACAGGCCGCGGCAGCTTCAAGGTACGCTCGGTTTGGGTGCACGATAAAGCCGCGCATTGTATTGATGTAACCGAAATACCGCCCACCACGACGGTGGAGGCCATTATAGAAAAAATCATTGAACAGATTAAGCTGAAAAAAATCACCGAAATCAGCGATATCCGTGATGAAACCGATTTGCACGGCTTAAAAATCACCATGGACTTAAAACGTGGCACCGACCCTGAAAAGTTGATGCAGAAACTTTTTCGTATCACGCCGCTGGAAGATTCCTTCTCCTGTAACTTTAATATCTTAATTGCCGGTTCACCGCGTGTTATGGGTGTACGGGAGATTATCGAAGAATGGGTGGCTTTTCGTGCTGAATGTGTGCGCCGCCGTGTCTTTTTTGATTTGCAAAAGGCCAAAAACAGATACCATTTGTTAAAAGGCCTTTCTAAAATTCTCTTAGACATTGATAAGGCAATCAAGATTGTCCGCGAAACGACCGAGGAAAAAGAAGTTGTTCCCAACTTGATGATTGGTTTCGGTATTGATGAAACGCAGGCGGAATATGTGGCTGAAATTAAACTGCGCCACCTAAACCGTGAGTATATTTTAAAGCGCTTGGCCGATTTAGAAGAATTGGAAAAGCAGATTGCCGATTTAGAGGATATTTTAAATTCTCGTCGCAGAGTTTACAGTTTGATTGTTAAAGAACTGGAAGAGGTTATTAAAAAGTATGCACAGCCTCGCCGTACCCAGATGATTACGGTCGACGCGTCCGTAGCCTATAATGAAAAGGAAGAGATTCCCGATTACCCGGTACACTTGTTTTTCACGCGGGATGGTTACTTTAAAAAGATTACGCCGCAATCTCTGCGCATGAGCGGAGAGCAAAAGCTGAAAGAGGAAGACGAAATTATTGCCGAGTTAGAAAGCAGCAACGCAAAGGAATTGCTGTTCTTTACCAACCGATGCCAGGTTTATAAAACCCGCGTCAGCGAATTTGATGATACAAAAGCCAGTGTATTGGGTGATTATGTACCTGCGAAATTGCAAATGGACGAGGGTGAAACCACCGTAGGTATGGTTGTAACCGGTGACTATAAAGGCTACTTACTCTTTGTCTTTGAAAACGGACGTGTTTCCAAAGTGGCCTTGAAATCCTATGAAACGAAAAACAATCGCAAAAAACTGATTTCGGCATACTCCGCAAAATTTCCGCTGTGCAAGATTGTGCATATGGAGGAAGACGGAGAACTCTTGCTTTGTTCTACCGGCGGTCGACGCCTTTTATTGCATACCGGTGCATTGCAGGTCAAAGCCACCAAAGACAATGGCGGTGTGGCGGTCATGACCCAGAAAAAAGGTCATCGTGTAGCGAGTGTCCATGTTTATACCGAAGGAATGCTGCAAAAACCCAATCGCTATCGCACCCGTACCTTGCCGGCGGCCGGCAGTTTGCCTTCGGCAGAAGAACAGGGTGAACAGCTGTCGTTGGTTTAGTTAAATGTGGATATAAAAAACACCGCTTGTTATCTACAAGCGGCGGTCAATTCTGAAACAAACGCAAGATTACATTTTTTGAATTGACAATACTATTTTTATCTCTCTGCTTTATACTATGTATGGGAGTTTCTGGAATTTGTTTTTTATTGAATCGGCCTGAACAGGATTGACAAACGGCATTGGATGTACTAATATTATATGAGCAAAATCGGCGATAACGCCGAATCCTTTTGGAGGAACAAATATGGCAAAAGAACTGGAAAAGGTTTACGAGCCGCAAAAGGTTGAGGACAAAACCTATCAATTTTGGTTAGACGGCAAATATTTTCACGCTGAGGTTGACGGGAATAAAAAGCCCTATACTATTGTTATACCGCCACCGAATATTACCGGGCAGCTTCATATGGGGCATGCGCTGGACAATACTTTGCAGGACATTTTAATTCGCTATCGCCGTATGCAGGGGATGGCGGCACTCTGGATTCCGGGTACCGACCATGCTTCAATTGCAACCGAGGCAAAAATTGTTGAGGCGATGCGTGAAGAAGGACTGACCAAAGAGGATGTCGGCCGTGAAGGCTTTTTAGAACGAGCCTGGGACTGGAAAGAAAAATTCGGCGGGCGTATTATCTCTCAGCTGAAAAAGCTTGGCACCTCCTGCGATTGGCAGCGGGAGCGCTTTACGTTGGATGAAGGTTGCTCCAAAGCGGTGCGCGAGGTTTTTGTGCGCCTGTATGAAAAAGGTTTGATTTATCGCGGCGAGCGCATCATTAACTGGTGTCCGCATTGCTTAACCTCCATTTCGGATGCCGAGGTAGAATACGAGGAAAAGGACGGCGCTTTCTGGCATCTGCGTTATCCGCTGTCGGACGGTAGCGGTGAAATCCAGCTTGCTACAACTCGTCCAGAAACCCTGCTCGGTGATACGGCGGTTGCGGTTCATCCGGACGATGAACGCTATAAAGATTTGGTTGGTAAAACCGTGCGTTTGCCCTTGGTTGACCGTGAAATCCCGATTGTTGCCGATAGTTATGTTGAAATGGATTTTGGAACCGGTGTGGTAAAAATCACTCCGGCACACGACCCCAATGACTTTGAGGTTGGCCTGCGTCATGATTTGCCGATATTGAATGTCATGACCGACGATGCTAAAATCACCGACGAGTATCCCAAATATGCCGGAATGGACCGTTATGCAGCACGAAAGGCGATTGTTGCCGACTTAGAGGCCGGCGGCTACCTTGTGAAAACCGAGCCGATGAAGCACAATGTCGGTTCTTGTTACCGTTGCAAAACCGTTGTTGAACCGCGTATTTCCAAGCAATGGTTTGTTAAAATGCAACCCTTGGCCAAGCCGGCGATTGAAGCCGTAGAAAAGGGCGAAATCCAGATGATTCCCGCCCGGTTTGAAAAGACCTATTACAATTGGATGCACAATATCAAGGATTGGTGTATTTCCCGTCAACTCTGGTGGGGACATCGTATTCCTGCGTGGTATTGTGAGGATTGCGGTGAGGTTGTTGTTTCCCGTTCGGAGGCTACGGTATGTCCGAAATGCGGCAGCACGCATTTGCGGCAGGATGAGGACACACTTGACACATGGTTCTCCTCTGCACTTTGGCCGTTTTCTACCCTGGGCTGGCCGGAAAACAACTTGGATTTAAAATATTTTTATCCAACCAGTACGCTGGTTACCGGATATGATATTATCTTTTTTTGGGTTGCCCGTATGATTTTCTCCGGCATTGAATACACAGGGAAGGTGCCTTTTAATACGGTACTGTTCCACGGTATTGTGCGGGATGCGCAAGGCCGCAAAATGTCCAAATCGCTCGGTAACGGCATTGACCCGCTGGTCGAAATTGAAAAATACGGCGCGGATGCCCTGCGTTTTACCCTTGCTACCGGAAATACACCCGGCAACGATATGCGCTATTCGCCTGAAAGGGTGGAAGCCAGCCGGAATTTTGCCAATAAGATTTGGAACGCCGCCCGTTTCGTGTTGATGAACCTAAAAGGAAACGAGCAGCCCGGCGTATTGCCGGAGCAATTGGCCATGGAAGACAAGTGGGTGCTTTCCAAATTAAACCGCCTGGTTGTTGAAGTGACCGAAAATCTCGATAAATTTGAAATCGGCCTAGCTGTATCCAAGCTGTACGATTTTATTTGGGATGTTTTCTGCGATTGGTACATTGAGATTGCCAAGGTGCGCTTGAACGGAAACGATGAAAAAGAGGCCGATGTGGCGCGTGCCGTTTTGGTCTATGTGCTCACCGGAATCTTGAAACTTCTGCATCCCTTTATGCCTTTTATTACCGAGGAGATTTATCAAACCTTGCCGCACGATTGCGAATCGATTATGATTTCCAAGTGGCCGGAGTATGATGAAAAATTAAATTTCTCCGCAACCGAAAAGGAGTTTGAAAAAATTATGGCGGTTATCCGTGCTGTGCGAAACCGTCGTGCGGAAATGAATGTTCCGCCCTCTAAAAAGGCCAAGCTGTATATTGCAACCGCCAGCGCAGATACCTTTGCCGACGGCGCGGTATTTATGCAACGTCTTGCTTATGCCTCTGAGGTAGAAATTGCGGCTGAATTTGATGTGCCCGGCGCCGTTAAGGTAATTACGGCCGACGCGGTTGTTTCTGTTCCTTTAAGTGAACTTGTGGATTTCGAGGCGGAAATTGCGCGCCTCTCCAAGGAACTTGCCGCAGCGCAGAAGGATGAAGCCTTTTTCCTCTCGAAACTCAACAACCGGAGCTTTGTTGAAAAAGCACCGGCACAGGTTGTTGAAAATCAACGCACACAGTTGTCTTCGGTACAGGAAAAAATCAAAATGCTGGAAGACAGTATTCGGGAAATGCAGGCAAAAATGTAGGCTTGTCCCTCTTAATACGACAAAATATGGCTTAAAAGTCCGCTACAATGATGGTAGCGGACTTTTTTTATTTATGAGGTGAAAAGAAATGGCAGTAAAAATTTTGGTAAATGATAGAGTCGTTACCGCCTATTTGGAAGGGGAATTGGACCATCATTCGGCCGCCGGAATACGAACGCAAATTGATGACGCAATTCAGCGTAATATGCCGGAATTGTTGGTGCTGGATTTCGGTAGCATAACCTTTATGGATAGTTCGGGGATAGGATTGGTTATGGGGCGGTATAAGCTGCTTCAACCCAACCGCGCAAAAATTAACATAACCAATACGTCACCTACCATTTATAAGGTGATGAAACTGGCCGGTCTTGACCGTCTGGCAACGATAGATAAAGGTGGTTTAAAAAATGGAAAACAGGCTTAAAATGACAATACCTTCACTTTCTGCAAATGAGAGCTTTGCCCGCGTAGCGGTCGCTTCCTTTGTGGCACAAAAGGACCCCACCGTAGAGGAAATCAGCGATATTAAAACGGCGGTTTCGGAGGCTGTGACCAATGCCATTGTGCACGGTTACAAAAATACGGTAGGCGATATTTACATAACGGTGACGCTGGAAGAAAGCAGTGTAAAAATACGCATTCGGGATAAAGGGTGCGGCATCGAAAATATAAAACAGGCAATGGAACCGCTGTATACGACCGGCGGTGAAGAAAGGGCAGGTCTTGGCTTTGCGGTAATGCAAAGTTTTATGGATAGCGTGCGTGTTCGTTCCACGGTGGGTAAAGGGACAACGGTCACGCTGACCAAACGCCTCAGCATTCGCTTGAAGGTTGTATGAACGACCGCGACCGCTTTATTGCGCAAAACATAGGTCTAGTGCATACCTGTTGCCACCGCTTTCGGGGAAGGGGTATTGAATATGAGGATTTGTTTCAGGCAGGCTGTGTCGGACTTATAAAAGCGGCAGACCATTTTGAGGCCGACCGCGGGTTGTGTTTTTCCACTTATGCCGTTCCGGTTATTCTCGGTGAAATTCGGCGGATGTTTCGGGATGGCGGCGCAGTGAAAGTCAGCCGTAGTGTGAAAGAGCTTTCCTTAAAAATCACAGCCGAAAAAGAACGTTATTTAAAAAGAACCGGCAATGAAATTAGCGTCGCTCAATTGGCGGATACGTTCTGCGTGACCAAAGAAGAGGTTGCTGAGGCGATTTGCGCCGCACAACCAACGGTTTCCTTGGTTTTCACCGATGAAAGCGGAGAAGAAAGCCAGTTACCGTTATCTGATGACGCGGCCCAACAAGCAGAGTTTGACCGTCTGGTTTTGCGGGATTTACTTGACCGATTGGAACCAAAGGACAGACAGCTCATCGAGCTTCGGTATTTTGGCGGCAAAACGCAGAGTGAAACGGCAAGGCAATTGGGCATGACGCAGGTGCAGGTGTCCCGTAAAGAAAAGGTAATCCTTTTGAATTTGCGTCGGTTATTATCTTGAAAAAATCGGGGGAATCATGCGGCCTTTTTGACACGCATGATTCCCCCGACGATTGTTTTTTACAAAGAAAGTTTTTGCATTTGTTTTTTATTTACATTAATTTGAAATTTGCTTTCCAACTCGGTAAGATGTGCCGTTTCAAATTCTGCGTAGAGATTCGAAATAATTTCGCTTTGCCAGGCAATTTCTCCGTTTCCGATATACCAAACAAGATAATAGCTATCGATGGCGGTTATGACAGTACAGTCATTTTCCTTTCGCTCTTCATCGAAAATCCAGTTATCGATTGAAGTCGCCAGCTCGTGGCGTTTAACATTTTTATATTGGCCGTTATTTTTTATGGTTTTGTAATCATTGCAGGATTCTTTGGCAAGTTGGGCAAAATGTTCAGCGGTAGGATTTTCGGTAAAATCAGATTGGGCTTCTTGGGCATAGCGCAGAGCGTTTTCTGATGAATAGTAATAGGCTGTACTAAATGGAATCACACCGACATTTTTTGTAGGGTAAGACGGCTTGTACATGGGCTTTGTAATACAGTATACAGTGTATTGCGTATCGGCCGTACCGGTAATAATTACAGTTCCCTCGGTGACTTTCTCATCAAAAGCGGCGTTGCCGAATTCGGTATCGGTATAGTTGGCGGCCTCAATCGTTTCGTAGACACTAAGGTTGAGCATTTCAATCAACGGCATATTTGTTGCGTCGATATCATAACGCTCGGCGGTATAAGTCTGGGCAGTTTTTTGAAAATCTGCAATACCGGTGCAAGTTTTAAATTTCTCTGCCCATTCGGTGGCTGTTTTTTTTGCAACCTGCTTTTCTTCTTCGTTGGCGTTCTCTTGATATTTAGGCGTTATGGTAAGATATAGATAATCAATTGCGGCGTTATTCCGGAGGTCCTCTGTGAACTCGTTGTTCAATTGCGCGTCGGTGCAGGTGAAGGCATCGTCCACATACGCTTGCTTATATTTCTCAGCCAAAGCTTCAAGTGTAAAGCAATCTCGCAAATCCTGCTCGTGTACACCGCGGCCATACAAATATTTATAATACTCGTTAGAGGTGTAGTTCTGCATAGCGGCATCGTCTTCTAATTCCTTTATCCGCGCATCAATCGCTTTGTTATCACTTTGGTCCAGCTTCATTCCCGCGTCGTGTGCGGCTTCGGCGTAGAGCAAAATCGAGCGCAAGTTTTCCTGCGCACCGGAAAGGAAGTAATCATACCAGCTGCCGTCATCCAAGGTGCAGTTTTGCTTTTTCAAAGACTTTTGATTGTCCAGCTTGTAGGTGGTGCTCAATTCGTCGTAATTTTCGTTGACGAAAGCGCGGTATTGTTCGTACACATAATAGGACAGCATACAATTGTTCACTTGATAATTCGCGCTTTCCATGGAAATGCGTTTGCGCATAACCGCGCCGTTGTTGTAAAGGCTTACGCTGAAACAAACAATGGCAATCAGAGCAATTCCACACAAAACGGCAAGAATACCCAGCCAGTTCTGTCGCCGAACCTCTTGCTTTTTTGCAGCCTGCAATTCCAAACTTTTTAACCGTTCGGCATTACGGCTTTCCTTTGCTCTTTTTGATTTCGACATAGTGGGAAATCCTTTCTATATACTATAAGGTAGATAAATCATAAGGCGTGTGCTGGTAAACAATGTGGTTCAACCAGTTTGCGAATAAAAGGTTCGCATGGGATTTCCACTTAAATGTAGGACCGTTTTCCGGCAAATTATCCTTAAAATAGTTTACTGGTATTGCCGGATTTAAATTTCTTGCAATGTCGCGTTCGTACTCTTTGGCCAGTGTCATACGGCTGTATTCGGGGTGCCCCAACACAAATAGGTTGCGGCAGCTTCGGTCGGCAATCATATAAGGACCGGCTTGCTCCGAATAAGCCAGAACATCTAACGCATTTGATTTTTCTATCTGGTGCTCATCTATACCGCAATATCTGGAATGGGGCGCATAGAAGAAATCATCAAATCCACGAACGACAGGGTGCAACAACGAATTCAGGCGGTGCTCATAAACACCACTCAATTTTTCCGGTAAGGCAACCTTATTTATACCGTAATGGTATTGTAGGCCGGCCAGTGCGGCCCAACAAATGTGAAATACCGAATAGACATGGGTTTCGGCCCATTTGAGGATTTTCTGCAACTCGTTCCAATAGTGCACCTCGTCGTAAGGTAGTAGTTCTACCGGCGCACCGGTGACAATCATTCCGTCAAACCGTTGGTCGCAAAGGTCATCAAAGACGCTGTAAAATTTCAGTAAATGCTCCGGAGAAGTGTTCTTGGAAGTGTGGGAGGCCATCTGCATCAACTCGATTTCCACTTGCAACGGTGTGTTGCTGAGCAAACGCAGCAACTGTGTTTCGGTTTCAATCTTGGTCGGCATTAAATTCAGTATGAGAATTCGCAGCGGCCGTATGTCTTGATGCAGGGCACGCTCCTCGGTCATAAAAAATATATTTTCCTCTTCCAGCGTTACGGTAGCAGGGAGAGAGTTCGGAATTTTAATTGGCAAAAAAACACCTCTTTATACATAATAAAATAATTATAGCAAAGAATGCGTAAAAATACAATTGTTTCTGAAAAAAACTTTTAATATGTATATTTGTATGGAATTTGGGTAAACTGAACCGTGTTCATACCAAATCTTTACATTTTTTAGTTATTTGAAAAAAAGTGCAAAAAAAATATAAAAAAGTACTTGACAATCGGGAGAGGATTTGGTATTATAATCTGGCGCTCGCAAAACGGGGAGCGCGAGAAGCGAACCTTGAAAATTAAACAACGATGACAATAAGTAAGGACCCGACAAAGAGAATGAGTAAAGAAACTCAGGAGAAGTAATTTGTACGGAACAACACGCAAGTGTTGGACTGAGACGGAAGAGCTTCTAAATGAAGGTTGATACAGCGAGAGCTGTGTTAAT